>NZ_CP151473.1:1529949-1835939 GCF_048755855.1 Curtobacterium sp. L1-20 | reverse complement strand
CGGGGCCGGCCCCGAGGTCGCCGACCCCGCACAGGAACGGCAGCACGATCGGGTGGCCGCCGCGGACGAAGCCGACGTGGGCGACGATCGCCTCGGCGAGGACGGCGGACAGGTCCGCCGGGTCGTGGGACTGCCGGTCGCGCAGGCGCCGGACGGTCAGCGACGGGTCGGATGGGAGGCTCGTGGTGCGCATGCCGGCAACGCTAGGGTCGTCGGTGGTCCGGTCCGTGGACCAGATCGGGGGTGGTCAGGTGGACCAGTCGGCCGGTGGACGCGGCAAGACCGCGGGTGTGGTCGCGCGCGTGCGTGCGATGGTGCGCGACGGCACGCTCGGCCCCGGCGACCCGCTGCCCGCCACCCGCGCGCTGGCGGCCGAGCTCGGCGTCGCGCGCGGCACGGTCGTGGCCGCGTACGAGCAGCTCGACGGCGAGGGCTGGATCCGGACGCGACAGGGCGCGGCGGCGCGGGTGGTCGACGGCGTGCCCGGCCTCGATGCTGAAGGATCGTTGCCGGCAACCGTGCGTCCCGGCGTGGCCGGGCGACCAGCCGCGCCGTCGACGGGTCCGGCGGACCGGCACGCCGGGTCGGCCGTCGAGTCCCCGGACCGGGGCGCTGCCGGGAGCCGGACCGCGCCGGCCGACACGACGGATCGGGCCGTCCTGCTCGACTGCCGCCCCGGGATCCCGGCCGTGACCGCCATCGCGCAGCGCGACTGGCGGGCCGCCTGGCGAGCCGCCGCCGACGCCCCGCTCCGCAACGCCCTGTCGGACCCGATCGGGCTGCCCGGACTCCGCGCGCAGATCGCCGCCCAGGCCGGGCTGAGCCGGGGGTTCGCACCCGAGGTCGACCGGGTGGTCGTGACCGGCGGGACCTCGGAGGCGCTGTCGCTGATCGTCGAGGGCCTCCGGAACCACCTCGGTCGGTCGCCGGTCATCGCCGTCGAGGACCCCGGCTACCGCTCCGGACGCCGAGCGATGACGAGCGCCGGGGCCGTGCTGGTCGGGGTCCCGCTGGACGACGACGGCCTCGACCTCGACGCCCTGGCCGCGGCCGGGAGCGTGGACGCCGTCGTCGTCACGCCCACCCACCAGTACCCGCTCGGATCCGTCATGCCCGTGGCACGCCGTCAACGCCTGCTCGCCTGGGCTGCGCGGACCGGCACCGTCGTGGTCGAGGACGACTACGACTCGGAGTTCCGGCACCGCGGCAGCCCCGTGCCGGCGTTGGCAGCCCTCGACACGGCAGGCGTCGTCGTGCACGTCGGCGGGCTCTCGAAGACACTCGACCCACGGCTCCGCTGCAGCTGGGTCGTCCTGCCGGCCGGTGCCGCAGCGGACGCCGTCGTGGCTGCGAGGACCGCACGCGGGCCGGTCGTCGCGGAACCCGTCCAGGTGGCGGTCGCGCACCTGCTCCGGTCCGGCGCGCTGCGCCGTCACCTCGGCCGTGTGCGGCGGGACTACACGCACCGCCGGGAACGCATCGCGACGCGGCTCAGCGGGGTCGCCGGCCTGGAGGCGCGGGCACTGAACGGCGGTTTGCACGCGGTGGTCACGTGGTCGGCTCCGGTGCCGGCACGCGGCGTGGTGGACCGGACGGCACGCGCCGGGGTCCTCGTCAGTGCCCTCGCGGAGTACGAGGTGGCACCGGGCAGTGCGCCGCCCGGCATCGTGCTCGGCTACGGCGCGCTCACGATGCCGCAGCTCGACCGGGCCCTCGACGCGCTCCTCGGAGCACTGTCGCTGCCGCCGGTCAGCTGAGACCGAGCCGCAGGTGCCGGCGGACCCGCTCCTGCACGGACGCTGCGTCGCGGTGCGCCCACAGGGCGAAGTGCGTCCCGCCGGGCAGCGTGACGAGCTCCGCCCCCGGCACCTGCGCCGCGGCCCGGGCGCTGTGCGCGGGATCGACGTCGGTGTCCGCGTCGCCGTGCACGAGCAGCGTGGGCACGTGGACGTCCCGCAGACCGAGGTCCGTCAGTGCGCCGAGGTTCCGCACGTCGTTGTCCCAACCGGGCCGGTGGGCTCCGGAGGCGTTGCCGGTCGTCGCGAGGTCGAGCACGAAGGCCCGTCGGACCGGATCGGCCAGCACTCCGCGGACGTGGTCGCGGAGCTCGGCGCCCCGGAGCGAGCTCACGCCCGCCTCGGCAGCGCGGATGACCGTGGCCGGGGCGAGACGTGCCGCGACGGTCGCCAGGGCCGCCCCGACCCGAGTGCTCGTCACGACCCACTCGAGGGGCCCGGGGCTCGGCGGGACCCACCGGCCGGAGAGGCCCGCCGCGACGACGAGCGACCGCACCCGGTCCGGGTGCCGGGCCGCGAACCGGTAGGCGGCCGGTCCCCCACCGGACCACGCCAGGACGGCGGCGCGGTCGATGCCGAGGCGGTCGAGCACGGCGACGTAGCGGTCGGCCTCGTCGTCGAGGGAGGCGCGCGCGGGATCGAGGGACGTGCCGAGGTACCCCGGCCGTGACAGGGCGACGACGCGGAAGCCGTCGGACGGCAGGAACCGCCCCATGATGCGCGCACCGTCGATCCCGCCGGGGGTGCCGTGGACGACGAGGACGGGCGCGCCGGCCCCGCGGACGGCGACCTCGACCCCGGCGGTGTCGGCGGTCGGGCACGTGTCGGAGTGCATCACCCGACGGTACCCACGCGACCACGGCTGGGCCGGCGAGGCGGAGACGACCCGCGCCTCCCGTCGGGCCTGATGGTGGTCACAGGACCGCCCTCGTGGCGGGGCGAACGGGCGCTCACGAGCGCTGCGAGCGCTCCGGGTCGGTCGACCGGTTCTGTCGGATGCGGACCAGGTCGCCGAGCGAGGGCTCGGCGTCGGTGGGCAGCGCCCATCCGCGCCGCGTGGCCTTGCGCAGGTGACGGTAGGTCGTCACGCGGACCGGCTGGACGTCGTCGTTCGACTCGTAGGTCGTGGTGTTCGGCATGTCGTGCTCCCTGGTCACGGCGTCCCGCTCGGGATCGTGACCGACTCCCCCCGGGACGGCCACGTCGAGACGGGTCGCGGAACGATCCCCGTGCTCGGGACGCTACCCGCGCGTAGGACCGCTGGCGCGGGCCGGCCGGGCGAACCGCGCTTCGTGGACGGACTGCTCGCGTTGCTCGGTACCCCGGTCGGCGGGGTGATTGTTCGCATACAATGCGAACATGTTGATCACCGTCGATCCCGGGGCACGGGCCTCGCTCGCCGAGCAGGTCGCCTCGCAGATCCGGTACGCGATCGCCCGCGGTGACCTGGGGAGCGGTGAACGGCTGCCCTCGGCACGGGAGCTCGCCGCTGCGGTCGACGTCAACATGCACACGGTGCTCCGCGCCTACGCGCTGCTGCAGGACGACGGCCTGATCGAGCTGCGCCGCGGTCGTGGGGCGACGGTGCTGCGGTCCGGGAACGCCTCGTTCGATCGGCTGCGCGCGCTCGTGACGGAGCTCCGTGACCAGGCGGAGACCCTCGGGGTCCCGCTCGACGACCTGTACGCGATGATCAAGGGGGCACGATGACGACACGTCCGATGAGCACCGGAGCACGGGTGGCGGTGGTGACACCCGGCGCGCTCGTCGTGGTGGCACTCGCCGTCGCGGCACTCTCGATCGGTCCGGGACTGCCGACCCGGGTGGCGACGCACTTCGGCGCCGACGGCACGGCCGACGGCTGGGGGTCACCCTGGCCCTTCTTCTGGGTCGCCACCGCGTTCGCCGTGCTCGCCGCAGGGCTGGCGGTCGGGGCGCTCCGCGCGCGGGACCGACGCACGTGGGCGACCGTGCTCCTGGTCACGAACCTGCTGGGTGGGACGCTCGGCACGGCGTGGATCGCGGTCGCCGTCGTGAACACGACGACCGCGGACCCGGTCTTCCCGATGTGGTGGGCGCTGGTGGTGCTGCCGGTGAGCGTCCTCGTCGCCGCCCCGTCCGTCGTCGCGCTCGTCCGGGCGGCGGGTCCGGTCCCCGCGCGCGACGTGCCGCCGCTCGACGTCGGCCCGGACGCCCACGTCGCGTGGCGGGCGCGGATCGGGAGCCCGTGGCTCGCGCTCGTCGGCGTCGCCTCGCTGGCCGGTGGCGTCTGGGCTGCCTGGACCACCGCGTCCGTGAGCCCCGGCACCGCCGTGGTCACCGGCGCGCTGCTCGTCGTGGCCGGGCTCGCGGTCCTCGTGCTCGCCCGGGTCGAGGTCACGGTGGACCGCCGCGGGCTCCGGCTCACCTCGACGCTGACCAGGATCCCGGTCATGCGCGTGCCGCTGGCCCGTATCGAGTCGTGCGGGTGGGAGCAGGTGTCGCCCGGGCAGTGGGGCGGGTGGGGCTACCGGATCTCGGGACGGGGCGTCGCCTACGTCGTGCGCTCCGGGCCCGGGCTGGTCGCGCGGCTCCGCGGTGGCGGCACCCGGATGGTGACGGTGCCGGACGCCGAGCGTGGGGCGGCGGCGCTCGGGGCGCTGCTCGCGGCGCGGGGCTGACGGCGCCGGCGTCGCCCGGACACGGGGAACGCCCCGCCGGAAGGGGTCGGCGGGGCGTTCCGGTCCGGGATCAGCGCTTGACGGCGTCGATCTTGAGCATCTTGGCGATGACCGAGTCGAGCTCGCTGTCGTCGAAGACCTGCTTCCAGTCCTCCTTGATGAGCTTCTCGCGGCCGTAGCCCATCGCGATGTGGCAGGCGTCGGAGAACGGGTTCGAACCGCGCAGGCCGTTCGTCAGCGCGATCCAGGTGTGGCCGTAGAGCATGGCGCGGGCGGCCTCGCGGGGCACGCCGACACCGGTGACGGTCTCCTCGAGGGCGTCGTTGAGGAAGTCGCCGATCATGCACGCGATCGTCTCGACCAGGGTCGGCTCGAGCACGGCGAGCTGCTTGACCGTGACCCAGTGGACCTGGATGACCGGCGCGTACATGGTGGTGATGACGGCCTCGGCGATCGCCTTGGCGCTGTCGTCCGGGTCACCGAGCGACTCCGACGCGTCGAAGGCCGCGATGACCTCCTGCGGGGCGGCGATGCCACCGAAGGTGTCGTCCCACTCCTCCTTGGTGGTGCGCTCGAGGAAGACCGACGGGTGGCACGGGTGCGCCACGGCGTAGTGGATGTCCTCGCGCTTCGCGAGCAGGCCGGCGTAGGCGGCAGCCGGGTCGAGCGTCAGGATGGTGGCACCCGGCTTCATGGCGGGGACGAGCTGCTCGGAGATGGTGCCGAGCAGGACGTCGGGGACGGCGAGGACGACGACGTCGGCGGCCTTCGCGGCGTCAAGGCTGTCGGTGAGCTCGCGACCGAGGGCCTGGATGCGCTCCTGGCCGGCGGGTGAGGCCTCGCTGTAGAGCGTCGTGTACTCGCTCTTCGCGAAGTTGTTCGAGACGCGGGTGCCCATCTTGCCGCCGGCACCGATCACGGCGACGGTGACGTCGGCCGTGCCGGATCCGGCAGCGACGGTGTGGGTGGTGGTGGCGGTGTCGGTCATTGTTCCCTGCTCCTGATGTACTCGATGGTGTGTTCGGTCCACTCCGCCTCGGTGCGGGTGGTGGTCTCGGCGGGCGTCTCACCCGGGCGGGGCTCGGCTCCCCCGTGGTCGTCCTGCCAGGGCAGCCAGAACTCGATGACCCGGTTGACACCTCGGGTGTCGGGGTCGATCGCGGCGCGCACGGCGTCGTAGTCGAGCAGCCCCGTGCCGGTGCGGACCCCGGTGTACTGGAACCCGACCCAACCGGCTGACCGGGTGAACGCGGAGTCCTTGACGTGCCAGTTCACGACGAGCGGCGCGGCCATCGCCACGACGTCCGTCGGGTGCTCGAGCCGGGCGACCGTGTTCGCCGGGTCGAGGCAGACGCCGAGCGCCGGACTGGCGATCCGTTCGACGACGGCGACGAGGTCCGCGGTGGCGACGACCTCGTAGGTCTCCAGGGCGAGGGTCACGCTCGCGCGCTCGTAGTCGGGGAGCGCCTGCCGCAGGCGCCGTTCGGTCTCGGCCGCGTCGGGCTGGTCGTCGCCGCTCGTCCACATGCTGCGCACGAGCCTTGCGCCGAGCTGCTGCGCGACGTGCAGGTACCGGGCGAGGTGCTCCGGCCGGGTACCGCGGGTGCCCACCTCGAGCGTGAGACCGAGGTCGGCGGCAAGGGTGCGGATCGCTGCGAGCCGCTCGTCGGTGGCGGTGTCGAGCGGCGCGTGGTCGCAGATCTGGAACAGGTCGACGCCGTCGTGTGACGCGGCGTCGCGCAGGGCGTCGTCGAGGGACATCGGCGACGGGACGCGGTCGGACATGCGCCAGGAGTAGGCGTAGGTGGAGAGGCCGAGCAGGGAGGTCACGCCGGTGCTCCGTCCTGCGTCGCGGCCAGCGCCTCGGCTTCGTCGAGGATCGTGCGGATCGCCTCGGGGTCGTGGGCGAAGCGGCCGAGGAACAGGCCGCCGATGCGTCCGGCTCCGCGGGTCAGCAGGCCCGGACCGGCACTGCCGCCGTAGATCGCGACGGAGCCGGCAAGCTCCGGGCGTGCGGCGAGGTGCTGCTCGATGCCGGCGAGGACCGCGACGACGTGCTCGTCGGGCGCGGGCTGCGGGGCACCGATCGCCCACACCGGCTCGTACGCGGCGATGAGGGGTCCGGCGAGGCCGTCGGCGGTCGCTGTCGCCAGGAACCGGTCGAGCTGCGCGGTGACCTCGGCGATCGCGGTCGCGGCGTCGCCGTCGGCGGCGCGCTCGGTCTCACCGACGCAGATCAGGGGCCGCAGGTGGTTGCGGTACGCCGCGTGCACCTTCCCGGCGATCTCGCCGTCCGTCTCGTGGAACAGTTCACGTCGCTCGGCGTGTGCGATCTCGACGAGGTCGACACCGATCTCACGGAGTTCGGCGCCGGAGACCTCGCCGGTGAACGCGCCGCTGTCCGCCCACGCCAGGTCCTGTGCGCCGAGCGTCACGGGGGCGTCTCCGATCACCGCACGCACCGGGACGAGCGCGGGGAACGTCGGTACCACGAAGAGCTCGACCGCGCCGGACTGCACCGCCGGGTGGCTCCGGACGATGTCGGCCACGGCGGCCGCCCACGCGAGCGTCCGGGCATGGCTGAAGTACATCTTGAGCGACACCCCGATCGTCACCGGGGCGGCCGCCGTGGTCGCGGGCATCAGGCGTCGGCCGCCTTGCCGGCAACGTCGGCTGTGCTCATCTCGTACGCACAGATCGCGTTGACCTTCTCGGCGCTCGCGCTCGACTGGTCGAAGGTGTAGCCGAGCCACTCCTTCGCCATCCGGCGCGCGACCTCGATCCCGACGACCCGCTGGCCCATGCAGAGCACCTGGGCGTCGTTCGACAGGATCGAGCGCTCGACCGAGAACGAGTCGTGCGCGGTCACGGCGCGGATACCGGGGACCTTGTTCGCCGCGATCGCGACGCCGAGGCCGGTGCCGCAGATCAGGATCGCGCGGTCGGCCTCGCCGTTCGCCACCAGACGGGCGGCATCGACGGCGACGTGCGGGTAGGCGGTGTGTCCGTCGGCGTCCACGCCCACGTCGACGACGGAGGCCACGCGGGGGTCCTTCGCGAGGTCGGCCTTGATGACCTCCTTGTGGTCGAAGCCGGCGTCGTCCGAACCGACGACGATGCGGAACTGCTGCTCACTCATGCGGGTGTGCCTTTCGTGGTGTGGATCAGGCGTGGACGGCGATGGTCGACAGGACCGCGGCCGTGATGAGCGCGAAGGAGACGGCGCCGGCGTCCGGGGTGCCGACGGCGTCCTCGCCGTGGGTGCGGGCACGGCCCATCCGGGGCAGCAGGTCGGCTGTGGCGTCGGCCGCTGTGCGCGCTGCGGCGGAGGCTGCGGACCAGGCGTCCACGAGCTCGTCGCCCGCAGCGACCCGGGCGGTGAGGACGTCGTCGAACGGGACGAGGGCGTCGACCATCGTCTTGTCGCCCGGGACAGCCCCGAAGGCCAGGACCGCCTCGGTCGCGGCGTGCACCGCGCCCTGGACGGTGGCGGCCGACGGACGCTCGTCGTCCCCGACGACGCGACCCAGCGCCTCCAGGGCGGCACCCCAGATCGCACCGGACGTGCCACCGGCCTTGTCGGACCAGGCGTCGCCGGCGAGGGCGAGCACCGATCCGGCGCCGGCGCCCCGGGCGGCGGCGTCGCGTGCTGCCGCGTCGGCGGCCGTCGAGCCGCGCTGCATGCCGATGCCGTGGTCACCGTCGCCGGCGACGGCGTCGATGCGGCCGAGTTCGTCGACGTGCTCGTCGATCGTCGTGCGGATCGCGGTGATCGCCTGCGCGACCCGCGCCGCGGACGCCTGGGAGGCCTCGGAGCCGACGGCGACGGGTGCCTGTTCGTCGGCGGCGAGCGCCTCGGGGGTGACCTGCTCCTGCTGGATTGCGCCGCCCTTGCGGTACGCGGGGGCATCGGCGGGGGCGGCCCACAGCTCCTCGAGTTCGTCGTCGAGCCAGAACAGGGTCAGCGAGACGCCGGCCATGTCGAAGCTCGTCACGAGTTCGCCGACCTCGGGTTCGACGACGACGATGCCGGCGTCGGTGAGCTTCCGCTGCACGGCGCCGAAGACGACGAAGAGTTCCTCGTACTTCACGGAGCCGAGGCCGTTGAGGATCGGGACGACGCGGGGGCCGGTGGGTGCTGTCGTGATCGCGTCCGGTGCGGTGCCTTGTGTCGCGGTGCCGGGTGTCGCGGTGCCGGTGCCGTCGGGTCGCTCGGCGAGGAGCTTGTCGACGAGCAGGTCGGCCAGGCCGTCCGCGGTGGGGACGTCCGCCTCGGCGATGCCGCGTTCGCCGTGGATGCCCATGCCGATGGCCATGCGCCCCTCGGGGACGGTGAAGAGCGGCTCGTCGGCTCCGGGCAGGGAGCAGCCGGAGAACGCGACGCCGAAGCTGCGGGTGCGGTCGTTGGCGCGGGTGGCGATCGCGGTGACCGCGTCGAGGTCGTCGCCGCGCTCGGCGGCGGCACCGGCCACCTTGAAGACGCAGAGGTCCCCAGCGATGCCCCGGCGCTTGTCCGCCTGCTCCGCGGGGGCGCTCGCGACGTCGTCGGTCACGCGGACCGTGCGGACGTCGATGCCCTGCGCCTCGAGTGCCCGTGCAGCGGCGTCGAAGTTGAGGACGTCGCCGGCGTAGTTGCCGTAGGACAGCAGGACACCCCCGCCGTGCTCGGACGCCTTCGCCACCGCGGTCACCTGCTGGGCGCTCGGGCTGGCGAACAGGTTGCCCATGGCAGCACCCGCTGCGAGACCGTGCCCGACGAGGCCGCCGAACGCCGGGTAGTGGCCGGAACCGCCGCCGACGACGAGAGCGACGGTGCCCTCGGGGCTGGTGGTGGAGCGGGCGACGCCGCCGTGCACCTTCCGGACCCGGGCGCGGTTGGCGGCGACGAAGCCGTCGACCATCTCGTCCGCGAAGTCGGCGGGGTCGTTGAACAGGCGGGTCATGCGCCGGCCTCCTTCGCGACGGCGGTCGGGCCGGCCGTGGCTGCGGCCGCGGTCTCGTCCGCGGTCGCCGCGGCAGCTCGGTCGTTCCGCTTCGTGTTCCGCCCGAGCACGAACATCAGGACGCTCGACAGCACCATGAAGAAGCCGACGATGAACATCGGGACCTGGTAGCCGCCGGTCCACTCGCTGACCGCACCCGTGATGTACGGGGCCGCGAAGCCGCCGAGGTTGCCGACCGTGTTGATGAGGGCGACGCCGGCCGCTGCGGCCGCACCGGTGAGGAACTGCGTCGGGACGGTCCAAAAGTTCGGGAGCGCCGCGAAGATCGAGCAGGCCGTGATCGCGATGACGGCGACGGTCGCCGCCGGGCTGTTCATGAACAGGGCGACCGGGATGCTCAGACCGCCCACCAGGGCCGGGACGGCGATGTGCCAGACCCGCACACCGCGTCGGAAGGCGTCACGCGACCAGAAGTAGAGGACGACCGCGGCGGGCACGTACGGGATCGCGGTGATCAGGCCCTTCTGGAAGAGGTCGAACGTCGTGCCGAACTGCTCCTGGAAGCCGTCGATGATCGTCGGCAGGAAGAAGCTGAGCGCGTAGAGGCCGTAGATGAAGCCGAAGTACACGGCGGCGAGCATCCAGACGCGGCCGGAGCCGAAGGCCGCACGCAGGCCGCCCTTGCCGTGGCCGTCTGCCCCGCCCTTGGCGCGGTTCTCGGCCGCGAGGGCGCCCTCGAGCCAGAGCTTCTCGTCCTCGTCGAGCCACTTCGCCTGCGACGGCTTGTCCTTGAGCACGAAGAGGCACAGGACGCCGACGATGATCGCGGGGATCGAGACGCAGAGGAACATGAAGCGCCATCCGGCCAGTCCCCCGAGCAGGCCCTCGTGCGTCATCAGCCACCCGGCGAGCGGCGAGCCGATCACGCTGGTCAGCGGTTGCGCCAGGTAGAACAGCGCGAGCATCTTGCCACGGTGGCGTGCCGGGACCCACGTCGACAGGAACAGGATGGCCCCGGGGAAGAAGCCGGCCTCGGCGACGCCGAGCAGGAAGCGCAGGCCGACCAGCTGCGGGTAGTTCTGCACCCACGTGAAGAGCAGCGAGACGATGCCCCACGTGATCATGATGCGCGCGAGCCAGACCCGGGCGCCGAACTTGTGGAGCGCCAGGTTGGACGGCACCTCGAGCACGAGGTAGCCGATGAAGAACACCCCGGAGGCGAACCCGAACTGGGCGGCGGTCAGACCGAGGTCCGCCTCCATACCGTTCGGGGCCGCGAAGGAGATCGCGGTGCGGTCGAGGAAGTTGATGAAGAACATCAGTGCCACGAACGGCACGATGCGGATCGCGATCTTGCGGATGGCCGTCTTCTCGACGACCGAGGTGGGGATGCCTCGCGTGGCGGGGATGTCCACGATGACTCCTGCTCGGTGGGGGTGGTTCGGCCCCGTGTCCGGCTGCTGCGCTCGACACGGAGTGGACGCCTCGGTGCGTCGGAGACCAGTGTGCGCGGTGGCGGTTAACTTGTCAACCGGTTGACCATTCGGCGTTGGCGCTTCGGTGCGCAGCGTTCGCAGCTCGCTGGAACCGGTTGACCGACCGGTACGCTCGCTGCATGCCCGCGTTCAGCGAGAACGACCCCCTCAACATCCGGCTCGAACTCGAGTCGGTCCCGGCCGGGTCCCCCGCCTCCGAGGTCGCCCGCCAGTTGGTCGCCCTGCTCACCGCCGGGGACCTCGCCCCCGGATCGCGACTGCCCGCGGAACGCGTGCTCGCCGAACGGCTGGGCGTCGGACGGTCCGCCGTGCGCGAGGCACTCGCCGCGCTCGAGATCCTCGGCATCGTGCAGATCCGGCCCGGATCCGGCACGTACCTCCGCGGAGGGATGTCCGACCTCCTGCCGACGACACTGTCGTGGGGGCTCATGCTCGCGTCGAACCGGACCCGGGAACTGCTCGAGATCCGGTCGTCGCTCGAGCGGACCGCCGCGATCCTCGCCGCGCAGCGCGCGACACCGGAACAGCTCGACGAGCTCCAGACCTACCTCGACCGCCAGCAGGCCGCGCTCGATGACCCGGACGCCTTCATCGACGCCGATGTGCGCTTCCACGTGCTGCTCGCACGGGCCGCGGGCAACGACGTGCTCGCCGACCTGCTGCAGAGCCTCCGGTCGATGCTGAGCGTGTGGGTCGGTCGCCGGGTACGGACCCGGCAGGCGACCGAGGCGGCGTACGACGAACACCGGGCGATCTTCGAGGCGCTGCGAGCCGCCGACGTGCCGGCCGTGCAACGTGCGATGGACGAGCACATGGCCACGGCCAGTGCCCGGATCGAGAACGCGGAGCCCGTGCCGGAGGACGAGGTCGCGCGGGCGTAGGGCGGGGTAGGCGTCGGGCGGGGCGGGTTCTCAGCGCGTTGCCGGTCCGGGCGCGCCCTCGTCCGGTCGTTCGGTGCGGCGTCGTCCGGTCGTTCGGTGTGGCGAGGGTGTTGCCGGATCGGCAACTCCGCTCGGTCCGCAGCCGACCGGTCGGGTTGACTCAGCGGATGCACACACACGACACTGCCGCCGACGCCATCGCTCCGGCTCCGGCTCCGGCTCCGGCTCCGGCTCCGGCTCCGGCTCCGGCTCCGGCTCCGGGGAGCGTGCGGGACTGGTGGGAGGCGCGGTACGCCGAGCGGGACGGCATCTGGTCCGGGCGCGTGAACACCGTGCTCGCGGCGGTCGCCACCGGCCTCGCCGCCGGCCGAGCGCTCGACCTCGGTTGCGGTGAGGGCGGCGACGTCCTGTGGCTCGCCCAGCAGGGGTGGGACGTCACCGGGATCGACCTCTCCGTCACCGCCCTCGAGCGAGCCTCCCGTGCGGCGGTGGCCGCCGGCGTGGAGGACCGGACGGCGTTCGTCGCCGCGGACCTCGACCGGTGGGAGACGGCGGCACGGTTCGACCTCGTCACGGCGTCCTTCCTGCAGTCGTGGCCGGTCGAGATCCCCCGGGCGGACATCCTCCGGCGCGCGACCGGCTTCGTGGCCGTCGGCGGGCACCTGCTCGTGACCGCCCACGCCGCGCCCCCGCACGCGGACCTGCCCGAGGAGATGCGGTCGTACCGCTTCCCGACGCCCACGCACGACCTGGAGGCGCTCGACCTCGACGACACGTGGGAGGTCGTCGCCGCCGAACGCCGACCGCGCACGACGACGACGCCCGACGGCACGAGCCACGACACCGAGGACAGCGTGGTGCTCGTCCGGCGGCGGCCGGGTACCGCGGGCGGCCGGTAGCGTTCCGGGTGTGATCGACGCGGTGCTGCACGAGCTCGTCATCGACGGTGCGCTCGTCGCCTCCGTCCTCGACGGTGCCGGTACCGTCGCGTCCTCGTCCCCGCGTCCGTACCTGCACCCGGTCCGCACCCTCGGCGGCACCACCGTGAGCGACCACCACCCGCCGGACCACGACTGGCACTGCGGCGTCGGCGTCGCCCTCCCGGACGTCGACGGGGTGAACTGCTGGGGCGGCGGCACGTACGTGCAGGGCGAGGGCTACGTGCAGCGCGACGACCACGGCAGTGCGGTCGTCCGGCACGCCGCGCAGCGGGGCTCGGCACTCGCGCAGCAGATCGAGTGGCTCGCTCCGGACGGCGCGGTGGTGCTGCACGAGGACCGCTCGCTCGCGTGGGGGCCGGCTGGCACCGGGTGGGAGATGGCGTGGTCGTCGTCGTTCCGGGCGCCCGGCGACGACCCCGTCCGCCTCGGCAGCCCCGGCAGCAACGGGCGCGTCGGCGCGGGGTACGGCGGGTTCTCGTGGCGGTTCCCCGGATGCACCGAGGTGCTGGTGCGGACCGCTGAGGCAGCTGGCGAGCAGGCCGTGCACGGGTCGGTCGCACCGTGGATCGAGTGGTCCGCCGTGTTCGGGGGCGGCCCGGCGACGATCCGGCTCGAGGCGATCGGCCATCGCGACCCGTGGTTCGTCCGGGTCGCCGAGTACCCCGCGATCGGGTCGTCGCTCGCCTGGCGCGAGGTCGCGGTCGTCCGGCCGGGCGCTCCGTTCGTGCGGTCGTTCCGCGCGGTGGTCCGCGACGGCGCGGGGCCGGAGGGCGGGGGCGGCGGCTGACGTCCGGGCGGTGCGGCGAGCGGGCGGGAGTGCGAGCGGCACGTCGTTGCACGCGCAACATGCGACAAGGCACCTGTCGTACGACGACCGCGCTGTCGCAAGGACGCGCCCGCAATCGATGCACGCGCAACGTGCGACACAACGGCTGTCGTACGACGAGCACGTTGTCGCACGATGCACACGCATGCGCCGGCTACGCGCGCAATCGTTGCAAGCGCAACGTGCGACAAGGCCCCTGTCGTACGACGAGCGCGTTGTCGCAAGGACGCGCCCGCAACAGTTGCACGCGCAACGTGCGACGCAACGGCTGTCGTACGACGAGCACGTTGTCGCACGATGCACACTCATGCGATGGTCACGCCTGCGCGTGCACGATCGCCACCGCCGCCGCGCCCACGCCCCGCCGCGCCCACGCCGCCGCCGCGCCGCGCGACCGTCCCGCCGCGCCCGCGCCGCCGCTGCGCCCGCCGCTACCCTGACGGCATGACCGAGACGCACCACGACGCACCCACGGACGGGCAGGAGACGCGGGACGGCGGCGACCCGCGCCTCCCGTCCGAGGAGTGGGAGCGCCGCGTGGCCGCGCTCTGGGCGGACGACGCCGTCGACGACCGGACGCGCATCGCGCGCATGCGCGACCTCGCAGCGCAGGCACCACACCCGGCGCTCGGCGCGTTCGAGCTCGGCGGCTCCCTCGACTCCGGCGGTCACGAGGCCGAGGCGGACGTGCACTACACCGCGGCGACGGCCGGCGGGCTGGCGGACGTCGACCCGGAGCGGGCAGCACGGCTCGTCGTGCAGCACGCCTCGACGCTCCGGAACCTCGGCCGGGTCGACGAGGCGATCGCGATGCTCCGCGACGCTCCGGAGTACCCGGCGACGGGGGCGGCTCCGCGGGTGTTCCTCGCCCTCGCCCTGCACAGCGCCGGGCGCCACGACGAGGCGCTGCGCGTCGCGATCGAGGCGGTCGAGCCGACCCTCCCGCGCTACAACCGGTCCGTCCGGGCGTACGCGGCTGCGCTCACCGAGGGCTGAGCGGGATCGACTCGTTCGTGGTGCGGAGCGACTCCTGGCGGAGTTCGAGCTGCGTGACTGCCAGGGCGGCGAGGTCACGCAGGTTGTCGAGGTCGGCGTCGGTGGCCTCGCGCGGACGGGTGTCGAGGACGGCGAGGGTGCCGATCGCGGCCCCGTCGTGCTTCACCAGCGGCACGCTGATGTAGAAGCGGATGCCGAGCGGACCGGTCACGAGCGGGCTGTTCTGCATCTCGGGGTGCGCCGAGCCGTCCGGGATCACCACGGGCACGGGCACCGGGGCGAAGCCGTTCCGGAAGCTGATGCTCCGTGCGGACTCGTCGACGCCCTCGGCGATGTACGAGCGGGACCACTCCCGGTCCTCGTCGATGACCTCGACCAGGGCGATGGGCGCGTCGAACAGCCGGGCCGCCATCGCGGTCGTGCGCTGGAGGGCTTCGTCGGGCAGCTCGTCGAGGGTCGCCGGGCGTGCGACGTCGGCGGGCTGCCGGGCGGCGCCCTGCTGACCGGCGGCGGCCTGCTGTCCCGCGGCGGCCTGCTGACCGGCGGCGGCCGATCCTGCGGCGTCGCCCGCTCCACCGGCACCGGCCGCTCCATCGGCGCCGGCCGGTCCGCCGGGGTCGACGACGTGGTCCGCCACGGCCGTGTCGGCGATGACGACGTCGCGCAGCAGCGTCACGAGCTCGGCGCCGACCGGGCGGTCCTGCGGATCCTGCGCGGTCATCGCACGGAGGAGCGTCTTCCAGTGCTCCGGCAGCGGCTCCGGGACCACGGGGTCGCGGGACAGGCGGGCGACGGCGGACTCCACGAGCGACCCGGGGAACTCCCGCCGCCGGGTGAAGCACTGCAGCAGCACGAGCCCGAGCGAGTACACGTCGCTGGCCGGACCGACCTCGCCGCCCCGCGCCTGCTCCGGGCTGAGGTAGGCGGCGGTCCCCGTCGTGACACCGTCGGCGGTCAGCCGTTCGACCCCGGCGGCGAGCGCGATGCCGAAGTCGGTGAGCCGGGCGCGGGCCCGCTCGGACCCGTTGCCGTAGTCGACGAGCAGGATGTTCGACGGCTTGATGTCCCGGTGGACGACGCCGTGGGCCTGGATGTAGTCGAGCGCCTCGGCCATGTCGTAGCCGATCTCGGCGATGTGGCGCGACGCGAGCGGGCCGACGGACAGCCGTGCCTCGAGGTCCTGGCCGACGACGAGGGACATCACGATGAACCGCTGCTCGGTCCCGTCCTGCCCGGCGACGACGCCGGCGTCGAGGAGGCTGACGAGGTTGTGGTGCTCGAGGGACGCGAGCACGCCGAGCTCGGCCTCCTGCCGGGCGATGTCGACGATCCCGGAGTGGAAGACCTTCACGGCGACGGGGCGGTGGAGACTCTCGTCCACGGCGCGGTACACGACCGACATCCCGCCCTGACCGATCGCCTGTTCGAGGCGGTAGCGCCCGTCGAGGAGCGCCCCTCGTTCCTCGTGTCCTTCGGTCGGACCCATCGCACCCTCGTTCTCGGCAGCAGCACGCAACGATGCATCTTCGCATCGCGGAGCGCCGAGCGCCGCGAACGCCACGTTCTCCGGATCGACCGGACCGGCGAGACGAGCCGACGGACCTCCGTCCGCCCCCGCCCTCACCCCCGCGCCGACCGCACCGTGCTCACCCGCAGGTCGTCGAACGTGCTCGTGAACCCCGCCCCGCCGAGCGAGATCAGCCCGACGCGCGGCGCGTCCCCGAGGTCGGCGGTCCAGGTGCCGCCGCGCACGAAGTGTCGGCCGTCGACGCTGGTGTACGCCGTGTACCGGTCCTCCCCGCCGACGACCCGGTGCACGATGCGGAGCGTCGTCCGGTCCCCCACGGGCCCGACGACCGTGTTCCCGTAGGTCGGCGCTCCGGCAGGTTGCCCGGACACCTGCTTGCCGAACTCCGTCTGGCGGGTGTCGAAGATCGAGTTCGAGGTGAGGCGGACGTAGTCGCTGTCGCTGCCGTACACGATGAGCCCGCCCTGCACGTAGTTCAGCCCGTCGCCGGTCGCCGGGGTGTCGACGGCCACGGTGGTCTCGAGCACCCAGTCGCCGCGGGGTGCCGGTTCGGAGAGCACCGAGGCGAGCGGCGTGGCCGGCGGGTGGATGTCCGCGTCCTGCGTCCGCCAGCGGAACGCTCCCCCGCCGACGGTCCAGGTCGAGGGGTCGGGTTCCCGTGTCCACTGCAGTGCCGGCGGCAGCGCGGAGCCGTCGAAGGAGGTCGACGCCGCGCGGATGAGCCGCCCGGGGACGTCCACCGGCGCGGCCCGCGGCCGGTACGTCGCACGCTGCCCCGGCTGGGCGACGGGTCCGGGCTGCACGGTGTCGGACGGTCCGGCACCGCCGCGGACGACCGGCCAGCCCCGGACCCAGTCGAGCGGGTCGATGAGCACCGGACGCTTGGTGTAGGTCGACTGGCCGGCGTAGTAAGGGTCGTGCCGGTCCACCGCGTGGTACACGATCCAGTCCTGCCCGGCGAGGTCGGTGACGACGGTGTTGTGGCCCGTCCCGACCCAGCGGTCGCCGTTCTGCGCGAGCACCGGCGTCCCGCCGACCCGCGTGCTGGTGATCGCGACGCCGTCCTGGTCGGTGAAGGGGCCGAGGGGGCTGCGGGACCGGGCGACGAAGACGCCGTACCCGGTGAGCGCACCGTTGCAGCAGTTCGTGGCCGACCCCATGAAGTACCACCAGCCGTCGTGGCGCATCAGGTACGTGCCCTCGTACCGGTTGTCGATGGCGATCTGCCGCTCGCTGGACGGGACGGAGCGCAGGCCGTCGGCGGTGAGTCGGCGGACCTCCACCCCGCCGAAGTAGCTGCCGAAGTAGAGGTACGAGACACCCCCGTCGGTGATGACCTCGGGGTCGAACTGCCACCGCTGACCGGCGCCGTTCGGTGCGGCCTGCGGTGCGACGACGGGGCCGCCGGAGTCGGTCCACGGTCCGGTGGGGCTGCTGCTCGTCGCGACGCCGACGGCCGACCCACCACCCGTGGGAGAGCTGGCCGTCGGGGTGTCCGACGCCGCGTAGTAGAGGAACCACCGGCCGTCGCGGTGCACGACGTCGGGGGCCCAGATCCCGTTCGCGTCCCCGACCCACGCCGGCTTCGCCGGGAACGCGTCGTTGACGTACGTCCAGTGCGTGAGGTCGGTGGACCGGTACGTCGGCACGCCGTGCTGCACGAGCGACCCGTCCGGGGCCTGCTCCGTCGCGGTCAACGCGTCGGTCGTGCAGTACAGGTACCAGTTCCGGTCGCGGCCGACCCCGTGGGCGACGGTCGGGTCGGCGCAGCTGGCCGCGGTCTGCCCGTCCGGCAGGGCCAGCGCCATCGGGTTCTGGTGCGTCGGCGCCGCCCCGCCCCGGGCCGACGTCGTCCCGGCGGCGAGCGCTGGTGCGCTGTCGGCACCGGCCTGGAGGAACGTGGTCGCGAGACCCGCGACCGTCGCGATCGCGAGGATCGCCTGGAGTGGACGGCGCACCGTGGACCTGCTCTCGTCGTCGAGGAGCGTGCTGATGTGCGCGAGCGTACGCCCGGGATCGCTGGACCGGAACACCGCCGGGGCGTACCGTCGGCGCCACCGGCCGGTTCGACGAAGGAGTCCGACGTGCCCGCACGATTCGTGTACTGGATGAACACCTCCCTCGACGGCTTCATCGAGGCCCGCCCCGGCTCGGAGCCGGACGACGGCGCTCCGGAGTGGCTCCGGATCGACGAGCAGTTCCACCGGTTCTGCAACGAACGGGTGGCGGCGATGACGATGCTCGTCGAGGGCCGGGTGCTGCACGACATGATGGACCCGTTCTGGCCGGACGCCCGGACCGACGCGTCGCTGCCCGACTGGATGCGTGCGTACGGCGAGGTCTGGACGGCGCTGCCGAAGGTCCTCGTCTCCCGTTCCCGCACGGCCGCCGACCACGGCACGACCGTCGTCGGCGAGGACGCGATCGCGCGGCTCGCGACGATCCGCGCCGAGTCGGAGGGGACCATCGGCGTCGGCGGTGCGGACCTCGCCACGCAGCTCCTCGCCGCCGGGCTGCTCGACGAGCTCGTGCTCTTCACGCACCCCGCGCTGCTGGGCGCGGGGCGCCCGCTCTTCGACTCCCCCGCCGAGGCGGTCCGGCAGCCGCTGCTGCTGGACCTGCTGGAGGACCGGACCTTCGACAGCGGCGTCACGTTCCACCGGTACGCGATCCTCCGGCGCTGACCACTCAACGGACGGGAGGCGCGGTGCTGGCCGGCACCGCGCCTCCCGTCCGTCGGGTGGTCGCGTCAGACGTCGCGTCGGCGTGCGACCGTGAGCGCGAGCGCGCCCACGACGAGGACCTCCGCCAGGAGGACGGCGAAGCCGGTCCACCCGTCCAGGACGATGCCCTGCTGCCCGCTCGCGTCCGCGAAGTCGTAGTGGTAGAGCTGCCCTCCCGCGGCGCTCGGGAGGAACTGCGACACGTCGGCGACCCACTGGGCCCTGAGGACGTCCCCGACGAGGGCCAGGACGACGGGCAGGACGAGCAGGATCCCGAGCGTGACGGCGATGCCGCCCGCGCTCGACCGGACGAGCAGGCCGATCGAGAACGCCAGGAGGGCGATCATCGTCAGGTAGACCGAGGCCCCGACGAGCGGCAGGACGACCTCGGCGTCGGCCACGTCGGGGTGGAACCCGTGGCCGGCCTCCAGCGCCGTGGAGGCGGCGACGCCGACCCACGTCGCGACCGCGCTGACGACGAAGGTGGTCAGCGCGAGGACGGCCGCCTTGGCGAACACGACGCCGGTGCGACGGGGGGCGGCGACGAAGGTCGACCGGATCTGGCCGGTGCCGTACTCACCGGAGATGATGAGCACGCCGAGGACGCCGACGATGAGCGCGGCGAGGGGCACCGCGGTGGTGTTCTTCGCGACGCCGAGCCCGTTGACCAGGTCCTGTGGGATGCCGCTGCCCGAGCCGGAACCGGCGCCGACGAGGACGGCCGTCCCGATGGTCACGGCGACGAGGACGGCGGAGCACCACCAGGTGGACCGGATGCTGCGGAGCTTGATCCACTCGCTGCGGACGAGTCGGCCGGCGCCGAGCCGGAGGGTGTCGGGCAGGGGCGTCGTCGCACGGTTCCGGCTCGCTGCGTTCGTGGCGGTCATCGGACCTGCTCCGATCGGTACTCGACGTCGTCGCGGGTGAGTGCCATGTAGGCCTCCTCGAGGCTCGCGCCCGTCGGGGTGAGTTCGTGCAGGGGCACGCCGACGTGTGCGGCGGTGTTGCCCAGGGTGACGGCGTCGGGCCCGACGACGAGGAACGAGCCGTCGTCGCGTGGGGTGACCGTCGCGTCCGGACCGAGCGCCTGGAACAGCTGGTCCGGGGCGGGCGTCCGGACGACGACCCGCGAACCGCCGCCGTTCCCTCCGCCGCCGCTGGCCACGAACTCGGCGATCGGGGCGTCCGCCAGGACCCGGCCACGCCCGAGGACGACCACGCGGTCGGCCGTCTGTGCCATCTCGCTCATGAGGTGGCTGGACAGGAACACGGTCCTGCCGTCCGCGGCCATGCGCCGTGCGAGCTGCCGGACCCACAGCACGCCGTCCGGGTCGAGGCCGTTCACGGGTTCGTCGAGGATGAGGGTCTTCGGGTCGCCGAGGAGCGCCGCCGCGATGCCGAGGCGTTGGCCCATGCCGAGCGAGAACCCGCCCACGCGCCGCTTCGCGACGGTGTCCAGCCCGGTCATGTCGATGACCTCGTGGACGCGTGCCTTCGGGATGCCGTGCGTCGCCGCGAGCGAGAGGAGGTGGTCGTAGGCGCTCCGGCCCGAGTGCACCGCCTTCGCCTCGAGCAGGGCGCCGACCTGCCGCAGCGGATCACGGAAGGACCGGTACGGCTGGCCGTTCACCGTCGCCCGTCCCGCAGTGGGGCGGTCGAGCCCCATGATCATCCGCATCGTGGTGGACTTCCCGGCGCCGTTGGGCCCGAGGAAGCCGGTCACACTGCCGGGCCGGACGACGAACGAGACGTCGTCGACGGCGGTCTTGGGACCGTACTGCTTGGTGAGGTGCTCGACTTCGATCACGGTGGAGACGCTACGGACGGCGGTGCCGTCCGCGCGTCCACCGGACGAGGGAGTCGTCTGCTCCCTGCGGTTGACCTTTCCGGGACCGGTTCGGTCAGCGGACGTAGTCGTACGAGCTCACCCAGTCGATGTAGAGGTGCCCGGTCGCGCCCCAGTTCCCGACCTGGAACATGTACCGGTGCGGGGTCGTCGGCACGTCGCGGGTGACGGTCCGGATCGCCCTGCCGTCCAGCAGGTAGGTGACGGAACGGCCCGGGATCCACTCGACCGAGTACGTGTGCCAGTACCGCCAGGAGACGCCGGTCGCGGTGCTGGTCGTGCTCGCCTCGCGCCCCGGGGTCATCGAGTGCTGGAACGCCATCGGCGTCGACTCGAAGTTGCCCTCCGGGAAGTCGATCTCCCCGTCCGCCCACCGGTTGGACGTCGGCCACAGCATGAACGCCGCACCGTTCCCCGTCCCGCCGGTCGCCCGGGCCCGCACCGAGAACTTGCCCCCGACGTGGCTCCACGCGCCGGTCGGGGTCCCGAACGTCCCGGCCGCGCCGTGCTTGCCGTCGAGGACGACGTCGAGGACGCCGTCGTGGCCACGGACCTGCCTGCCGGACCAGTACGTCCCCCCGGTGCCGTCCGGGTACGGCTGCCAGGACTTCGCGTAGGTGCGAGCGAAGGGACCGCCCGCGTTCGCCGGGGTGCTGAAGTTCTCGACGAAGCGTTGCTTGAAGCTGCCGACGTTCCCCGTCGGCGCCGCGGTGTCCGCCGACGCGGCGGTCCCCTGACCCAGCGGTACCGCGATCATCGCGGCGCTGAGGACGACGGCGGCGAGCACGGTCCGCTTCTTCTTCTTCTCGTGGTGCTGCATGCGCTGTCACTCCCTGTCGTGACCCACGGCGACCGCCTGCCGGTCGCCGGGACGACCCCTGCTCGGGCGCCCGACGTGGGAGCGTAGTTGCTCTGCACAACGGTCGCAGGGGGTTGACATCACCCGGCCGTTCGGGGCAGTCCGTGCCCGGGGACGGTCTACTTCACGTAGTCGTAGGTGGTGAACCAGTCGATGTAGAGGTGGCCCTTCTTGCCCCAGTTCCCGACCTGGAACATGTAGCGGTGCCCGGTCTTCGGCACGTCACGCGTGATGGTCTTGATGGTCTTGCCGTCGAGCTGGTAGGTCACCGACTTCCCCGGGATCCACTCGATCGAGTAGGTGTGCCAGTACCGCCACGAGACACCGGTCCAGTGCTGGGTCGCGTACGCCTCCTGGCCGGGGACCATCCGGTGCTGGAAGACCATCGGGGACGCCTCGAAGTTCCCCTCGGGGTAGTCGATCTCGCCGTCGGCCCAGCGGTTCGAGTCCGGCCAGAGCATGAAGGCCGCGCCGTTGCCGTCGCCGCCGGTCGCCCGGGCACGGACGGTGAACTTCCCGCCGACGTGGGTCCAGGCCTCCCTGGCCGTGCCGAAGGTGCCGGCAGCGCCCTTCTTCCCGTCGAGGAGGACGTCCATCACCCCGTTGTGCCCACTGATCTGCGAGCCGGAGAAGTACATGCCCCCGGTGCCGTCCGGGTACGGCTGCCAGTTCTTGGCGTACGTCTTGGCGAACTTCCCCCCGGCGGCGACGGCCGGCGTGGTGAAGTTCTCGACGACGCGCTGCTTGAACTTGCCGACGTTGCCGATCGGTGCGCCGGGGGCTGCGGCCTCTGCCGTCGACCCCTGCGCGAGCGGCACGACGACGAGTGCGGCGGCGAGGAGCACGGTGGCGGCCGTGATCCGGAACGGTGTGCGGTGCTGCATGCGCTGTCACTCCCTGGGTGACCCACGACGTCCGTCCCCGGGACGCCGGAACGGCCGGGCGTCGGTCGTTCGCGGTGAACGCTAATCGGCGTCAGGACGCCGATCCGGCCCCAGTGCGAGGGGGCGCCGGTCCCCAGTCCGAGGGTGTGCGAGGCGGTCTGTCCGCCGACCTGCGGACACCCCACGCGCGCGGTGCGGGACCGCGGCCCCCGCGGTCAGCGCTGCCGCGCCCGGTACGCCCCCGGTGCGGTGCCGCACGCCCGGGTGAAGTGCGCGTAGAAGCTCGACTGCGACCCGAAGCCCGCGGCGTGCGCGATCTCGGACGTGGTCATCGACGTCGTGGCGAGGAGGCGCTGCGCCTCGGCCACGCGGCACCGGGTGAGGTACTCGACGATCGTCGTCCCCACGTCCTGCCGGAACACGGTCATCGCGTAGTGCGGGTGCAGGTGCGCGGCCGCGGCCACGTCGGCGACCTCGATCGGCTCGCGGAAGCGGTCCACGACGAACCGCACCATGTCGATCACCCGGTGCATCGCGTCCGCCGTGCCGTGGGCGCCGCACGGGCGCAGGTCGACCGCGTCCCGGTGGTGCCGGAG
This sequence comes from Curtobacterium sp. L1-20, assembly GCF_048755855.1. GTDB lineage: Bacteria > Actinomycetota > Actinomycetes > Actinomycetales > Microbacteriaceae > Curtobacterium. The sequence continues at coordinate 1,812,964 of NZ_CP151473.1, read as the reverse complement.
CAGCCGCCGCACGAGCGCCTGCGCCTCGAGGTTCGCGATGGTCTCGGCCCCCTCGTCCGCGAAGTCCTGCTGCCACGACCCGAGCATCGACTCGACGTCACGACCGGCCGCGGCGGTCGGCACGATGACCGGCCGGTTCAGGAGCATCGCCCCGAGGTCGTGGTCGGGCAGCCCCCATGCCAGGACCTCGGCGAGCGGGATGTGCACCCAGCGGAACTCGCCGCTGCCGGTGCCGTCGCCGACGAGCTGGTGCGGCGTCCACCCCCAGAACAGTGCGATCTCGCCGGCGTGCACGCTGACCGGCGATCCGCCGAAGCGGTAGTCGAGGCGCCCCTCGAGCACGAGGTTGATCTCGAGGTCGTCGTGCCGGTGCGAGGACGGCATCAGGGGCGCCGGGCCGCGATGGCTCCAGTACGCCGGTTCCACCGTCTCCACGTCGAGCACGGTCCCGAGCCTACGACAGGCCGTCCGCGGTCCGCGTCGGCGATCCGAGGATCCTGGAACCCCGGCGTCGGAAGCCGGAGGACCGCGTCCCGGAGCCGTTCGTAGCGTGACGACATGACCAAGATCACCATCATCGGCGCCGGCGGCTTCGTCTTCCCGTTCCGCCTCATCGGCGACCTCGTCAGCTTCCCGGCACTGCAGGACGCGACGCTGCACCTCATGGACCTCGACGCGGGCAGGGTTGCCCGCACCGCCCGGGCCGCACGGGAGCTCGTCGCCCACCACGGTCTCGGCGTCGAGGTCCTCGAGACCACCGACCGCCGTGCGGCCCTCGCCGACGCGGACGTCGTCATCATCACGTTCCAGGTCGGCGGCGTGGAGTCGTACAAGTGGGACGTCGAGATCCCCCGGAAGTACGGCATCGACCAGGCCGTCGGCGACACGGTCGGCCCCGGCGGCGTCTTCCGCTTCCTGCGCTCCGTCCGCGCGTACGAGGACATCGCCCGCGACGCCCTCGAGCTCTGCCCGGACGCCCAGTTCATCAACTACGCGAACCCGATGGCGATGGCCACGGCGTTCCTCAACGCCAAGGGGCTCCGCACCGTCGGCCTCTGCCACAGCGTGCAGGGCACCACGCGCATGCTCGCCCGCACGCTCGACGTGCCGTACGACGAGGTCGAGTTCGTCAGCGCCGGCATCAACCACCAGGCGTGGATCCTCGAGTTCCGGCGTCGGGGCGGCGAGGACCTGTACCCGCGCCTCCGCGAGGTGATGACGGCGAAGCACCAGCGGGGCGTCGCCGCCGGCGACCTGCACGCCGACGACGGCGACCACAGCGAGGCGGCCCTGGCGGCGAGCAACTACGAGGGCGGGAACGAGCAGGTCCGGACGCAGCTGATGCGCTCGTTCGGCTACTTCGAGACCGAGTCGAGCCACCACGCGAGCGAGTACGTGCCGTACTTCCGGAAGGACCCGGAGACGGTGCTCGAGTACATCCCGGAGCGCTGGGACTACTACGAGATCTGCCTCGCGCACGACGAGCAGGGCGACGTCGACCAGCAGCTCGAGAAGCTCAAGGCGGACCTGTCGCCGAGCGTCGAGTACGGCGCGAGCATCGTCAACGCGATCGTCACGGGCGTGCCCGCGGTGGTCCACGGGAACGTGCCGAACGCCACCGGCGTGATCAGCAACCTGCCCGCCGACGCGTGCGTCGAGGTCGCCTGCCTGGTCGACGGCACGGGCGTGCATCCGACGTCGTTCGGCGAGCTCCCCCCGCAGCTCGCGGCGATCAACCGGACGAACACGAACGTGCAGACGCTCGCCGTCCGCGCCGCCCTCACCGGGAACGTCGAGCACGTGCACCACGCCGTCGCGCTCGACCCGCTCACCGCGGCGCACCTCACCCTGGACCGCATCGCTGAGATGACCGACGAGCTCCTGCACGCGCACGCCGCGCTCCTGCCCGAGTCGCTCCGTCCCGAGACGGCGAGCGCCCCGGCCGCGTCGGCCCAGGACGCCGGCCTGGAGGCGCGACCCGCCCTGGTCTGACGCCACGCGTCCTGCGCAGGGTCACCACCACTGCGCCGGACGCGACCAGGCGCGTCACCGGGCCCGGGAGCACGACCCCGACCACGGCGCGACGGCGCGACGGCGCGCCGATCTGCGGAGGCGCACCGCGCCTCCCGTCCGAACGACACGGCACCACGACCTCAAAGGAGAGGACATGCCGACCCGACCATCCCCGCAACTGGCCAGACGGGGGTTCCTCGCCCTCGCCGGCATCTCGATGGCCGGCGCGCTCGCAGCGTGCGCCGGCCAGGGGACCGCCGGCCACGGCGGGACCAAGCACATCCGCCTGTCGACCTGGAACATCCCGACCGACATCACGAGCTACCAGTCGATCGCCGACGAGTTCGTCGCGACCCACCCCGGCACGAGCGTCTCCGTCGAGGTCACGACCGGCCAGTTCCACCAGTGGTTCATCACGCGGCTGGCGGCCGACCTCGCGCCGGACATCATCCGGATCACCCCGCAGCAGATCGGCCGGTACGCCGCGAACGGCAGCCTCGTCGACATCAGCGGCCAGATCCCGGCCGGCTACCGGTCCGACTACACGAAGCCGTTCTGGGCGATCGGTGCGCGGAACGACGGCGTCTTCGGGGTGTTCCAGCACACCGACAACTTCATCACCTACTACAACCGCGACGTGATGCGGCAGATCGGGGTGACCCCGCCGACCGCGATCGCGGACGCGTGGCGGTGGGACGAGTTCCTGGAGATCGCGCGGGAGGTCAAGAAGGTCACCGGGAAGTACGCGTTCGGCTACGGCTGGAGCGGACCGGAGACCGCGTACCGGTGGCTGCCCTTCGTCTACCAGAACAGCGGCGCGTTCCTCGGCGAGGACGGTGCGACGCCGTCGATGGACACCCCGGAGGCGATCGGCGCGCTCGAGTTCGGTCGGAAGTGGTACGCCGAGGGGCTCGCCACCACCGGCAACCTCAGCAAGACCGGCGGTGGCGACGTCGCCCGGAACCTCTTCATGACCGGGCAGATCGGGATGATGCTCAACAACCCGGAGCCGATGACGCAGCTCGACCAGGAGCTGCCGGACGGCTGGGGCACCGCGCCGATGGTGCGGAACACCGGCGAGGCGAGCGACCTCGGCGGGAACGCGCTCGCGGTCACGAAGTCGAGCAGGTACCCGGAGCTCGCGGCCGAACTCGTGGTGCTGATCACCAGCCGGGCGAAGATCGAGCAGTTCTGCCACGACGGCAACTGGCTGCCGGCGCGGAAGTCCCTCGACGCGGCCGACATCGGGTACGAGCGGCACAGCGACACCATGCAGCAGTTCATCGACCAGGGCGCCACGATCCCGCTGTCGATGGTGAAGGCCGAGAGCGGGCAGTACTTCTCGTCGCTGAACGCCGTCTTCGCCGACTACCTCGACCTGTGTCTGCTCGGGCAGCTGCGCCCGAAGGAGGCCGCGAGCCAGATGATGGAGGCGATGCGCAGTGTCACTGCGAACTGAACCGGCGACCCGCACGACCGCCCCACCGACTGCCCCGACCGGACCGGTACGCGCCCTCGTGCCCGGCTCCCGTCGGCGGGGCCGGTTCGTCCCCTACGTCTTCATCGGGCCCGCCGGACTGCTGTTCCTCGGGTTCTCGCTCGTGCCGATCGTCGTCGCGATCCTGCTGAGCCTCCGCGACAGCAGCACCTCCGTCGGCGACGGGAACTGGATCGGTGCCGACAACTTCGCCGCGATGGGGTCAGACCCGCTCATCGCCACGGCCCTGCGGAACACCCTGGTGTTCACGCTCGGCACCGTGCCGACGTCGATGGCGATCGGCCTCGCCCTCGCGGTCGCGCTGAACCGCCCGCTCCCCGGCCGCGGGGTCTTCCGTGCGCTGTTCTTCGTGCCGATGGTCGCAGCCGGGGTCGTCGTCGGCGTGATCATGTCGTGGATCTTCAACGGCGACTACGGCGTCGTGAACAACCTGCTCGAGACCCTCGGACTCGGCCGGGTGCCGTGGCTGACCGCCCCCGGGTGGGCGATGGCCACCCTCGTGCTCGTCGTCGTGTGGACCCGGATCGGGTTCTGCATGGTGATCTACCTCGGCGCGCTGCAGTCCGTCCCCGCCGAGCTGAAGGAGGCCGCGGCGATCGACGGTGCCTCACGGTGGGCCCGGTTCCGGACGATCACCTGGCCACTGCTCCGCCCGACGACGTCGATCCTGCTCATCCTCAACGTCGTGTTCTCGCTGCAGGCGTTCGACGTCATCTACGTGATGACCGGCGGCGGGCCCGGGTTCTCGACGACGGTGCTCATCCAGTACGTGTTCCGCACCGCGTTCATCGACGCGCGCATGGGCTACGCGGCGGCCCTCGGACTGGTGCTCGTCGCGATCCTGCTCGTGTTCACGCTGCTGCGGCAGCGCGCAAACCGCAAGGCGGAGGAGATGCTCTGATGGCCGTGATCGAGACGCACGACCGGCTGACCGGACGCACCGGGGCCGCTCGTCGGGGTCCCGCCCGACGCCGACCGGGACGCTGGCTGCTCGTCGCCGGGCTGTCGGTCCTGGCGGTCGTGATGGTGTTCCCGCTCTACTGGATGGTGGTGTCGGCGCTCACGCCGGGCGGCCAGTCGCAGAGCGGGTCGTTCTACCTCTTCCCCGCCGACCCGTCGTTGGACAACTACCGGCAGGTGTTCGCCACCCAGCCGGTGTGGCGGTGGCTCGGCAACTCGGCCCTCATCACGAGCGTCGGCACGGCGCTGAGCGTCGTCGTGTCGCTGATGGCCGGGTACGCCCTGGCGAAGTTCCGCTTCTTCGGGCGCGGGCTGCTCTACGCGGCGTTCCTCGTGACGATCATGATCCCGATCCAGGTGACGATCGTGCCGGCGTTCCTCGTCGTCGCGAAGCTGGGGCTCGTCGACTCCCCCTGGGCGGTGATCCTGCCGACGGTGTTCGACGTGGTCGGGATCTTCATCGCCCGGCAGTTCATGCTCGGGGTGCCGGACGCGCTCATGGAGGCGGCCCGCCTCGACGGCGCGGGCGAGTTCCAGACGTTCTTCCGCGTGGTCCTGCCGACGTGCGGGCCGCTCGTCGGGGTGCTCGTCATCCTCGGCTTCATGACCCGGTGGAACGACTTCCTCTGGCCGCTCGTCGTGCTGCAGGGGAACGAGAACCTCACCGTGCCGGTGGCGCTGTCGACGCTGACGAACAACCCGGCGTTCAGTTCACCGTGGGGCGCGGTGATGGCGATCGCGACCGTGACGGTGCTGCCGCTGCTCGTGGTGTTCCTGGCGTTCCAGCGGCAGTTCGTGCAGGGCATCGCCTCCACCGGCATCAAGTAGCGGGGGCGTGCACGGCCCGAGTCTCGGCTCGGCGGACTGTTCCGGGGTCGTGTGACCCGAGGAACGTCCGCCGGGCCGAGACTCGGTGCGGCCGGCGGCCCGCGGCCCGCCGGGCCGGGCCGGGGCCGGCGGGGCCGGGGCCGCGGCCGGGCGCCGGTCAGGCGGGGACGGGCGCGGCGTCCGCGGCGAAGCGCTCGGCGAGCGCCGCCGCGAGCTCCTCGACGTGCGGCTCGCGCAGCACCGAGTTGTGCTCGCAGTGCATCCGGACCTCGTCGACGTCACCGTGGAGGAACGGTGCCCAGCGCGCGCCGGCCATCTCGTTGCCGTCGGCGACGACCAGGGTGACCGGCCCGTCGTAGGTCGGCGGCTTCCAGCCGCGGGAGACGACGAGCGCGTGGTCGAAGAAGGCGCGGAACTGCCGCTGGCCGTCCCAGCGGAACATCCCGGCGCCGTACGCACGGGCGTGCCGGCCGACCTCGCCGAAGGGTGCGACGACGCGCTTCCGGAACGCGCTCGTCCGGTCGGCGATCGCCTGGACGACCCCGCTGCGGGCCGGTCGGTGCGCTCCCCCGAGGTCGAGCTCGCCGAACTCCACGGAACCGGCCTGCTCGGCGGCGTGCTCGGGCAGGTACGTGTCGAGCAGGACGACGCGTCGGACCTCGTGCCCGGCGGCGGTCAGGAGCGCTGCCATCTCGATCGCGACGAGGCCGCCGAACGAGTGCCCGACGAGCGTGTACGGCCCGCGGGGCTGTGCGACGCGCATCAGCTCGATGTAACGGCGGGCCATGGCGGCGATGCTCCAGTCCGGCACCGAGCGCCGCTCGAGTCCGTGCTGCTGGAAGGCGTGGACCGGGCGGTCGCCGAGGCGTCGGGTGAGCGGGACGTAGGTGAGGGCCAACGCCCCGGCTCCGGCCACACAGAAGATCGCGTCGCCGGTGCCCTCGGAGGACTGTGCGAGCGTCACGATGTCCGGGTGGCTCGGGCTCGACGCCGACCCCTGCCGGATCCGTGCGGTGAAGGTACGGAGCGTCGGGTGCTCGAGCAGCTCGGACGACGGCAGCTCCACACCGAGGCGGTCGCTGACCGCGGCGAGCAGCTCCTCCGCCGACAGCGAGTCGCCGCCGAGGGCGGAGAAGTCGTTGTCGAGGCCGACGGCCGGCAGCCGGAGCGGCCCGACGGTCGGCAGACCCAGGACCTCGGCCCAGATCTGTCCGACGGCGAGCTCCCACTGGTCGTAGGTGTCCTCGGCGAGCGCCTGGCCGTCCTCGCCGATGGTCGTGCCAAGCGCCGGGGCCTCCGGCAGTGCCGCGCGGTCGACCTTGCCGCGCTCGTTGCGGGGCAGTGCGGGCATCGGCACGATGCTGGTCGGCACCATGTAGTCCGGCAGCAGGTCGCGGAGGGCCTTGCGGATCGCGGCGGGCGACGGCGAGCGTCGGCCCGTGCTCGTGACCACGTAGGCGACGAGCCGCGTCGGGGCCGGCGGGGCCTTCACCGCGATGACGACGGCCTCGTGCACGGCGTCGACCGTGCGGAGCGCGGCCTCGACCTCGCTCGGCTCGACCAGGTACCCGCGCACCTTCACGGCGTCGTCGGCACGGCCGAGCAGCGTCAGCCGGCCCTGTTCGTCGAAGCGACCGAGGTCGCCGATCGACCAGGTGGGGGTGCCGTCCGGTGCGGTGCCGGCGCGCGTGGCCGTCTGCTCCGGAGCGCCCCAGTAGCCGCTGGTCAGGGCGTCCGAGATGCAGACGACCTCGCCGGTCTCGCCGACGTCGGCGATCGAACCGTCCGGACGCCGGACCTCGACGCGCTTGCCGACGACGATGCGGCCGGAGGGCACACTGCGCTCGGGGATCGGGTCCCCCGCGGCGATCTCGTTGACGGCGTACACGCAGGTCTCGCTGGAGCCGGTCCAGTTGAAGAACGACGCCGTCGCGCCGAGGAGGGGCCGGACGGCGGCGATGTCGGTGCCGGTGACGGCCTCGCCCACGGTCGCGACGAGCCGGAGCCCGCGCAGACGGTCGTCCGTCGGTTCCAGACCGCCGACGAGCGAGCGCACCAGGTGCGGCGTCGTGTGCAGCGTGGTGAGTGCGGAGCGCTGCACCCAGGTCGACAGCCGGTCGATGCCGAGGCGACGCGGGTCCGCCACGTGCACGGAGGCGCCGGCGAGGAGCGCCGTCACCATGAGCATGAGCCCGGCGGCGAAGCCGTGCGGCAGGACCGACGCGATCCGGTCCGCGGGGACGAGCCGGAACGAGGAGCGCTGCGCGATGGTGTCGAGGAGCACTTGCCGGTGCGTCACGACGACCCCCTTCGGGGCGCCGGTCGACCCGGAGGTGAAGATGATGTCGAAGGCGTCGCGTCCGCCGCGGGTGGCGGCGGCCGGGACCGTGGGGATCTCGGCGTCCGCGGCGGCGAGGGCGCGGGCCGCGACGAGGACCTCGGCGAGCGGCACGACCGTGCTCGGGTCGGCGACCAGCGCGGCGGCCCGTTCGGCGTGCTCCGCGTCCGCCACGACGTCGACGATGCCCGCGAGCGTCATCACGTGGTGGAGCCGCGCCTCGGGCAGGAACGGGTCGAGCGCGACGACGATGCGTCCGGCGTGCACCAGTCCGAGGATCGCGACGACGGAGTCGACACCGTGGGCCACCATCACCCCGACCGGCACGGAGTCGCCGCCGGGTTCGACCCCGACGCCCCGACCGGTGTGGTCGTCGGGCGTGAGCCGACCGTCGAGCACGGACCCGAGTGCCTTCGTGGTCCGGTACAGCTCGCGGTGGGTCATCGCGGTGCGCTCGTCGGTGACGGCGAGGGCGTCGGGGGTGCGCTCGGCGACCTCCGCCAGCGATCCGAGGAGGGACGTGTCCGGGATCACGGCCTCGACCGCCGGGCGCGGCGATCCGGGCGTCGTGGACTGGGTATCGGTGGAGATGAGCACGTGGTCCCCTCACCATGCTGCGGGTCGGTCGGGTGGTCGGTCCGACGGTAACCCGGCGTCCACCTCCGCCGAGCCGTGCCGACGACGGGGGTGCGGGAAGCCGCGCGAACCCTGCGAGATCGCGCAGGGACGCTGCGGACCGCAGCGGGCGGTGTCGCGGCGCCCCGTGACGGTCACGCGCACCCACGACGGACGGGAGGCGCGGTGCCTGCTGGCACCGCGCCTCCCGTCCGGTGGTGGGTCGTGCTCACGACCCGGGTCGCGTCAGCGGATGACGACGATCTCGTCCGCCTGCGGACCCTTCTTGCCGGGGCCGACCACGTACTGCACGTGCTCGGCGCTCTCGAGGGACCGCAACCCGGTGGTGATCCGGATGCTGGAGAAGTGGGCGAAGAGGTCCTGCGACCCGTCGTCCGGGGTGATGAAGCCGAACCCCTTGCTGCTGTCGAACCACTTGACGGTTCCGGTGGGCATCTGCGCGCCCCTCAGTGGATGCGCAGCTGCGCGACCATCGGGCAGGCGAACGGGTCGCGGGCGGCCAGGCCCACCCGGTTCAGGTACCGCACGACGATCCCGTAGGAGCGGAGCAGCGTCGTCTCCGTGTACGGCACCTCGAGGGTGTCGCAGTGGTCGCGGACGAGCAGACGTGCCTGCTTGAGCGCGGGACGGGGCATCGACGGGAAGAGGTGGTGCTCGACCTGGTAGTTCAGGCCGCCCATGAGGAACGAGACCCACCAGCCGCCGCGGATGTTGCGGGAGGTGCGGACCTGGCGCGAGAAGAAGTCGACCTTGGCGTCGTGCGCGATGGTCGGCATGCCCTTGTGGTTCGGGGCGAACGATGCGCCCATCATCACGCCGAAGACGGCGAGCTGCACGCCGAGGAAGGCGCAGGCCATGCCGAACGGCAGGAACCAGAACACGATCGTCAGGTAGATGCCGAAGCGGGCGACGAGCAGCGCGGCCTCGAGCCAGCGGTGCTTCACGTCGGCCTTGGTGCCGTTGCCGGTGACGATCGACTTCACGGCGAGGATGTGCAGGTTGACGCCCTCGAGCGTCAGCAGCGGGAAGAACAGCCAGCCCTGGAAGCGCACGAAGGTCTTCATCAGCGGACCGCGGACCTTCGCGGCGTCCTCGGGGAGGAAGCGGATCGCGTCCGGCGCGATGTCCGGGTCCTTGCCGACGGTGTTCGGGTTGCCGTGGTGCCGGGTGTGCTTGTTCATCCACCACGAGTAGCTGAGGCCGACGGCGAACGTGCCGAGCCAGCGGCCGGCGTGGTCGTTCCAGCGCTGCGACTCGAAGACCTGGCGGTGCGCGGCCTCGTGCGAGAGGAACGCGAACTGCGTGAAGATGACGCCGAGTGCTCCGGCGACGATGAGCTGGAACCAGGAGTCGCCGAGCAGCGCGAAGGCCGCCCAGGCGAGGGCGAAGGTGCCGACGAGGCTGCCGAAGAGCGACCAGTAGAAGCCGGTGCGACGGCGCAGGAGGCCGGCGGACTTCACCTGGGCGAGGATCGAGGAGTACGTGGAGGTGCCGGTGCGGCCCCCCGTGGCGGGACGAGTGCGGGTGTAACCCGGCGCGAGCGGAGTGGTGGTCATGAGGACCGACCTTCCGTTGACGGATCGGTCCTTCAACCAATGCGAGTGAGTTCACGCGATTGCGCTTGGGGCGACCATAGGGCCTCGACATGGCGTTTCGCCTGGGAGTCCGGTTTACGTCGACGTCCCGTTCCGGCGGGCGGACGGGAGGCGCGGTGCCGGCTGGCACCGCGCCTCCCGTCCGGCACGTCTCCGTGTTCAGTGCTCCGCGTTCGCGGCTCCGCTGTCACGCGTCCGCGTGCACCGCTCCGCGGTCACGCGGTGCGGATCAGCTTCTTGTTCACGAACTCGTCGGCACCGAGGTAGCCGAGCTCCCGGCCGATCCCGCTGCGCTTGACGCCGCCGAACGGCAGCTCGGGGCTGTCCGCCAGGACGAGGTTGACGTAGACCATGCCGGCCTCGATCCGGTCCGCGACCCGCTCCGCCTGGTCCGGGTCGGTGGTGAACAGGTACGACCCGAGGCCGTACCCGGTGCCGTTCGCGATCCGGACGGCCTCGTCCTCGTCGGCGGCGCGGTACAGGACCGCCGCGGGCCCGAAGAGCTCCTGACCGGCGACGTCCATGTCCGGCGTCACGTCGGTGAGCACGGTCGGTTCGAAGAACGCACCGTCCCGGCCGCCGCCGGTGAGAACGCGTGCGCCCTGCTCGACCGCGCGCTGCACCTGCGCCTCGAGCCGCTCGGCCGCCCGTTCCGAGGAGAGCGGCCCGAGGACCGCGTCCGGCTCGGTCGGCGCGACCGGGCGCACGGCGGCCATCCCCGCGGTGAACGCCTCGGCGAACCGGTCGAAGAGGTCGTCGACCACGATGAAGCGCTTGGCCCCGTTGCAGGACTGCCCGCTGTTGTCGAGCCGGGCGTCCACGGCGGCCTGCACGACGGTGTCCAGGTCGTCGGTCGACAGCAGGATGAACGGGTCCGAGCCACCGAGTTCGAGGACGACCTTCTTGAGGTTGCGGCCGGCGACCTCGGCGACGGCGGCTCCTGCGGCCTCCGACCCGGTCAGCGAGACGCCCTGCACGCGGGGGTCGGCGATGATGGCGGCCGCCTGGTCGGTGGAGACGAAGACGTTCGTGTAGACGCCGGTCGGGAACCCGGCGTCCGCGTAGATCTGCTCGATGGCCGCTGCCGAGGTCGGGCACTGCGGCGCGTGCTTGAGCAGCACGGTATTGCCGATGACGATGTTCGGCGCCGCGAACCGCGCCACCTGGTAGTACGGGAAGTTCCACGGCATGATCCCGAGCAACGGCCCCAGTGACGAGCGGCGGATCACCGCGGTGCCGTCCCCGGCGATCTCCAGCTGCTGGTCGCGCATGATCTGCTCGGCGTTGTCGGCGTAGTAGTCGATGATGTCCGCGGCGAAGTCGACCTCGCCGAGCGCCCCTTCGCGGACCTTGCCCATCTCGGTGACGATGAGGTCGGCGAGCTCCTCGCGGCGTTCGCGGTGCAGGTCGGCGACCCGGTGCAGGAGCCCGGCGCGTTCCGCCACGGTCGACGTCGCTCCCCACGTCCGGTGCGCGTCGGCGGCCGACGCGAGCGCGGCCTCGACCTGGTCGTCGCCGAAGTCCTCGACGGTCGTGTGGACCGTCGCGGTGGCTGGGTCGGTCACGGTGTAGGTCATCGTTCCTCCTCGGATCGGTGGTGGTTCTGGGCTGCTCCGGGACCCATGTCGGGGATGAGCAGCTGGCGCAGTGCGGAGCCCTCGCCGAGCCGCACGAGGCTGTCCTCGGCGTCCTCGAGCGGTCGGCGGTCGCTGATCATCTCGTCGACGAACAGCCGTCCGGCCAGGTACTCGTCGACGAGCCACGGGATGTCCTCCGACGGCGTGATGCCGCCGTAGTTGGACCCGATGATCCTCTGGTCGAGGTCGACGAGCGTCTGCGGCTCGAACGAGACCCGCGTGCCCGCCGGCGGGATGCCGACGATCACCGCGCTGCCGCCGATGGCGAGCATCGCGATGCACTGCTCGGTGACGGCCGAGCGGCCGATCGCGTCGAACGCGAAGTCCACGCCGTCCGGCAGGATCGCCCGGGTCGCCGCGACGACGTCGAGCCCGTCCTCGACGAGGACCGTGTCGGTGGCGCCGAACCGCCGCGCGAGCTCGAGCTTGTCGCGTCGGACGTCGATCGCGACGATCCGCTCCGCACCGGCCAGCCGCGCGCCCTGCACCACGGACAGCCCGACCCCGCCGCACCCGGTGACGGACACCGTCGCCCCGGCGGGGACCTGCGCGGTGTTGCGGACGGCGCCGACACCGGTGGCGATCGCGCAGCCGATGATCGAGACGTTCTCGAGCGGGGCGTCCCGCCGGACCTTGATGGCTCCGGACGCGGGGACGACGGCGCGCTCCGCGAAGACCGACGTGCCGAGGTAGTGGTGGATCGGGCCCGCGTCGTCCGACAGGCGCGTGGTGCCGTCGTTCAGGGTCCCGCCGAGCGCGACCGTCCCCGCGGCGACCGAGCACCGCACCGGTCGCCCGGCGAGGCAGTTGCGGCACCGCCCGCACGGGGCGACCCAGGACAGCACGACGTGGTCGCCGACCTCGAGGTCCTCCACACCCGCCCCGGTCCGGGTGACGACCCCGCTGCCCTCGTGGCCCATCACCAGCGGCACCGGCAGGTCCCAGTCCCCGTGGCGCACGTGGAGGTCGGAGTGGCAGACCCCGGCCGCGGCGATCCGGACCTCGACCTCCCCCGGACCCGGCGGGGCCAACCGGACGTCCTCGACGCGGACGGGTTCGCTCTGCTGACGGTAGACGACTGCTCTCACACGGGCTCCGATTCGTTCTGGCGGCCGCCGTGGCCGTCGTCGGTGGTGACGACCGGGAGGACCCCGGTGTCGCGGACGGCCATGGCGTAGGCCGGTCCGGCGTTCCCCCTGCGGATGCGGGCGCGCAACCGGACGACGTACCAGATCGCCGAGAGGGCCATGGCGATGACGAAGACGATCGCGTTCGGCCGGAAGTCCGGCAGGAAGAGCAGGGCCGCGAGCACCGCTCCGAAGAGCACGAGCCCGACGACGTACATCGGCAGGCGCAGCCGTCCGAGGTCGAAGGTCCCGTCCTCGGCGGCGGGGATGCGACCGTGGCGTCGTGCGATGACGAGTCCGACGGTCGTGATGACGTAGACCGTGAAGTACCCGAGCGCCGACATGCCGATGATGTAGGAGAACGCCTGGGCGTTGGCGAACGCCGACGCCAGCAGCAGGACGGCGATGATGCCGGTCGCCCACACGGCGTGCGTCGGGACCCGGTACTTCGGCGACACGTGCCGGAGCCACGAGGACCCGGGCAGCATGTTGCCGCGCCCCATCGCGAAGACGACCCGGGTGGCGACGAGCATGTTGGCGAGGACGCAGACGAGGATGTTCGTCAGCGCGACGGCGACGACCACCTTCGAGAACCAGGGCGACACCTGCTGGGCGATGATGTCCGCGATCGGCGACGAGCTGTCCGTCAGGCTCGACGGGTCCTTGATCGCGAGCAGGAACACGATGTACATGAAGAACTCGATCACCGCCGCCGTGCCCAGGGCGAGGAACATGGTCCGTGGGATGGTCCGCCGGGCGTTCTTGGTCTCCTCCGCGACGTCGGCGGCGGCTTCGACGCCGAGCAGCCCGAAGATGCACCCGAGGCTCGACGTCAGCCAGAGCACGACGTAGGGGGACGTCCCGCCGGGGCCGTTCGACGAGAACAGGAAGCCGACCGCCTGGTGGTCGTCGCCGGTGAACGTCACCACGGCGATGAAGACGGTCGCACCGAGCGTCACGAGCAGTTCCAGACCGACGCCGACGTTGTTCAGGACGGTGGCGAGGCGGACGCCGTAGACGTTGATCACGACGCAGAGCAGGACGATCGCGATGCAGACCCAGATCTGCGCGGCCGTGCTCAGCGTGATCCCGAACAGGCTGCCGAGGTACCCGGCCATCACGTACGCGACCCCGGTGAACCCGCTGATGAAGCCGACGGCCCCGGCGAAGCCGGTGAACCACCCGAGACCGGGGCCGACCAGCCGGCTCGTCCACTGGTACGCGTACCCGGACAGCGGGAGCTTGCTGACGAGGTCGGCGGCGATGGCCGCCCACACGAAGAACACCAGGGCGGCGAGCGGGAACGTCCACACGAACGCCGGCCCGGCCGTGGACAGTCCGAACCCGAACCCCGAGAACACGGCGGTCGTCGCACTGATCACGGAGAAGCCGAGGAAGAACGAGGAGACACCCCCGACCGAGCGGTTCAGTTGCTGGACGTACCCGAGACGGTGGAGTTGCCCGTCCTCGTCTGCGTTGCTCATCGTGGCCTCGTTCCGGACTGCGTCGTCGTTGGGGTGGTCGAGAGCCTAGGACCGGTGCGGGGATAGGACAACTGCGGCTTGACCATGCTCATCCATCGGGTTCCCCTATGGTCCGATGCAGGGCGGCCACGAGCACCGGGACGGGCCTCAGCGCTCCAGCAGCATGGTGCGTGCGAGCTGCGCCAGTTCGCGGGTGGCGGGTGAGAGCGGGACGCCGGCGCGTTGGACGAGGGCGATGGTGTCGTACAGCGGATCGGCGAACGGGACGGTGTGCACGCCCGCGGGGAACGTCCGGCCCGCGGCGACGGCGCCGGAGACGATCGTGTCGCCTGCGCCCCGGGCGACGAGGTCGAGGGCTGAGTCGATGTGTTCCACCTCGATGCGGGGCAGGAGCGAGACGCCGGCGAGTTGAGCGCGTTCGGCGAGCTGGCGTCGGGTGGGGTCGCGCCAGCCGTAGTGGGCGTCGTAGAGGACGAGGTCGGTGGCGGCGAGGTCCTCGATCGTGACCGGTCGCGCGGTCTTCGCCGGGTCGGCGGAGGCGAACAGGACGTCGTCCCGACGCAACGGCGTCACCTCGAGCGACTCCGCGTCGATCGGCAGGACCACGAGGCCGGCTTCGAGCTCCCCCGCGGCGACGGCCTCGGCGACCTCCACCGAGTTCAGCCCGATCACCCGCAACCGGACCTCGGGGTACTGGGCGTGGAAGCGGTCGAGCAGGCGGGACAGGAAGTAGTAGTTCGCGTTCCGGAGCAGGCCGAAGGTCGCGACACCGCCCTGCAGGCTGGTCAGGTCGCGCAGGGCGCGGTCCGCGGCGTCCGCGGCCTCGACGGCTCGCTGCGCGTGCGGCATGAGCGCCTCGCCCGCCGGCGTGAGGACGAGGCCACGGCTGCTCCGGTGGAACAGGCGGACGCCGTAGGTCTCCTCCATCCGCTTGACGAGTTCGGACACGGAGGGCTGGGCCATCCCGAGCTGGACGGCCGCGGCGGAGAAGGACCCGGCGGTGGCGATCACCAGGAGCGTCCGGAGCTGGGTCAGGGTCACAGCCGGATACTACGGCGGCGGGCTCCACACGCTGCCCGATCCCCGCCCGCGCCGCGTCGCCGATCCCAGCCCGAACATGCCCTGCCTGGACATGCCCTGCCTGGACATGCGACAACCCCGGCGGAGCCGAGGTTCCGCCGGGGTTGTGTCGGTCGGGCTGACAGGATTTGAACCTGCGACCCCTTGACCCCCAGTCAAGTGCGCTACCAAGCTGCGCCACAGCCCGCGAGCCCCGAGGAGCTCACGTCACCCGCGTCCGACCGGAGCGCGGAGCAACCCGACCAGCATAGCGGACGCCGGACCCCTCGAGTGCCACGGCGAGTCGCGCGAGCGGCCCGGTCAGCGCGGGAGTCGCTCGCCCGGCCGCAGCACGGTCCGCCTGGCCGACAGCCACGGGAGCCCGAACCCGATCAGCAACCCGCCGGCGCCGTCCGCCGCGAGGTCGCCGATCGTGTCGTCGTACCCGACGTAGATCGCCGAGTCGACGAAGTTGTGGCCGAGCCACTCCCCCATCTCCCACACGGCACCGATCGCCAGCCCGGCGGCGAGGGCGAGGACCGCGACGACCACCCGGGGTTCCTCCGACGGCGCGGCGACGGCCCGCAGGTCGGACCCGATGACGTAGAGCACCGCCGCGAGCAGCCCCGTGAGCACGACGTGGAAGAACTTGTCCCAGAGGAACAGCGAGGTGTACCACTCGAAGACGCTCGACCACCCGGCGACGAGCACGAGCACGCAGACGAGCACGTCGAACGCCGGACGGAGTCCGAGCATCCGCGGCACGACGACGCCGAGGAGCGACAACGCCATCACCGGGAACGCCGTCCCGCCCCACCCGATCGAGGCGACGACCAGGCTCACCAGGGTGAGCGCACGCACGACGTCGGCGACGAGGAACGTCGGCCGCAGGAACGTCGGCCCGAGCGTGGCGATCACGACGCCCACCGCACGACGGCGTGCACCGCGGCGTGGTCCGACGGCCACACGCCGCCGGGGCGCCGGACGTCCACCGCGACCCGGTCGACGGTCGCGTCCGTCGTCACGAGGACGCCGTCGATGCGCCGGCCACCGACACGTGGCTCCGCGTAGTGCGGGTACGTCCCGACGGGGTCGCCGACCTGCCGGGAGGCGCGGCTCCAGCTGTCGACGACGCCTGCGTCCGCCAGTGCTCGCCAGGGGGCGGAGCCCGCCGGACTGTTCCAGTCCGCCATGACCACGCCGGGCAGGCCGCGGTCACGGACGATGCGTCCGAGGAGTTCCGCGGACCGCAGTCGCGCCCAGGGCGAGAGCACGTCGAGGTGGGTCGCGACGGCGGTGAACCGGGTGCCCGTCGAGCGGTCCCGG
Organism: Curtobacterium sp. L1-20; assembly: GCF_048755855.1. Lineage (GTDB taxonomy): Bacteria > Actinomycetota > Actinomycetes > Actinomycetales > Microbacteriaceae > Curtobacterium. The sequence goes on along the minus strand of NZ_CP151473.1, from coordinate 1,796,463 downwards.
ACGACCGCGGCGACCGCGTGCCGCGGGAAGGACGTCGCCCAGGACCGCGACCCGGGGCGGTGCGGTCGGCGGGAGAGCGCCCAGGACCGGCGCTCGAGGACCTCCAGGCGCTCGCGGTCGAGGAACAACCCGACCTGCTCGCCACCGCCGCGGACGCCCCGGCCGACCAGCACCGGTTCCCAGCGCGGTCCGAGCGCGGCGGTGAGCTCGTCCGCCTGGGTGGGCAGCGCCTCCTGGACGGCGAGGACGGTGGGCGCTTCGGAGGTGACGAGCGCGGCCACGGCGTCCCGCCGACGTTCCCAGGCGTCCGGGTGCCCGGTCGGCCGTGGGACGCGGCGTCGGACGTTGAGGGTCATGCAGTGCACCTCGGGCGGCTGCACCGCGCCGATCACCGGGCGGTCGTCGTCGGGCATGCGTCCTGTCTACGAGACGACACCCGTCGGATTCCCAGGGACCTCTCCGGACGGCTCGTAGGGTGGCCCGATGCGTTCCGGCCCCACCTCCCGTGTCCTGCTCGCGCTCTCGGTCTCCGGACTGCTCCTCGGGGCCGCCGGGTGCACGTCCGCCGACGGCACCGAGCCACGGCCGACGCTCGCGGCGGCGTCCGCCGACACGGTGACCGTCGCCGCGCAGCACGACGCCGCGGACCGGTCGGTCCGCGCGAGTCGGGCACTGTTCGCCTCGGCTCCCGGCGCCGTCGTCGCACCGCAGGACGACCCGGCGTCGATCCGACGGGCGGCGAGCGCCGGCGCCGCAGCCCACGTCCCGGTGCTGCTCGCGGACGAGGACGGCCGCGGGGTCGCCCGCGAGCTGCACCGCCTCGGCGCGGACTGGTACCAGGCCGAGGGCGGGGTCTCCGTCGACACCGACGTGCCGGAGCGGGACGCACCGGACCGGGCCGACGCGCCCGGGACGAGCCGCGCCTCCCGGTCGGCGACCGTCGTGGTGGCGGACCCGACCGCCGACGCCGCCGTCGTGGGGACCGCGGAAGCGGCCGGAGCACGTGTCGTGCGGATGCCGGAGGGCGTGACCGACCCGGCGGCCTCGTCCGGCGTGGTCCGCGCGCTGCACGAGGAGCGGGACCACCCGACCGTGCTGGTCGGCCGGGCGTTCGCGGCGCTGCCGGACCCCGGGTGGACCGTCCGCGCCGCCGAGGGCGGGTGGCAGCTGCCGCACGGCGGCCAGCGGCCCTTCGACGGACACCGGTACGTCGCGCTGTACGGGGCTCCCGGCGCGCCCTCGCTGGGGGTGCTCGGCGAGCAGGACCCCGAGGCGACCGTGCGACGCGCACGGTCCGTCGCGGCGGAGTACGACGGGCTGAGCGCCACGCCCGTCACGCCGGCGATGGAGGTCATCGCGACCGTCGCGGCGGGGGACGCGGGGGCCGACGGCGACTACTCGACCGAGCTGCCGGCGTCCGCGTTGGAACCGTACGTCGACGCCGCGCACGACGCCGGGATGCCGGTGGTCCTCGACCTGCAGCCCGGTCGCTCCGACTTCCTGTCCCAGGCGAAGCGGTACGAGTCGCTGCTGTCGAAGCCGGGCGTGTGGCTGGCCCTCGACCCGGAGTGGCGGCTGACGGCGGACCAGGTGCCGCTCCGGCAGATCGGGAGCGTCACGGCCTCCGAGGTGAACGCGGTGTCCTCGTGGCTGGCGGAGCTCGTCAGGTCCGAGGGGCTGCCACCGAAGGCCCTCGTGCTGCACCAGTTCCGGCTGTCGATGATCCAGGACCGCGCCGCGCTGGAGTCGCACCCGGAGCTGGACCTGCTCATCCACGTCGACGGGCAGGGCTCCCAGCCGGACAAGCAGGCCACCTGGAAGGCGTTGCACGTCGACGCGCCGGCGGGGGTGCACTGGGGCTGGAAGAACTTCTTCGACGAGGACACGCCGATGCTGACACCGCGGCAGACGATGGCCGAGGTCGCACCGGCGCCGGCGTTGATCACGTACCAGTAGCCCGCGCCGCCGGGTGGTGGAGCCCGACTCCACAGCCCGGAGGCGGTGGCTGCGGACCGTCGGTCGGTGCTGACAGCATGGGGGCATGGACTCCCCCGCTGCCGCTCCGCCCGTCGTCCCGCCGTCCGCGGACATCGCTGCCGAGGCGCAGCAGGCCCTCGCCGCGCTGACCGGGCGGTCGGACGCGGTCTTCCACCCGGGTCAGCTCGAGGCCATCTCGGCGCTCGTCGAACACCGGCAGCGCGCGCTCGTCGTGCAGCGCACCGGATGGGGCAAGTCCGCCGTGTACTTCCTCGCCACGCTGCTGCTCCGGCGCCGCGGGGGCGGGCCGACGGTGCTCGTCTCCCCGCTCCTCGCCCTGATGCGTGACCAGGTCGCCGCCGCAGCCCGTGCCGGTGTCCGCGCCGTGTCGATCAACTCCGCGAACGCGCACGAGTGGGCGGACACCCAGGCGGCGCTCGCCCGCGACGAGGTGGACGTCCTCCTCGTGTCCCCCGAACGCCTGAACAACCCGCGGTTCCGCGACGAGCAGATGCCGACGCTGATCGCCCGGATGGGCATGCTCGTCGTCGACGAGGCACACTGCATCTCGGACTGGGGCCACGACTTCCGCCCCGACTACCGGCGTCTCGCCGAGCTCATCCGGTCGCTGCCGCACGGCGTGCCCGTCCTGGCCACGACGGCGACGGCGAACGAACGCGTCGTCGAGGACGTCGCCGAACAGCTCACCGCCGGCCCGGCCGACCCGGTGTTCACGATCCGCGGATCGCTCGCGCGGGCATCGCTCCGCCTGGGCGTCCTGACGCTGCCCGACGCCCGGCAACGCCTCGGGTGGCTGCTCGCGCACCTCGGCGACCTGCCGGGCAGCGGGATCATCTACACGCTGACGGTCTCGGCGGCCGAGGACATCGCGCGGCTCCTGCGCGACAACGGGTACGCCGTCCGGGCGTACACCGGGCGCACCGACACCGAGGAACGCGAACAGCTCGAGCACCAGCTCAAGGGCAACGAGCTGAAGGCCCTCGTCGCCACGAGCGCGCTCGGCATGGGCTTCGACAAGCCCGACCTCGGGTTCGTCGTGCACGTGGGCGCGCCGTCCTCCCCCGTCGCGTACTACCAGCAGATCGGTCGTGCCGGCCGTGCCACCGACAACGCCGACGTGCTGCTGTTGCCCGGCACGGAGGACCGCGAGATCTGGCAGTACTTCGCGAGCGCCTCGATGCCGACCGAGTCGCGCGCGGCAGCGGTGTTGCAGGCCCTGTCCACGGACACCGCGATGTCCACCGTCGCGCTCGAGGGACTCGTCGACATCAAGCGGTCGACACTGGAGCTCCTGCTCAAGGTGCTCGACGTCGACGGCGCCGTCCGCCGGGTCGCCGGCGGCTGGGTCGCCACCGGGCAGCCGTGGGAGTACGACGCGCCCCGCTACGAGCGCGTCGCCGCGGCCCGATCCGCCGAGGCGGCGTCGATGCTCGACTACGAGTCGACCTCGCAGTGCCGCATGCAGCTCCTGCAGCAGGACCTCGACGACCCGTCGGCGGAGCCCTGCGGTCGCTGCGACAACTGCGCCGGTGCCTGGTTCCCGGCGTCCGTGTCGGACACCGACGCCGCGGGGGCGGCCGCCGCGCTCGACACGGTGGGCGTCGAGATCGCGCCGCGGGCCCAGTGGCCGTCGGGGATGTCCGCGCTCGGGGTGCCGGTGCGCGGCAAGATCGGTCCGGACGAGCTCGTGCAGCCGGGCCGCGCCGTCGCCCGCCTGACGGACCTCGGCTGGGGCGGCCCGCTCCGGGCGCTGTTCGCCCCGGCGACGCCCGACGCACCGATCACCCGCTCGCTGGTCGACGGCTGCGTCCGGGCGCTGAAGGACTGGCCCTGGGAGACCCGGCCGACCGGCGTCGTGGCGATGTCGTCGCGATCCCGACCCGAGCTCGTCGGCTCGCTCGCCCAGGCGCTGTCCTCGATCGGTCGGCTGCAGTTCCTCGGCACGCTCGACCGCGACGGCGGGACGCCACGCGGTGACGGCGCGACGAACAGCGCCTACCGCCTGTCGGGCGTGTGGGACACCTTCTCGGTCGGACCGGACCTGGCCGCGGCCCTGCGGTCGCACGAGGGGCCGGTGCTCCTGGTCGACGACCTGGTCGACAGCCGGTGGACGATGACCGTCGCCGGCCGGGAGCTCCGGCGCGCCGGGGCGGCTGCGGTGCTGCCGTTCGCGCTGGCGACGGTCGCCTGACCCCGGCCGGCGCGGGCTAGGCCGCGCTCCCGATCGCGTCGAGCTCGGCGAGCGCGTCCTCGGGCAGGACGAACCCCGCGGACGCCACGTTGTCGCGCAGGTGCGCCACCGACGAGGTGCCCGGGATGAGCAGCATGTTCGGCGAGCGCTGCAGCAGCCACGACAACGCGACCGTCAACCGGGACACCTCGAGCCGCGCCGCCACGGCGTCGAGCGCGCCGGACTGGATCGGCGAGAACCCGCCGAGCGGGAAGTACGGCACGTAGGCGATGCCCTGCGACGCGGTGAGCTCCACCATGGCCTCGTCCTCGCGACGCGCCACGTTGTAGAGGTTCTGGACGCACACGACCGGTGCGATGCCCTGCGCCTCGGCGAGCTGCTCGGCGTTCACGGTGGACAGGCCGAGGTGCTTCACGAGTCCCTGCTGCTGGAGTTCGGCGAGCGCCTCGAACTGCGGGGCGATGCTGCCCGGCTCGGGCGCGTCGAAGCCGCCCATGCGGAGGTTGACGACGTCGAGCTGCTCGAGCCCGAGGTTCCGGAGGTTGTCGTGCACCTGCTCGACGAGCTCGTGCGGCTCACGGGCGTGCGGCCACCCGCCCTCGGCGTCCCGCCGAGCGCCGACCTTCGTGACGAGGTGCAGTCCGTCGGCGTAGGGGTGGAGTGCCTCGCGGATGATCTCGTTGGTGACGTGCGGACCGTAGAAGTCCGAGGTGTCGATGTGGGTGATCCCGAGCTCGACGACGGTGCGGAGGACGCGCACGGCCTCGTCGTGGTCCGTCGGCGGCCCGAAGACGCCGGGTCCGGCCAGCTGCATGGCGCCGTACCCGACACGGGTGAGTTCGAGGTCGTCGGCGAGGCGGTAGGTGCCGCCGGGGAGGGTCGTTTCGGTCATGTCCACCACGATGCGCCTCTTCCGAGCGTGGCGGCAGGCACTGTGCGTCCCTGGGACCGCGAGTACCAGGACGAGGCCCGGTTGGACCGCCCGCCTACCGCCGTACGGGTCTCGGGAACGCGGCGCGCATGTGGTCGGTGGTCAGCACGTCCCCGATGCCGATCATGAGCAGCGAGAACACGATCTGCTCGATCACCATCCAGAACGGGTAGAGGCCCGGGACGGCCGCGACCACGAGCGTCACGATCGGGAAGATCCGGCTGAACAGCCGCATGCGCTGGTACGCCCAGTAGTAGCCGAGCTGCGCCCGCCACGCGAAGACGTAGAGCGTCAGGGTGATGAGCAGCACCACGGTCGCCCGGAACCACACCGCCCACGGGACCGTCTGCCCCGCGTGCGTGAGCACGACGGCGACCACGATCGCGGCGAGGCCGACGACGGTCTCCGCGACGAGGAGCCACCGGATCCACCGGAACGAGCGGACGGTGTCCGGGTGCTCGAGCATGTCCTCGCGGACGACGTACCCGCCCTGCCGTCCGCCGGCGAGACGGTCGAGCCGCATCCGACACCACAGACGGTCGGCGAGGGCACCGATCCCGTCGTTCTGCTGCGTCACAGGTCCATCGTGCCGCATCCGGGCCGTGGGTCCGACACCCGCGGCCCGCGATGGGGATGCCCGCTCACCGCGGACGTCTCCCGTTGCCGCTCAGTCGACGGGGAAGAGTGCCGCGCCGCCGAGGAGCTCCCCCGTGTCGGCGTCGAAGAGGATCACCGAGCGGACGTCGGGGGGCATGTCGGTCGTCGGCTGGAACGTGATGGACACCAGACCGCCGTCCGGGAGGTCGCCGATCGGGAGATCTGACAGGGTGTAGGGCTCGCCACGCTCGGACCAGTACCCGCGACGCTCCCCCACGACGACGCCCGCGGACAGGACGACCCGGAGGTTCCGTACCTCCTCGTCCGGCGTCGCGACGCGCAGGTGCTCGAACGTGATCTGCAGGCCTCCGTCGCCACGATCGATCCGCACGTGGCCCGTCGCCAGCCGGTTGATCGGCACGAGGTCGCCCTCGACCGGTGGGACCCGTTGCCACCACGGCGCGATCGGGGAGTCGTCGTCCTGCACCCCTGGGTCGACCGGCACGGCGGGGACCGGCGCACCGAGCCGGTTCGACGGGGCGAGCGCGTCACCGCTCACCGGTCGCGGCGTCGCGGTCTCGCCCGTGACCACCGGCTGCGCGTCGCTGCTCCGTCGCTCCGTCTGGATCGCGTCCCACGCGATGACACCCGCGACGAGCGCGAGCAGGGCGACGACGGCCGTCAGCCACCGTCGCCCTGCCCCCGTCACGTCCGCTCCCCCGGCCCGTCTCAGCGCTTGCGGCGCTCGCGCACCCGCATGTTGACGTTGATCGGCGTCCCCGAGAAGCCCCAGACCTCGCGGAGCCGGCGGGTGATGAACCGTCGGTACTGCGGGTCGAGGAAGCCGGTCGTGAAGAGCACGAACGTCGGCGGCTGGCTCGAGGCCTGCGTGCCGAACAGGATGCGGGGCTGCTTGCCACCGCGCACGGGGTGCGGGTGCTCCTGCACGAGCTCGGCGATGAACGCGTTGACCTTGCCCGTCGGGATGCGGGTGTCCCACGACTCGAGCGCCGTCTCGAGCGCCGGCACCAGCTTCTCGAGGTGGCGACCGGTGCGCGCGGACATGTTGACGCGCGGGGCCCACGCCACGTGCGCGAGGTCCTGCTCGATCTCGCGCTCGAGGTACCGGCGGCGGTCGTCGTCGAGCAGGTCCCACTTGTTGTAGGCGAGCACGAGGGCGCGGCCGGACTCGAGGACCAGGTCGATGATGCGGAGGTCCTGCACCGAGATGGGCTCGGTGACGTCGAGGACGACGACCGCGACCTCGGCCTTCTCGAGCGCCGCCGTGGTGCGGAGCGACGCGTAGAAGTCGGCGCCCTGCTGCAGGTGCACGCGCTTCCGGATGCCGGCGGTGTCGACGAAGCGCCAGACCTTGCCGCCGAGTTCGATCTGCTCGTCCACCGGGTCGCGGGTGGTGCCGGCGAGGTCGTTCACGACGACGCGCTCTTCGCCCGCCGCCTTGTTGAGCAGCGAGCTCTTGCCGACGTTCGGCCGGCCGAGGATGGCCACGCGGCGGGGACCGCCGACCTCCTGCTTGGCGACCGCCGACGTGTCGGGCAGCGTCTTCACGATGAGGTCGAGCAGGTCCGCGACCCCGCGACCGTGCAGGGCGGACACCGGGTGCGGCTCGCCGAGACCGAGGTTCCAGAGCTCGTACGCGTCGAGGTCGCGGCGGTCGTCGTCGGACTTGTTCGCGACGACGATGACCGGGCGGTCGGTGCCGCGGAGCATCTTCACGACGTGCTCGTCGGTGGCGGTGATGCCGACCGTGACGTCGACGACGAAGAGCACGGCGTCGGCGAGGTCGATCGCGACCTCGGCCTGGGCGGCGACCGAGGCGTTGATGCCCTGCGCGTCGGGTTCCCAGCCGCCGGTGTCGACGAGGGTGAACCGCTTGTCGTTCCAGTCGGCCTTGTAGGAGACGCGGTCACGCGTGACGCCGGGGACGTCCTGCACGACGGCCTCGCGGCGGCCGAGGATGCGGTTGACCAGCGCGGACTTGCCGACGTTCGGACGGCCGACGATCGCGAGGACCGGGTAGGCCGGCAGGTAGGTGATGCCGTCCGTGCCGAGCTGGCCTGCTTCGAGGAGGGCGACGTCCTCCTCGTCGAGCTCGTAGTCCTCGAGGCCGGCGCGGAGCGCGGTGGCCCGCTGCTCGGCCTCGGCCTCGTCGAGCCCGGCGAGCCGCTCCCCGAGGGCGTCGTCGTACTGGGGGAAGTCGTCGTGGTCGTTGTCGAGCTGCGCCATGTGGGTTCCTTGCCGGCGACCCGTGGGCCGCGTGTTGTCAGTGCGTGGCCGCGCGGGGCCGGGATGTCGGTGTCAGTGCGTGGCCGCGCGGGCCAGGTCGACGACCGCCTGCACGGTCTGGTCGAAGTCGAGGTCGGTGGAGTCGAGCGTCGTGACGCCGTCGGCGGCGTTCATGAAGTCGACGACCTTCGCGTCCGCCGCGTCGCGACGAGCGAGTGCGGCGGAGGTCTCGGCGGCGGACTGGGTCGTGACCTCGGCCGCTCGCCGGGCCATCCTAACCGACTCGTCCGCCGTCAGCAGGATCCGGACCTCGGCGTCGGGCGCGACGACCGTGGTGATGTCCCGTCCCTCGGTGATGATCCCTGGTGCGTCGGCCTTCCGCATGACGGTGCGGAAGAGCTGCACGAGTCGCTGCCGGACCTCGGGCAGCTTGGCGATGTGGGCGACGGCGCCGGTGACCTCGGGGGTCCGGATGGCGTCGGTCACGTCGGTGTCGCCGACCCGCACGAAGTACGCGTCGGGGTCGGTCCCGATCGCGTAGTCGAAGGTGTCCCAGCTCGCGAGCACCGCGGCGGGGTCGTCGAGGTCGACCTGCTGCTGCAGCGCGTGCCAGGCGAGTGCGCGGTAGGCGGCCCCGGTGTCCTGGTAGCCGAAGCCGAGCGCGCGCGCCGCGGCACGGGAGACGCTGGACTTGCCGCTGCCCGCGGGGCCGTCGACCGCGATGACGGTCTTCGCGACGAAGGCACCGTTCGGCAGACCGGCCGGGACGGGCGCGCTGGTGGAGCCGGGCTCGCCGCCGCCCTGCCCGTCGAGGCCCCCGGCGACGTCGCCGCCACCGAGCGGGCCGGGCTGGCCGTCCGGCTTCGGCAGGCCGGTGTCGGGTCCGTCCGGGCCGCCGGTCGCCCCGGAGTCCTGCACGGCTGCGGTCGTGGCGGCGTCGGTGTCGTGGTTCAGGCCCATGCTGCTGCGATCCTCCATCCGCGACCCTCGAGTTCGTCGACGAGTCGCTGTTCCTGCTCGGGGACGACCGACACCTCGACGATGCCGATCGGTGCGCCCGGTGAGTGCTCGAGGCGCATGTCCTCGAGGTTGATGCCGATCTCCCCGATGAACGTGAGGAGCGCGGCGATCTGCCCGGGGGTGTCGTCCACGAGGACGACGACCTGGGCGAAGCGCTTGTTCGTGCCGTGCTTGCCCGGCAGGCGCTCGACGCCACGGTTGCCCGCGACGATCGTCTCGGCGAGCGCACGGGGTGAGCCCGCGGCGGACGGGTCGTCGAGCGCGTCGAGCACACGGTCGAGGTCGTCGCGCAGGTCGGCGAGCACCGGCCGGATGTGCCCGGCGTTCGCGCCGATGATCTGCACCCACAGCCCCGGGTCGCTCGCCGCGATGCGCGTGACGTCGCGGACGCCGCCGCCGGCGAGGTCGAGCGAACCGTCCGGAGCGTCCCGCAGCCGCGACGCCATGAGCGTCGACACCAGCTGCGGCGCGTGCGACACGTACGCCACCGCCAGGTCGTGCGCCTGCGGCTCCATCGGGACCACCGTGGCGCCGACGTCGAGCGCCAGGTCCTCGACCACCGCGGCCCGCTGGTACGTGATGCCGTCGTGCCCGGCGATCACCCACGGCCGGCCGACGAACAGGTCCGCCCGCGCGGCCGTCGGGCCGCTGCGTTCCCGTCCGGCCATCGGGTGCGAGCCGATGTACCGGCTGGTGTCGGCGCCGGACGCGCGGAGCGCGGCGAGCGGACCGGACTTCACGCTCGCGACGTCGGTGACGATCGCGGTCGGGTACGTCGCGAGCTCGCGCTCGACGACGGTCGCGACCACGTCCGGCGGGACCGCGACCACCACGAGCTCCGGAGCGTCGTCGGGAGCCGGGTGCCGGCCCGCACCGTAGTCCACGGCGAGCGCCAGCGCGGCGGGCGACACGTCGTCGAGGACGACGTCGACGCCCTTCTCGCGCAGCGCCAGTCCGATCGAGGCGCCGAGCAGACCGGCTCCGACGACCCGCACGGGTCCCCGGAGTCGCCGGTCGATGTCCGGTTCGACGGTCGGGGGCGTGGGGTCGGTCACGCCGCAAGCCTACCGATGCGTCAGTCCGACGACTCCTCGCCGTCCGAGGCCCGCGGGGAGCCCTTGGCCTCGCGGGCGATCCGCAGCAGGCTGCCGAGCTCCACGGTCGAGAGCTCGCGGGTCTTGCCGATCGGCAGCGAGCCGAGCTGCAGCGGACCGAACGAGCGCCGGACGAGTTCGAGGACCGGGTGGTCGACGGCGTCGAGCATGCGGCGGACGATGCGGTTGCGGCCGGAGTGCAGCGTGATCTCGACGAGCGACTCACCGCGCGACGACTCGAGCAGCCGCACCTTGTCCGCGGCGATCGGCCCGTCCTCGAGCTCCACGCCGTCGAGCAGACGCTGCACGGTCGCCGGGTTCACGTTGCCGCGGACCTTCGCGATGTAGGTCTTCGTCACGCCGAACGAGGGGTGTGCCAGCACGTGGGCGAGGTCACCGTCGTTGGTCAGGACGAGGAGGCCCGACGTCTCGGTGTCGAGGCGACCGACGTTGAACAGCCGCTCTTCGTACCGGTCCACGTACTCGGAGAGGTCTCGTCGGCCGCGCTCGTCCTGCAGGCTCGACACCATCCCGGTCGGCTTGTTGAGGAGCACGTAGCGTCGCGAGGTGTCGATCTGCACGGGCACGCCGTCGACCGCGATCTCGTCGGTCGCCGGGTCGACCCGGCGGCCGAGCGCGTCGACGACCTCACCGTTGACCGTCACGCGGCCCTCGACGATCAGGTTCTCCGCGACCCGCCGGGACGCCACGCCCGCCCCGGCGATCACCTTCTGCAGGCGCTCGCCCTCGGCCTGGAGGCCCGGTGCGGCTCCGGCGGACGCGCTCCCGTCCGGTGCGTCCCAGTCCGGGATGATCGGCCGTTCCGGCGTGCCCTCGAGCGGCGCGCCCTGCTGGTCGCGCGCTCCTTCGGGCCTCGGGGTCGTCCGGCGGTCGGTGCCACGGGATCCGGTGCCGCGGGTGCGGTCGCTGTTGCGCGCGGTCGTCGTGCCGCCGACGTAGCGGCGGCCGTTGTGCCACACGCTGCTCGGGCGGCCGTCCGGGGTCCGGCGGTCCTCGCGCGCCGGGTCGCGACGGTCGTCACGTCGGTCGTCCCGGGGTGCGGCGGTGCGACGGTCGTCGCGGGGTCCACCGGTACGGCGGTCGTCGCCGCGTCGGTCGTCGTCGCGGCCGCGGTACCCGGTCGTGCGCCGGTCGTCGCGGCCGCGGTACCCACCGGCGCCGCGGTCGTCGCGGTCACGCGGTCCCCCGCTGTTCCGGTCGTCGCGGCCGCGGTACCCACCGGCGCCGCGGTCGTCCTCACGGCGGACGAAGCCGCCGCGGTCGCCACCGCGTCGGTCGTCCTCGCGGTGCACGAAGCGGCCACGGTCCGTGCCCGAGCGGTCGTCCCGGCCTCGGTACCCGCCGGCAGCGCCGCCGCGGTCGTCGCGGCCGCGGTAGCCACCGCCGGCGGGAGCGCCGCGGTCGCGGTAGCCACCGCCCGCGGGAGCGCCGCGCTCGTCGCGGCCGCGGTACCCACCACGGTCGTCGTCCCGGCGCCCGGCCCCGGCACGGTCTTCGCGCCCGCGGTACCCACCACGGTCGTCGCCGCCGCGGTAGCCACCGCCGGCGGGAGTGCCACGGTCGTCGCGCCCGCGGTACCCACCACGGTCGTCGTCCCGGCGCCCGGCCCCGGCACGGTCGTCGCGCCCGCGGTACCCACCGCCGGAGCGGTCGTCGCTGCCCCGGAAGCCGGCACCGGCACGGTCGTCGCGGCCCCGGTACCCACCGCCGGAGCGGTCGTCACGGCCCCGGTATCCACCGCCGGAGCGGTCGTCGCGCCCGCGGGGCCCGCCGCGCTCGTCGTCGCGCCGCGCGGGTGCCTGGCGGTCGTCCCGGCCCCGGTACCCACCACGGTCGTCCCCGCCGCGGTACCCGCCGCGGTCGTCGCGGCCGGCGTCACCGGACCGGCCACCTGCACGGCCGGAGCCGGCGGCACCGTCGCGTGACCCGCCTCCGGATCGGCCACCACCGTCGCGGCCGTACCCGCCTCCGGATCGGCCACCGCCGTCGCGGCCGTACCCGCCGTCGCGACCGGACCCGCCGTCGCGACCGGACCCGCCGTCGCGACCGGACCCGCCTCGTGGGCCGCCTCGTCGTTCTTCCTCATACGCGGCCATCGGGGATCCCTTCGTTCTGCCCGAAGCCGTCGGCACCGTCGTCCAGGAGGGGCGAGATGAGCGGCAGCTCGTCGAGCGAGTTGATGCCGAGCTGCTGCAGGAGCAGGTCGGACGTGACGTAGTTGATCGCGCCGGTCTCGGCGTCCGTGAAGGACTCCTCGATGAGTCCGCGGGCGACGAGGGTGCGGACGACCCCGTCGACGTTCACGGCGCGGATCGCGGCGATCTGCGAGCGGGTGATCGGCTGCTTGTAGGCGACGACCGCGAGGGTCTCCAACGCGGCCTGCGACAGCCGCGAGGGGCGCTCGGCCTCGACGAACTGCTCGACCACGGCGTCCAGGTCCTGTCGGACGTAGAAGCGCCAGCCGCCGCCGACCTCGCGGAGCTCGAAGCCACGACGGACGGTCCCGTCGACCCCGTCGAAGTCGGCGACCAGGCGCTCGACCGCCTGTCGGACGGCGGGGACGGGCGCGTCGACCGCTGCGCCCAGGGCGACGAGGGACTGCGGCTCGTCGGCGATCATGAGGATCGCCTCGAGCTGCCGGTCGATCGGGACGTCGGGGTGCGGGACGTGGTGCTCGACCTGGTCGTCCGCGGCGGACGCGTCCTCGGCGTGCTCGTGGCGGGCCCGCTCGTGGATCTCGCGCTCGATCGCGCGGGCGTCGGCCGTCTCGTCCGCCCCGCCGGGTTCGGCGCTGGACGCGTGCACGTGCGCCGCGTCGGCGACGTCATCCGTCATAGTCGGCTCCCAGGTTGGCGAGGCTCTCGTCGGACCAGTCGTCGGCGGTCCAGCGGAGTGTCAGTTCCCCGAGCGGTTCGAGCTGTTCGAACGAGATGGAAGCGTTCCGGTACAGCTCCAGGATCGCGAGGAAGCGAGCCACCACGATACCCGTCTCCGAGACTCCGGCGACCAGTTCGCGGAACGAGACGTCCTCGTCGGCCCGGGTGCGGAGGATCGACACGACGATCGCGGCCTGCTCGCGGATGCTGACGAGCGGCGCGTGCAGGTGGTCCAGTCCGACCGTGGGGATCTCCCGCGGCGCGAAGGCAATGGTCGCCAGCGCGGCGAAGTCCTGCACCGAGAGGGTCCAGACCAGCTCGGGCGTGCGGGCGCGGAACCGCTCCTCGAGCCGGACGCTCCGCACGTGCCGCCGCGACTCGGTCAGCCACCGGGACCCGAACCAGTCGGCGGCCTGCTTGAAGGCCCGGTACTGCAGCAGTCGGGCGAAGAGCAGGTCGCGCGCCTCGAGCAGGGCGACGTCCTCGGCGTCGACCAGCTCCCCCTGCGGCAGCAGGCCGGCGATCTTCAGGTCGAGCAGGGTGGCTGCCACGACGAGGAACTCGCTCGCCTCGTCGAGTTCGTCCTCGGACTCGGCGAGTCGCACGTACTGGATGAACTCCCCGGTCACCGCGCCGAGCGAGACCTCGGTGATGTCGAGCTCGTGCTTCGTGATGAGCGACAGGAGCAGGTCGAACGGCCCGTCGAAGTTGCGCAGGCGGACCCGGAAGCCGGGCACCGTCGTGGTGCCCGCGGGCGCGGGCGCGTCGGCTGGCTGGGCGACGTCGGCGTCGTCAGGCGACGGCGCCACGCTCGACGAGCTCCCGTGCGAGCTGCCGGTACGCGTGCGCAGCGGCGTGGTCCGGAGCGGTCTGCGTGATGGGGCGCGCCGAGACGGTCGCGTCCGGGAACTTCACCGTGCGGCCGATGACCGTGTCGAGCACGCGGTCGTCGAACGTCTCGACGACACGCTCCATGACCTCACGCGAGTGCAGGGTGCGCGAGTCGTACATCGTCGCGAGGATGCCGTCGAGCTGCAGCGCCGGGTTGAGCCGGTCGCGCACCTTGTCGATGGTCTCGATGAGCAGCGCCACACCGCGGAGCGCGAAGAACTCGCACTCGAGCGGGATGAGCACGCCGTGCGCCGCGGTCAGCGCGTTGACGGTCAGCAGGCCGAGCGACGGCTGGCAGTCGACGAGGATCACGTCGTAGTCCTTCGCGACCTTGCGGAGGACACTCGCCAGGATCTGCTCGCGGGCGACCTCGTTCACCAGGTGCACCTCGGCCGCGGACAGGTCGATGTTCGCCGGGATGACGTCGAGGTAGGGCGTGTTCGTCGGCTGGATCACCTGGTTCGGGTCCTTGATGGAGCCCATCAGCAGGTCGTAGACCGTGGGGATGTCGTGCGTCCGCACGCCGAGGCCCGCGGACAGCGCACCCTGCGGGTCGAAGTCGACGGCGAGCACCTTGCGGCCGTACTCCGCCAGCGCCGCGCCGAGGTTGATCGACGTCGTGGTCTTGCCGACGCCGCCCTTCTGGTTGCACAGCGCGATGATGCGAGCGGGTCCGTGGCCGTCGAGCTCCTCGGGCACCGCGAACTGCCGGACGGGCCGACCGGTGGGACCGTAGGTGGTCTCGCCGGTTCCGGGGGTGGTCGTCGGGTTCGTGCTCACCCGGCCATCGTACCGGCGGACCGGCCGAGGACCGGGCCGCACCGCCGCAGCCGGTGACCCTCCGGAGCCGTCGGTGGTCGTCGCGAGGCGGGCCGCGCCTCCCGGACCGCGTCCGCACGTCCTGGACGCTGACCTCCGGTCGGAGTGCCCTGGACGCTGCCCGCCGGTCGGAGCGTCCTCGACGCCGACCGTCGGTCGGACGGGAGGCGCGGGTCACGCCCGGCGCAACGCCACCCGCATGCTGTCCACCCGGTCCGCGATGACGGGGTCCGCCGTCCAGCGCTGCTGCAGCCGACCGACCAGCGCCTGCACCTGCGACTGGTCGAGCCCCGGGTGCAGCGCGAGCCCCACCGTGAGCTCCGCGCCGGCGAAGCGACCGAGCGGGTCCCCCGGTGCCAGCTCGACCCGTGCGACGGCGGCCTCGTCGTCGACGGACGCGGCGAACGCCGCTGCGACCTCGGGGTCCTCGAAGCACGGGGTCCACGGCAGGTCCTGCCCGAGCGCCCAGACGGCCGGTCGGCGCAGCACGAACTCGGTCGACGCGGTCGGGTCGAGCACCACGAGCTGCGTCTCCTCGCTCGCGGCGGCCATCGCCACCCGCCGGGACTCCGCCGGGACGGGACGGGCGTCGGCGTCCCACGAGCGCATGGCCTCGACCGACGTGAAGGCGGGCATCACGCTGCGGCCGTCGGGTCCGGCGACCGTGACGATCGAGAGTTCCTGCGTCTTGTCGACGAGCGCGCCGTCGGCGGTGTGGCCGACGTCGCCGGCCTCGGCGATCAACGGGATGAGCAGGCGGGCGGCGCGGAGCGCGTCGAGGACCGCACGCTGCGAGCCGCCGTCGGCGAGCGCCGTGATGGCGGCGACGAGCGCCGGGTCGGCGAGCCCGTCGTCGTCGTCGAAGGTCGTGTCGTGCTGCTCGAACGTCCGGCCGGCCCAGGCGAACCCCGCTGAGTCGGCGGCGCCTCCGGGGGTGTGCGCGTCGTCGGGCTGGCCGCTCGGTGCGTCCGGGCCCGTCCCGCGGCCGTTCGAGATGCCCGCCACGTCGACTACTCCGAGGCGATGTCGAGAGCGGCCGGCAGCGTGAACGCGCCCGAGTAGAGCGCCTTGCCGATGATCGCGCCCTCGAGGCCGTGCGGCACGAGGTCGCGCAGTGCCCGGAGGTCGTCGAGCGTCGAGATGCCGCCGGAGGCCACGACGGGCTGGTCGGTCCGGTCGCAGACCTCGCGGAGCAGGTCGACGTTCGGGCCCTGCAGGGTGCCGTCCTTCGTCACGTCGGTCACCACGTAGCGGGCGCAGCCGGCCTCCTCGAGGCGGTCGAGGACCTCCCAGAGGTCGCCGGCGTCCTCGGTCCAACCCCGGCTCGCGAGCGTCGTGCCGCGGACGTCGAGCCCGACGGCGATCTGCTCGCCGTACTGGCGGATCACGTGCGCGGCCCACTCGGGCTTCTCGAGCGCCGCCGTGCCGAGGTTCACGCGCGCCGCACCGGTCGCGAGTGCGGCCTCGAGGGAGGCGTCGTCACGGATGCCGCCCGACAGCTCCACCGAGACGCCCTCGACCTCGCGGATCGCGCGCGCGATCACCTTGCGGTTGTCGCCGCGACCGAACGCCGCGTCGAGGTCGACGAGGTGGATCCACTCCGCCCCCTGCTCGCGCCACGTGCGTGCGGCGCTCACCGGGTCGCCGTAGGAGGTCTCGCTCCCCGCCTCACCCTGGGTGAGACGGACCGCCTGGCCGTCGACGACGTCCACGGCGGGCAGCAGGACGAGGGGCGGGGTGGCGATGAGGTCGGTCATGGTCCTGTTCTTCGGTGCGGTGGCTGGTACGGGTCGTCGGCGTGGGTCACGGTGCGGGTGCGGATCCGGCCGGTGGCGTCCGTCGCAGTGCGGCTGCTGCCTGGAGGCACGGTGCGGGGCCGTCCCGGAGGTCGCGCCCCGCACCGTGGCCGGTTCAGAGCGAGTCGACCCAGTTGCGGAGGAGGCGGATGCCCGGCTCGCCGGACTTCTCGGGGTGGAACTGCGTGGCGGTGAGCGGGCCGTTCTCGACCGCGGCGACGAACCGCTGCCCGTGCTCCGCCCAGGTCAGACGCGGGGCACGGAACGGGCCGTACGCCTCGAGCGGGAAGTCGGTCACACCGTAGGAGTGCACGAAGTAGAAGCGCTCGTCGTGGAGTCCCCGGAACAGCACGGAGTCCTCCGGCGCCTCGACCGTGTTCCAGCCCATGTGCGGGAGGACCTCGGCCTGGATCTCCTCGACCGTGCCGGGCCACTGCCCGAGCCCCTCGACGTCGGCACCGCGCTCGATGCCGCGCGAGAACATCACCTGCATGCCCACGCAGATGCCGAGGACCGGTCGTCCGCCCGCGAGGCGGTGGTCCACGATCTCCCCGCCCCGCACACCCTCGAGCTGGTCGATGACCGCGGCGAACGCCCCGACCCCCGGGACGAGCAGCCCGTCGGCCTCCAGCGCTGCGCGCTTGTCCGCGGTCAGGGTGACGTCCGCGCCCGCTCGCTCGAGCGCCTTGGCGGCGGAGTGCACGTTGCCCGACCCGTAGTCGAGCACCACGACGTTCCGCCTGGCCCCCGCGCTCACAGTGCGCCCTTCGTGGACGGGATGCCGTCGACGCGCGGGTCGAGCTCGACCGCCCGGCGCATCGCACGGGCGAAGGCCTTGAACTCGGCCTCGGCGATGTGGTGGGGGTCGCGGCCGCCGAGGACACGCACGTGCACCGTGATGCCGGCGTTGACCGTGATCGCCTCGAACACGTGGCGGACCATCGACCCGGTGAAGTGCCCGCCGATGCGGTGGAACTCGAACCCGGCCGGCTCCCCCGTGTGGACGAGGAACGGACGACCCGAGACGTCCACGACCGCCTGTGCCAGGGCCTCGTCGAGCGGCACCAGGGCGTCGCCGTACCGACCGATGCCGGACCGGTCGCCGAGCGCCTGCTTGAGCGCCTGGCCGAGCACGATGCCGGTGTCCTCGACGGTGTGGTGCACGTCGATGTCCGTGTCGCCGGTCGACCGGACGCGGAGGTCGATGAGCGAGTGCTTGCTGAAGGCCGTCAGCATGTGGTCGAAGAACGGGACGCTCGTCGAGACGTCCGAGGTGCCGGTGCCGTCGAGGTCGAGCTCGAGTTCGACGCTCGATTCGCTCGTGCTCCGGCTGATCGAGGCGGTGCGGGCGGTCATGCTCCAAGCCTAACGGGCGGCTGTTCGACGGCCACGCGGCGCATGGCGTCGAGGAACGCGGTGGTCTCCTCGGCCGTCCCCGCACTCACCCGGAGGTGGTTCGGGATCCCGAGGTCGCGCACGATGACGTCCTGGTCGAGGAGCGCCTCGAACGCGGCGTGGGGGTCGGCGACGCCGCCGAACAGGACGAAGTTCGACCACGTCTCGTACGTGCGGTAGCCCATCGCCTGCAGCTCGGTCACCATGCGGTCGCGCTGCTGCTTGATGTCGTCGACCATGGCGAGCATCTCGGGCGCGTGCCGGAGCGCCGCGACCGCCGCCGCCTGCGTGAGGGCGGACAGGTGGTAGGGCAGCCGGACGAGTCGGATGGCGTCGATGACGGCCGGGTGGGCCGCCATGTAGCCGACGCGGGCGCCGGCGAAGGCGAAGGCCTTGCTCATCGTGCGGGACACGACGAGGCGTTCCCGGCCGGGCAGCAGAGTGAGGGCGCTCGGCGCGTCCGCGGGCATGAACTCCGCGTAGGCCTCGTCCACCATGACGATGCCGTCCGTGGCGTCGTACGCGGCACGGATGGTGTCGATCGACAGCGGGGTGCCCGTCGGGTTGTTCGGGCCGCACAGGAACACGATGTCCGGCTGGTGCGCACGGATGGCGGAGACGACCGTCTCGGGCGCGATGCGGAACTCGTCGTCGCGCTGCGCCGGGATCCAGGTCGTGCCCGTCCCGGCGGCCAGGATCGAGTGCATCGAGTAGGTGGGCGGGAAGCCGAGGACGGAACGGCCGGGTCCACCGAACGCCTGGAGGAGCTGCTGCAGCACCTCGTTCGACCCGTTGGCGGCCCAGATCTGCTCCGGACCGATCTGCTGCGCGGCGCCGAGGCCCCGCTGCAGGTAGTCAGCGAGCGACTGCCGGAGCTCGGTGAACTCACGGTCCGGGTAGCGGTTCACGGTCGTCAGGGCCTGTCGGATCGACGAGACGATGTCCTCGGCGACGTCGTCCGGCACCGGATGGGTGTTCTCGTTGACGTTGAGCTGCACGTGGACGTGCTTCTGCGGGGCTCCGTAGGGACTCTGCCCGCGCAGGTCGTCTCGGATCGGGAGGTCTTCGAGCGTGAATGCCACCGATCCATCGTAGGCGTCCACCCCGAGGTCGGACCGGCCGTCCGGACGGTGCTCCGAGGGGTGCCGCGCCGCTGGCCGGGCAGGCCGACCGGAGGGGCTACTGACCGTCGCTGTACTTCGCGGGGATGGCGATCTGCTCGCCGGCCTGCAGACCGGAGCCGTCCAGCGCGTTGAGGCTGATGACGTCCTGCACGAAGTCGCGCGGGTCGGCGTTCGGCGCGGTCTCCTCCGCCAGCTGCCAGAGCGTCTCGCCCGGCTGGATGGTGACGGTGTCGA
Source organism: Curtobacterium sp. L1-20 (assembly GCF_048755855.1). Classification (GTDB taxonomy): domain Bacteria; phylum Actinomycetota; class Actinomycetes; order Actinomycetales; family Microbacteriaceae; genus Curtobacterium. Next base: position 1,777,229 of record NZ_CP151473.1, on the reverse strand, counting down.
AGCGGACGTCGCCCGACGTGTTGCCCGCGGAGGCCTGCCCGCCGTTCAGCACGGCGAGGGCCATGCCCACGAGCAGCGGGGTCGCGGCGAGCGTCGTCAGGACGATCCGGCCGCGGCGCGTGAGGCGCAGGCGCGTACGCACGGCGGGCGCCGTGGAGCGCTGGGTGTCAGCGATGGCGATGGTGCTCATGTCGTTCTTGCCTTCCCGTTCGGTCCGACCGAAGCCGTGTACCGAACATACGTTCGAATCCCTGGACACACAAGTCCCGTGGACGGTTTTGTTGTGGTTTTTCCGCCGACACGCTCGAACAGGTGTTTGTCCGGCGTCGACCGGTCGGATACTGTTTCGATCGACTGGGACAAGTCAAGCGGGGACCACCGACATTCCTGCGGGCAGCGTCCCGGCACGACGAAGGGCGAGACGACGTGGCGGACGAACTGCGGGTCCAGAAGCCGTTGACGGCGAAGCAGCAGGCGATCCTCGACGCGATCCGCGCGTCGATCGCCAGCCGTGGGTACCCGCCGAGCATGCGGGAGATCGGCGACGCCGCCGGGCTGTCCTCCCTGTCCAGCGTCTCCCACCAGCTCGGCCAGCTCGAACTGGGTGGGTGGATCCGCCGTGACCCGAACCGTCCCCGTGCGCTCGAGGTGCTCGTCGACGAGCCGGCTCCGGACGTCGACGGCCCGGACGTCGACGCCACGACGCTCGTCCCGCTCGTCGGCCGGATCGCCGCCGGTGTGCCCATCACGGCGGAACAGCACGTCGACGAGATCGTGCCGCTCCCCCGTCAGCTCGTCGGCACGGGCGACCTCTTCATGCTCAAGGTCGTCGGCGAGTCGATGATCGACGCAGCGATCTGCGACGGCGACTGGGTCGTCGTCCGGTCGCAGCAGACTGCCGACAACGGTGACATCGTCGCCGCGATGCTCGACGAGGAAGCGACCGTCAAGGTCTTCCGGCAGCGTGACGGCCACACGTGGCTGCTCCCGCGCAACACCGCGTTCGAACCGATCCTCGGCGACGCGGCCACCGTCCTGGGCAAGGTCGTGGCGGTCCTCCGCTCGATCTGACGTACGGCGCCCGACGCCCGCACCGTCCGAGCGCGGCGGTGCTCGACGCCCGAGCCGCCCGCGCTCGACGGCGCTCGACGCCCGTGCCGTCCGCGCTTAGGCGCTCGACGGGGACGTGGAACCACGGAACCGACGTCGAACCAGTCCCGTGGGCTGGTTCGACGTCGGTTCCCTGGTTCGGAACGGCTGCGACCGCAACGCGACCAGCGAGGCGGGCCGGTGCCGCGCCTCCCGGCAGTCCGAGCGCGCGACCGCCCGGTGGCTAGGCGGTCGCGACGGGCGCGACCACGAACGGGTCGAGCTCGGCGACCTGCCGCTGGAAGACCCGCACACGGAGCCGCGTGCCGGACTCGACGTAGTCGACGGACTCCACCGATCCCGCGTCGTGCAGGTGCGAGACCAGGTCGCCGCGGTCGTACGGCACCACGACGGTGAGCTCGACGTCGGGCTCGGGCAGGCGGGACTCGATCGCCGCGAGCAGCTCCGGGATCCCTTCGCCCGTGCGCGCCGACACGAAGACGGCGTCCGGGACGAGCCCGACCAGCACGAGCCGCTGCGACTCGTCGATGAGGTCCGCCTTGTTGAACGCCACGATCTCCGGGAGTTCGCGGGCACCGACGTCGCCGATGACCTCGCGCACGGTCGCCAGCTGCGCCGCCGGGTCCGGGTGGGAGCCGTCGACGACGTGCACGATGACGTCGGCCTCGCCCACTTCCTCGAGGGTGGAGCGGAACGCCTCGACGAGCTGGTGCGGCAGGTTGCGCACGAAGCCCACGGTGTCCACGAACGTGAACTCGCGCCCCTTGGCGCTCTCGGTCCGGCGGACCGTCGCGTCCAGCGTCGCGAACAGCTGGTTCTGCACGAGCACGCCGGCGCTCGTCAGGCGGTTCAGCAACGAGGACTTCCCCGCGTTCGTGTAGCCGGCGATGGCGACGCTCGGGACGTCGTTGCGGTGACGGTCGGCACGCTTGGCCTCGCGCGCCGGACGGAAGCCGGCGATCTGCCGACGCAGCTTCGACATCCTGGTGTGGATCCGACGGCGGTCCAGCTCGATCTTCGTCTCACCGGGACCACGCGAACCCATGCCGGCACCACCGGAGACCTGTCCACCGGCCTGCCGGGACATCGACTCACCCCAACCGCGCAGACGCGGGAGGAGGTACTCGAGCTGGGCGAGTTCGACCTGCGCCTTGCCCTCGCGGCTCTTGGCGTGCTGGCTGAAGATGTCGAGGATGACGGCCGTGCGGTCGATGACCTTGACCTTGACGACGTCCTCGAGCGCTCGGCGCTGGGAGGGCGCGAGCTCGGTGTCCGCGATCACGGTGTCGGCCCCGGTGGCCTTCACCACCATCGCCAGTTCTTCTGCCTTGCCCTTGCCGAGGTACGTCGACGGGTCGGGGTTCGGGCGCCGCTGCAGCAGCCCGTCGAGGACCACGGCGCCCGCGGTCTCGGCGAGGGCGGCGAGTTCGCGGAGGGAGTTCTCGGCGTCGGCGGCGTCGCCCTGCGGGTACACGCCGATCAGGACGACCTGCTCGAGCCGGAGTTGCCGGTACTCGACCTCGGTGACGTCCTCGAGCTCGGTGGAGAGGCCGGCGACACGGCGCAGCGCCGCCCGGTCCTCGCGGTCGTACTGCTCGCCGTCGCCGTCCCAGCCGCGGTCGTCGACCGAACGGGTCTGGATCGCCTGCGCCGGCGCGAAGATGGAGGATGCTGCGCGCCGGTCGGCGTTGCGCAGCACCCGCTCGACGACACCGTCTGCGCTGTCGTCGTGGATGGTCTGTTCGTCCTGCTGATGGGATTCCGTCATGCTGTCCACAGGGTACCGCCGGGCGCCCGGTGACACACGGGGTTCCCGGTACGGTTCTTCCATGGCGAACGACCACTACTTCTCGGCCAGCCCGGAGAGCGCGGCTCGGCCCCGCCAGATCACCGTGCCGCTCGCGGGTCGGACGTTCACCCTGGCCACCGCCGCGGGGGTGTTCAGCCCGGACGGTCTCGACCGCGGCACCCGCGTCCTGCTCGGCTCGGTCCCGCCGCCGGCCGCCGACGGCGCGCTCCTCGACGTCGGGTGCGGGTGGGGGCCGATCGCGCTCACGATGGCCCTCGAGTCCCCGGACGCCCAGGTGTGGGGCGTCGACGTCAACGAGCGCGTGCTCGGCCTCGCGCGGGCGAACGCGGCCACCGTCGGCGCGTCGAACGTCTCGATCGCCCTGCCGGACGACGTCCCGGCGGACCTGCGCTTCCGGACGATCTGGTCCAACCCGCCGATCCGCGTCGGCAAGGACGAACTGCACGACATCCTGCTGACGTGGCTGCCCCGGCTCGAGGTGGGCGGCGACGCCTGGCTCGTCGTGTCGAAGGACCTCGGCGGTGACTCCCTGCAGCGGTGGCTCCGCGATGCGCTGGGCGACGCGTTCGACGTCACACGGGCGACGACCGACAAGGGCTTCCGCGTCCTCCGGGTGCACCGGACCGCCGCGTAGCGCCGGAACCGGCGCAGCGCGCTGGAACCGGCGCAGCGCGCCGGGGCCGTCGGGTGTCGAACCGGCACGCCGCGGACGCGAGGGTGCGTCGACGTGGCGATCCGTGCCTCCCGACAGGACCCGCGCTGTCTCAGACCGTCAGGTCACCCGAGAAGACGAGTTCCGCGGGGCCGGACAATGCGACGTGCTCGCCGTCCTCCGCCGCGAACATGCGGACGGTGACCACCCCTCCGGGGACGCGCACGCGCCACGTGTCGGGAGCACCGTTGCCGGCCCAGTGCCGCGTCGCCAGCGCAGCGGCCACCGCGCCCGTGCCGCACGAGAGCGTCTCGCCGCTGCCGCGTTCGTGCACCCGCATCGTGATCTGCCCGACGCCGTCCTGCACGAGCGGGTCGCCCGGCAGCACGAACTCGACGTTCGCACCGGCTGCGGGCAGCGGGTCGAGCACCGGCACGTAGGTGAGGTCGAGGTCCGCGAGTTCGTCCTCGGTCGCGAGCGCGACGACCACGTGCGGGTTGCCGACGTCGATGCCGAGACCGGGTCGCGCGTTGTCGAGGTTCTTCGCGCGCACGAGCACGTCGTCCGCGCCGCCGCCCTCGATCCCGAGGCCCCAGCGTCCCAGGTCGGCCGAGAAGCCGTTGGTGGTGCGCTGGACGTCGACGAGGCCCTTGCGGCTGCCGACGGTGAGGGTCTCGCCCGGGGCGAGGTCGACGAGCCCCGACTCGGTGAGGTACCGGGCGAAGACACGGATGCCGTTGCCGCACATCTCGGCGACCGAGCCGTCGGCGTTGTGGTAGTCCATGAACCACGTCGCAGCCGGTTCGACCGCCAGGAGCGTCCGTCCCTCGGGGAGGGACTCGGAGCGCACCGCACGGATGACGCCGTCGCCGCCCACGCCGAAGCGTCGGTCCGCGATCGCCCGGATGCGGTCGGCGGTCAGGTCGACCGTGGCGTCGGGGTCGGCGAACAGGACGAAGTCGTTGCCGGTCCCCTGGCCCTTGGTGAAGTGCAGCTCGGTCACGGCACGATCCTACGGGCAGCGTCCGTCAGCGCGGCGCGGTCGGCACCCGTCACGTCGAGGACCTCGGCGTCGGCGTACCGGCGGAACCACGACACCTGGCGGCGGGCGTACTTGCGGGTCGCGACGCCCGTCGCCTCGACGGCCTGCTCCACCGTGGCCGTGCCGTGCAGCACCTCGAGCGCCTGCGAGTACCCGATGGCCGCGCGCGCGGTGCGGCCCTCCTCGAGCCCCTGGTCGCGGAGGGCGCGCACCTCGTCCACGAGTCCGGCGGCGAACATGCGCGCCGCACGGTCGTGCAGGGCCTCGACCAGCTGCGCACGGTCGCGGTGGAGGTGCAGGATCCGGGCGGGTCGCCAGGCGCGGGGCGCGGACGGGAGGCTCGGGGTGACGACCTCGGACCGGCTCGCGATCTCCAGTGCCCGGATGAGCCGCCGCGGGTTCCGCGCGTCGATGGTCGCCGCCGCCGCCGGATCGAGGGAACGGAGGCGCTCGAGCAGGAGGCCCGGCCCGAGCTCCTCGTGCTCGCGTTCCAGCCGCGCCCGGAGCTCCGGATCGGTCCCCGGGAAGGCGAGGTCGAACAGCACCGCCGAGACGTACAGGCCGCTGCCGCCGACCAGGACGGCGACCCCGCCACGCTCCTGGATCGCCGCCACGTCCGCTCGGGCGTCCCGCTGGTACGCCGCGACGCTCGCCTCGTCGGTCACCGCCAGGACGTCGAGCTGGTGGTGCGGGATGCTCCGGCGTTCGGCGGGCGTCAGTTTGGCGGTGCCGATGTCCATGCCGCGGTAGAGCTGCATGGCGTCCGCGTTGACGATCTCGGCGTCGCGTCCTGCCGCACGGAGCCGTTCCGCGATCGCGATGCCCAGGTCCGACTTGCCGGTGCCGGTCGCCCCGACGACGGCGATCAGGTCGGTCACCCGGGATCGTCGGCGACCCGGCTCGTCGTTCGGACCGGCCTGCCCGGGGCTGCGCTCGTCGGTCGGGCCCACCTGCCCGCGGCTGCGCTCGTCGCCGGGGTCGGCGGCCTCAGCGACCGACACGGATGGTCGGGAGTCCGAGGGAGACCGCGCGAGGGACATCGGCGGACGCCGCCGGCGTCGGGACGCCGCAGCTCTCGGCCTGCGCGCGGTCCCAGGCGTCCCCGGCGCGCGTCCGGCGGATCGGCAGCGGGCCCGCGTTGTCGGCGATGAGGAAGTGCGGCGCCGAGCGCGTCACCTCGACCGTCACGACGTCGCCCGGTCGTGGGACGGCGGAGCCCTGCGGCACCGCGAAGTGCACGAGCCGGGAGTCCTCGGCGCGTCCGGACAGCCGGTGCGTGGTGTCGTCCTTCTTGCCCTCACCGGTCGCGACGAGCACCTCGACACGGCGGCCGACCTGCTTCGCGTTCTCCTCCGCGGTGATGCGTTCCTGCAGCGCGACGAGTCGCTCGTACCGTTCCTGGACGACCTGCTTCGGCAGCTGCTCGTCCATCGTCGCCGCAGGGGTTCCGGGCCGGATCGAGTACTGGAAGGTGAACGCCGACGCGAAGCGCGACTGCTCCACGACCCGGAGCGTGTCCGCGAAGTCCTCCTCGGTCTCGCCGGGGAACCCGACGATGATGTCGGTCGAGATCGCGGCGTGCGGGATCTTCGCGCGGACGCGGTCGAGGATGCCCAGGAAGCGTTCGCTCCGGTAGCTCCGGCGCATCGCCTTCAGGATCCGGTCGGAGCCGGACTGCAGCGGCATGTGCAGCTGCGGCATGACGTTCGGCGTCTCGGCCATCGCGTCGATCACGTCGTCGGTGAACGCGGCCGGGTGCGGGCTCGTGAACCGCACGCGTTCCAGGCCCTCGATCTGCCCGGTGGCGCGGAGCAGCTTGCCGAACGCCTGGCGGTCGCCGAACTCGACCCCGTAGGAGTTCACGTTCTGGCCGAGCAGCGTCACCTCGATCGCGCCATCGTCGACGAGCGCCTGCACCTCGGCGAGGACGTCCCCGGGGCGACGGTCCTTCTCCTTGCCGCGGAGCGACGGCACGATGCAGAACGTGCAGGTGTTGTTGCACCCGACGGAGATCGACACCCAGCCGCTGTGCGTCGACTCGCGCTTCGTCGGGAGCGTCGAAGGGAAGACGTCGAGCGCCTCGAGGATCTCGATCTGCGCTTCGTCGTTGTGGCGCGACCGCTCGAGGAGCGTCGGCAGGGAGCCCATGTTGTGCGTGCCGAACACCACGTCGACCCACGGCGCCTTCTCGAGGATGACGTTCTTGTCCTTCTGGGCGAGGCACCCGCCGACCGCGATCTGCATGCCGGGGTGCTCGCGCTTGATCCCGGCGAGCTGCCCGAGGTTGCCGTACAGGCGGTTGTCCGCGTTCTCGCGCACCGCGCACGTGTTGATGACGACGACGTCCGCCTGCTCGCCGTCGGCGGCGACGTAGCCGGCGGCCTGGAGCGAACCGCTCAGCCGCTCGGAGTCGTGCACGTTCATCTGGCACCCGTAGGTGCGGACTTCGTAGGTGCGGGGGCGCGCTGCGACGGTGGCCATGGTCGTCCAGTGTAAATCGCTCCGTGACGCCGTCGCGGTCGACTCGGCACGAGCCGCCGGCGGCGCGGCTCATCGAACCGAACAGCGCCGCACAGGCCCGGCGGTGCGGCTACTCGAACCGGACGGGACCGCGCGGGCCACCGGCGGGACGACCGCCGCCCGAGAGCGCTCGCTCCACCGCGATCCGGACGACACCGCCGTTGTAGCCCTTCCGCATGAGGTACCCCGAGAGCCGGCGCTCCGCCGTCGCCCGGTCGAGCCCACGGAGCTGCCCCGCACGCTTCTGGGCGAGGTCGATGGCGCGGACGAACTCGTCGTCATCGTCGTCCGCCGCCGCGTCGAGCGCAGCGTCGATCACCGCCTGGTCGATGCCACGGCGACGGAGTTCCGCCACCACGCCCTGTCGTCCGAGGCCCTTCCGGTCGTGCAGCCGGTCGACGAGGTCCGTCGCGAGCGCCACGTCGTCGAGCAGGCCGACCCGCGTCAGCCGGTCGATCTCGTACTCGACCACGTCCGGGTCGAGGTCGTTCTGCGCGAGCATCGTCCGGAGCTCGGACTCGCTCACGCCCTTGCGACCCAGCGCCCGCATGCTCAGGCGCTCGGCGTCCGCGCGCTGCTCGTCGATGGGTCGCGGGGCGTCAGCGGGGTCGATCTCGGCGCCGGACCCGATCGCGAAGATCGATGCGGTCGAGGCGTCCGCCGTGCCGGCCTCGTCGTAGCCGTCCTGCTCTGCGCGCGCGCTGCGACCGGATCCGTCGCCGACGACCGGCGACAGCCAGTCGGCCTGTGCACGTGGGCCGGCGATCGGGAGCGGCACCGGCGTGTCCGCGTCTGGCCGTTCGGCGCCGTCCGGGCCGAGATCGCCGTCGCCGTCCGCACCTGCGTCGACCTGACCTGTGCCGGTGCCGGTGCTGCGCGGGCGTCGGTCGGTGTCGTCCTGACGACGGTCACCGATGCTCCGCAGTGTCGGTGCAGGCGGGTCCTGCGGCGGCGTCCCGTGCTCGCGCTCGCTCGGCCGCTCCGGCGTCGGCGGAACCGGATCCGGGCTCGCGGCCCGACGGCGACGGGACCGCGCACCGAACAGGTCGGTGACCGGTGCGAGGTCCGCGTCGTCGTCGTGGTCGGTCGTCACGCGCCCTTGCGCTCCGCGATCTTCGGCGCGATCGAGTCGACCGGCGCATCTGCCTCGGCCTGGGCCCCGCCGACACCGAGCTTGGCGAGGATCTTGCCCTCGATCTCGGCAGCGACCTCGGGGTTCTGGATGAGGAACGACCGCGAGTTCTCCTTGCCCTGGCCGAGCTGGTCGCCGTCGTAGGTGTACCAGGCACCCGACTTCTTCACGATGCCGTGGTCGACACCGAAGTCGAGCAACGAGCCCTCGCGCGAGATGCCGACGCCGTACAGGATGTCGAACTCGGCCTGCTTGAAGGGCGGCGCCATCTTGTTCTTGACGACCTTGACGCGGGTGCGGTTGCCGACGGCGTCGGTCCCGCTCTTCAGCGTCTCGATGCGGCGGATGTCGAGCCGGACGGAGGCGTAGAACTTCAGCGCCTTACCACCGGAGGTGGTCTCCGGGGAGCCGAAGAACACGCCGATCTTCTCGCGCAGCTGGTTGATGAAGATCATCGTGGTCTGCGTCTGGTTGAGCCCACCGGCGAGCTTGCGCAGCGCCTGGGACATGAGGCGGGCCTGGAGGCCGACGTGCGAGTCGCCCATCTCGCCCTCGATCTCGGCGCGGGGCACGAGCGCCGCGACGGAGTCGATCACGATGAGGTCGATGGAGCCGGAGCGCACGAGCATGTCGGCGATCTCGAGCGCCTGCTCGGCGGTGTCCGGCTGCGACACCAGGAGGGCGTCGATGTCGACGCCGAGCTTCTTGGCGTACTCGGGGTCGAGCGCGTGCTCGGCGTCGATGAACGCCGCGATGCCACCGGCGCGCTGCGCGTTGGCGATGGCGTGGATGGTGAGGGTCGTCTTACCCGACGACTCCGGGCCGTAGATCTCGACGATGCGGCCGCGGGGCAGTCCGCCGATGCCGAGCGCGACGTCGAGCGCCACCGACCCGGTCTGGATGACGTTGACCGGGGCGCGTTCGTCCGACCCGAGGCGCATGATCGCACCCTTGCCGAACTGCCTGTCGATCTGGGCGAGTGCGGTCTCGAGGGCCTTCTCGCGGTCTGCCGGTGATGGCATGGGGTGCTCCTTCGTGCTCGGTGTCGGCTGCCTGTAGGCTGTCGCGTCCCCGCCGGCCGATGGTGCAAGGCCAGTGGTTCTGCGACAAGGCTTCGGGCTGTTCCCGGTGACTCCGAACCTAGGGCGGGCCACCGACATCACTGCCGGTGACCGCGCGATCTGTGGACGGAATCCCGAACAGCGCCGATGTGGAGGAAGCTACCACCGATCGAACACCCGTTCGAGCAACACGCCGAACAGGTGTTCGGGTGTTGCTTGGTTCCGATTGGTCAGTCGCGCGGCTCCGCGAGCCCCTTGCCGTGCCGCTTGTCGAGCGGGACGTCCTGCGAGTCGCACAGTGCTTCCCAGACCCGGCGTGCGTCGACCCCGGCGTCGAGCGCGTCGGCCGCGGACCGGCCCCCGAGGTCCTCGAGGACGACGTCCCGACTGACCACGGCCCCGTAGGCGTCGCCGAACACCTGGTCGACGGCACGCCAGAACTCACTCACCCGCATCCCTCCAGGGTAACGAGGATGTGCACACCGCAACGACGACGGCGCCCGCAGGCAGGTCCGGCGGCAGCGTTCGTCGCGGAACGACGAACGCCCCCACCGGAGGACCGGCGAGGGCGTTCGGGAGCGGTGGGGTCAGCGCACCGCGAGGTCGTTGTCGAACTCGGCGACGAGGTCGTCGGGGAGCGTGTCCGGGACGGGGGTGAGTCCCTCGACCACTGCGAGGCGGTCGCCCACCTCGCGCATGATGGTCGAGATGGGGGTGTCCAGCGCGTCCGCGACGGACGCGAGGATCTCCGAGCTGGCTTCCTTCTGCCCGCGCTCGACCTCACTGAGGTACCCGAGGGCCACACTGGCCTTGGACGCGACCTGACGGAGGGTCCGGCCCTTCTGCAAGCGGAAGTCCCGCAGAACGTCGCCGATCTCCTGACGAACGAGAACCATGAGAACTCCTCCTTCCCTGTCGTCTCCGCGCCCGCTCGGTCCGGTTGGCCGAGTTCGGGTTGGGCAACTGTAGCGTTGCCGGTTGCAGCATGCTAGCGAGGCCGCCTGCTGTACCGCTGGAGATTGCGTGAGATGTAACCCGGTGGAAACGAGGCCTATTCCCGGCCCCGGATCGTGGACGACATCCGTGCCAGGAGTTCGGAGACGGTGGCGTGACGGATTGCATCGCGGTCACCGTCCAGGTGCAGTTCGTGGGCTTCGACCCCGTCGGCCGAGGCGATCCCGACGAACACCGTGCCCACGGGCTTGCCGTCCTGCGGGTCGGGCCCGGCGACACCCGTGGTGCTGATCCCCCACGTGGCCGGCTCGCCGTCGACGGACAGCGCAGTCCGGACACCGACCGCCATCTGGCGCGCGACCTCGGGGTCGACCGCGCCGTTGGTGGCGAGCAGCTCGGCGTCGACCCCGAGCAGCTCGTGCTTGATCGGCGTCGCGTAGGCCACGACTCCCCCGCGCACCACGGCGCTCGCACCCGGGACGTCGACGAGGGTGGCGACGACCAGACCCCCGGTCAGGGACTCGGCCACGGCCACCGTCTCGCCCCGCGCGGTGAGCTCGGCGATCAGGCCGGGGGTGACGGGCACCGGGACCGGTGCGGGCTCGTCGGTCACGCTGCGCTGCGGTTGTGCTTCCATGCCTGCCAGAGGTAGTCGATGCCGCTCAGGACCGTTGCCAGGAAGGCGGCGGTCATGAGGATCCCGTTGACCCAGTGCGCCCACTCGCCGACGAGGTTCCACCACGGGAACAGGGCCGCGGTCAGGGCGACGGCCTGCAGCACGGTCTTGATCTTGCCGCCGCGGCTGGCCGGGATCACCCGGTCGGAGAGCACCGCGAAGCGGAACACCGTGATGCCGATCTCCCGCACCATGATGAGGACCGTCACGTACCAGGGCAGCTCGGCGAGGATCGACAGGGCCACGAGGGCGCCGCCGATCAGGACCTTGTCGGCGATCGGGTCGACGAGCTTGCCGAAGTCCGTGACGAGGTTCTGCCGCCGCGCGATGATCCCGTCCGCGCTGTCGGTGACGATCGCGACCACGAACACGACGGCCGCCCAGATGCGCATGGCGCCGTCGTTGCCGGCGTCGGTGAGCAGGAGCACGAAGAACAGCGGCGCCATGAGGATGCGCACCACCGTGATGATGTTCGCGACGTTCGCCGTGGAAGCCGGCCCGGGCCCCTTGCGGAGCAGTCGGCCACGCCACGGGAACCTGGCGCCGTGCGACGTCTCCGTACCGTTCGAGGCGGTCATCGCACTCACTCCCTGCCCGTCAGTCCCCACGCGTCCTCGTCGGGCTCGTCGTCGACCTCATCGTACCCGCGGGTCATGTCCCCGACGGGGTCCGCGCCGTAGCGGTCGTCGTCGCCGACGAGCGCACCGGTCTCCGGCAGCGCCGCGGCGGCACCCGCTCCGGCCACGGCCGCGGGCCCGACCGACGGTGCGGCAGCCGGCGGCTCCTCGCCGCGGAGCTTCGCGAGGACGGACGGCAGCTGGTCGGCCGTGACGAGCACGTCGCGGGCCTTCGACCCCTCGGACGGCCCGACGATGTCGCGGGACTCCATGAGGTCCATGAGCCGTCCGGCCTTGGCGAACCCGACGCGCAGCTTGCGCTGGAGCATCGAGGTCGAGCCGAACTGCGTGGAGACGACCTGCTCGACGGCAGCGAGCAGCAGCTCGAGGTCGTCGCCGATGTCGGCGTCGATCTCCTTGCGCTCGACCACGGCCTGGACGTCCTGGCGGTAGTCCGGACGGGCCTGCCGGGTGACGTGCTGCACGACCTCGGCGACCTCGCTCTCGTTCACCCAGGCGCCCTGCACACGGAGCGACTTGGACGAGCCCATCGGCAGGAAGAGCGCGTCGCCCTGCCCGATGAGCTTGTCGGCGCCGGGCTGGTCGAGGATCACCCGGGAGTCGGTGACGCTGGTGACCGCGAAGGCGATGCGCGACGGCACGTTCGCCTTGATCAGACCGGTGATGACGTCGACGGACGGTCGCTGGGTCGCGAGGACCAGGTGGATGCCGGCTGCGCGGGCGAGCTGGGTGATCCGGACGATCGACTCCTCGACATCGCGCGGGGCGACGAGCATGAGGTCGGCGAGCTCGTCCACCACGACGAGCAGGTACGGGTACGGCTTGAGCTTCCGCTCGCTGCCGGCGGGCAGCACGATCTCGTTGTTCTCGATCGCCTTGTTGAAGTCGTCGACGTGGCGGAACCCGAACGACGCGAGGTCGTCGTACCGCATGTCCATCTCCTTCACGACCCACTGCAGCGCCTCGGCCGCCTTCTTCGGGTTCGTGATGATGGGCGTGATGAGGTGCGGGACGCCCGCGTAGATGGAGAGCTCGACGCGCTTCGGGTCGACCAGGACCATGCGCACCTCGGACGGCTTCGCGCGCATCAGGAGCGAGGTGATCATCGAGTTGATGAAGACCGACTTGCCGGAGCCGGTCGAGCCGGCGACGAGGAGGTGCGGCATCTTCGCCAGGTTCGCCACGACGAAGCCGCCTTCGACGTCCTTGCCGACGCCGATCGTCATCGGGTGCTTCGACTTGCGCGCCGCGTTCGACCGGAGCACGTCGCCGAGCGACACGGTCTCGCGGTCGCTGTTCGGGATCTCGACGCCGATCGCGCTCTTGCCCGGGATCGGCGAGAGGATGCGGACCTCGTTCGACGCCACGGCGTACGACAGGTTCTTCGACAGCGCGGTCACCCGCTCGACCTTGACGCCGGGTCCGAGCTCGATCTCGTACCGGGTGACCGTCGGCCCGCGCGAAAAGCCCGTGACCTTCGCGTCCACCTTGAACTCGGTGAGGACGCCCGTGATCGCGGCGACGATGTCGTCGTTCGCCTGGCTGCGCGCGACCGACGGCGAGCCGGAGCTCAGGGTGGTCGCCGCCGGCAGGCGGTACGGCGCGGAGGGGTCCTCGTCGGAGCCCGTCACCGGCGGGAGACCGTCCACGGCATCGGCGGCGAGGTCGTCCGCGGGCTCGTCGACCGGGAGGGACGGCGAGACGACCGGGGACACGGTCGCGTCCGGACGGATCACCTCGGTGGCCGCCGGTCGCTCCGGGACCTCGGTGCCGAAGTCGCGGAGCGCCTGCTCGGCGACCTCGAGGTCGTGCTCGACCGAGTCGTTCAGGTTCACCGACGCCGGTTCGGCCGGCGTGAGGTCGACGAGCCCGGCGGCCGCGCCGGCGTTCGGCCCCGGCGCGGCGGCCGCGGCGGGCACCTCGGGGACCGTCGACGTCGCCCCGGTGATCACGGGGCTGTCGTACGCGGGGTCTTCTTCGCGGCCGGACTTGTTGCGCCGCCACCACGGGACGGTGCCGCCGTCCTCGTCGCCGTCGGCCGACGCGGCCCGCTCGTCCTCGAATCCGAGGTCGTCGAAGAGCTGGAAGTCCGCGTCGCCCTTCTTCGCCCGCTTCGACGGCTTGCTCCGCGCGGCGGGCGGCTCGGCCACCTCGGGCTCGGCCACGTCGGTCGGGGCCGGAGCGCCGAACAGGTACGCGTAGAGCTCGTGCAGACGACGGCCGAGCTTGTTCGGCGGCGTCTTCGTGATGATGAAGAGCGACAGGACGAGCAGCACGACCGCGACCGGGACGGCGACCCAGGCGGTGGCGATCGTCACGAGCCACCCGATGACGACCCAGCCGATCACCCCGCCGGCAGCCGCGAGTGCGGGCATGCCGTCGGCGGCGACCGGTCGTCCGCCGAACACGTGGCAGAGCGACGCGATGGAGATCAGCAGGAGCCCGAGGCCGATGCCGATCCGGGTGTTGTCGTGCACGGACGCCGGGTGCCGGAAGAGCCACCCGGCGAAGACGACCATGATCACGGGGAGGGCGAACGCCAGCCGCCCGAGCAGACCGCCGAAGGTGTACGCGTCGAGGTTCACCGCGACGACGTTCGTCGGGTTGAGCCACTCCACCACCGCACCGGCGATGGCGAGGACGAACAGCAGGAACGGGAACCCGTCTCGACGCTGGTCCTTCTCGAGGGTCTCCTGGCCGAGCAGGCGGAACACCGCGCCGACGCCGTGGGCCATCGCCATCCACACCGTCACGAGCGGGTTCTGCTCGCGGAAGACGGGTGTCGGGGCTGCTTGTGGGAGCTTCTTCGTGGTGGCCTGGGTGCGCGACGAACCACGCGTCCCGCTGCCACGGGACGACGAGGACGCGCGCGAGCGCGTGGTCGACTTGGTGCCTCCGGCCATGGGCAGAACCCTAATCCCCTCCCAGGACAAACCGAGCGAGGCCCGCCGCGAGTGCGCGACGGCGCCACTGCGCCGCCCACCGGACGCTCGCCGACCCGTCGGACGACCCACGCCCTGGACGCGAGCGGAGGCCCGGTGCTCGTCCGTCGGGGACGTGCACCGGGCCTCCTGGCGGTCGCCGTCGCGACCGGGCGACGGTCGTGCGCCGCTACGCCTCGATGACCACCGGGACGATCATCGGACGGCGGCGGTGCTTCGTGTTCACCCAGCGGCCGACGGTCCGGCGGACCACCTGCTGGAACGCGTGGCCGTCGCTGGTGCCGTTGGCGGCCGCCTCGGCCAACGCCTTCGCGATCTGCGGACGGACGTCGTCGAAGACGGAGTCGTCCTCGGCGAAGCCGCGCGACTGGATCTCCGGGCCGATGACGCACTGGCCGGTGGTGAAGTCGACGGCGCAGAAGACCGAGATGAAGCCTTCCTCGGCCAGGACACGGCGGTCCTTGAGGTCGGCGTCGGTGATCTCGCCGACCGTGGACCCGTCGACGTACACGTACCCGATGTCGAGCTGCCCCGCGACGGTGACCTCACCGTCGCGCAGGTCGACGACGATGCCGTCCTGCCCGAGGATCACGTTCCGCGGCGGCACGCCCGTCTGGATCGCCAGGTCGGCGCTCGCGTAGAGGTGGCGGTGCTCGCCGTGCACGGGGAGCACGTTCTTCGGGCGCAGGATGTTGTAGCAGTACAGGAGCTCGCCGGCCGAGGCGTGCCCGGAGACGTGCACCTTCGCGTTGCCCTTGTGCACGACCTTCGCGCCGAGCTTCGTCAGCCCGTCGATCACGCGGTAGACGGCGTTCTCGTTGCCCGGGATGAGCGAGGACGCGAGGATGACCGTGTCGCCCTCGCCGATCTCGATCTGGTGCTCGAGGTTCGCCATGCGCGCGAGGACGGCCATCGGCTCGCCCTGCGACCCGGTCGACATGTAGACGATCTGGTCGTCCGGGACGTTCTTCGCCTTCTTGGTGTCGATGAGGACGTTCTCGGGCACCCGCAGGTAGCCGAGGTCGGCGGCGATCGTCATGTTGCGGATCATCGAGCGCCCCATGAACGCGACCTTGCGGTTCGCAGCGGCGGCGGCGTCCAGGACCTGCTGGACGCGGTGCACGTGCGACGAGAAGCTCGCGACGACGACCTTCTTGCGCGCCCGCATGATGATGTTCTCGAGCACCGGACCGATGTCGCGCTCCGGGGCGGTGAACCCGGGGACGTCGGCGTTCGTCGAGTCCGGCAGGAACAGGTCGACGCCGGCCTCACCCAGCCGCGCGAACGCGCGGAGGTCGGTGATGCGGTCGTCGAGCGGGAGCTGGTCCATCTTGAAGTCGCCGGTGTGGAGCACGCGACCGGCGGGGGTCGTGATCGCCACGGCGAGGGCGTCCGGGATGGAGTGGTTCACGGCCACGAACTCGAGGTGGAACGGACCGAGCTGTTCGGTCTGGTCCTCCTGCACCACGAGCGTGTAGGGCTTGATCCGGTGTTCCTTGAGCTTCGCCTCGACGAGCGCCAGGGTCAGCGTGGAGCCGATCAGGGGGATGTCGCTGCGGAGCTTCAGGAGGTACGGCACGGCACCGATGTGGTCCTCGTGACCGTGCGTGAGCACGACACCGAGGACGTCGTCGAGGCGGTCCCGGATGGGCGCGAAGTCGGGGAGGATGAGGTCGACGCCCGGCTGGTGCTCCTCGGGGAAGAGCACACCGGCGTCGACGACGAGCAGCTTGCCCTCGTACTCGTAGACGGTCATGTTGCGACCGATCTCGCCGAGACCCCCGATGGGGATCACGCGGAGGGTGCCGGCTTCGAGCGGCTGCGGTGTGGAGATCTGGGTGGGCATTCGGTCCTGACTGTCGTGCGACGCGCTCCGTGCGAGCCGCGGTCTTCCTAACGTGTGGTGCCTGGCACCTTCGGCAGTGCGCCGCCGGCCGCTGCGTTGCGGTCCGGGCGGAAGTTCGAGAAGTCGGCGCCGGGGATGCCGCGCACGGCTTCGAGCGAGGTCTCGATGGCGTACGCCTCGGAGTCCTCGGGGCCGACGAGCGGCAGACGGACGCGCGGGCTGCCGATGCGGCCGAGCCCGTGCAGCACGTACTTCGCGGCGACGGTGCCGGGGACGTGCGTCATGATCGCGCGGACGAGGGGCTCGACGCGCTTGTGCTCGGCGGTCGCGGTGGCGAGGTCGCCCCGGTTCACCGCGTCGACGATGGTGCGGTACGGCGTGCTCGTGATGTTGGCCGTCACGCCGATGAGTCCGGTCGCGCCGATCGACAGGTGCGGGAGCACGTTGGTGTCGTCGCCGGAGAAGTACATGAGGTCGGTGTTGTTGAGCACGCGGGACACCTCGGCGAAGTCGCCCTTGGCGTCCTTCACGGCGAGGATGTTCGGGTGGTGCGACGCCCGCACGATCGTCTCGTACGTGATCGGGATGCCCGTGCGGCCCGGGATGTCGTACAGGATGACCGGCAGGTCGGTTGCGTCGGCGATCATCCGGAAGTGGGTGAGCACACCCGACTGGGTGGGCTTGTTGTAGTACGGCGTGACGATCATGACGCCGTCGGCACCGGCGCGCTCGCTCTGCTTGTAGAGGTGGATCGCGTGGGCGGTCTCGTTCGAGCCGCCGCCGGTGATGATCTTCGCGCGGCCCGCGGCGACGGACTTGCCGACCTCGACCAGGCGGAGCTTCTCCGGGTCGGTGAGGGTGCTCGTCTCGCCGGTCGTCCCGGTGACGACGATGCCGTCGGCGCCGGCCGTGATGCAGTCGTCGATGTGCTGCTCGACGCCGGGCCAGTCGACCTCGCCGTCGGCGGTGAACGGGGTCACGAGGGCGACGAGGACCTGACCGAAGGGATTCTCACGCGGGGACACGGGGACCAGCGTACCGGGGATGCGCGCGAGGACCGCCGTCCGTGTGGACGGTGGGCGGTCTGGAGGCGCGGCTCGGGTCCGTCGGGCGGGGTCGCGCCCGGCGACGGTGCGGGTCGCGGTGGTGCGCACCCCGCCGCGAACGTGGCACCCCGCCACACCGGGGTGCGGCGTCCGCAGCGGGGTGCGGCGCGCAGCACTCCGCGCGGCGGCGCTCCGCGCGGCGGTGCTCCGCGCGCTACGCGCGGCGGCGCCACTCCAGGAAGCGGTAGCGGGTGCCCTCGACGCGGGACTCCTGCCACGGACCCTCGTCGACGAGCTCCCACGCATCGTCGAACTCCGGTGCCCGGGTGTCGCCCGGCACGTCGACGTCGATCACCGTCTCGGACACCCGGTCGGCGAACGGCAGCCCGGCGGCGTACACCTGGCCCCCGCCGATGATCCACACCGGCTCGTCGGTGTCGAGCGCGGTCGCGAGGTCGTGCACGGTCTCGGCGCCGTCCGCGGTCCAGGAGACGTCACGGGTGAGCACGACGTTGCGGCGACCCGGCAGGGGGCGGAAGCGCTCGGGCAACGAGTCCCACGTCCGCCGGCCCATCACGACGGTGGCGTCACCGGTGACCTGCCGGAAGTGCGCGAGGTCCTCGGGGACGTGCCACGGCATCCCGCCGTCGGCGCCGATGACCCCGCCCGTCGACCGTCCCCAGACCATGCCGACCCCCCGGACCGGCTCGTGCCAGGCGGTGCTCACACCGCGACCGCGGCCCGGATGGCCGGGTGGTGGTGGTAGCCGACGACCGTGAAGTCCTCGTACTCGTAGTCGTCGATCGAGTCCCGGGGAGCGAGCTCGAGCGTCGGCATCGGGTACGCCGTCCGACGCAGCTGTTCCTCGACCTGCTCCACGTGGTTGTCGTAGACGTGGCAGTCGCCGCCGGTCCAGACGAAGTCTCCGACGCCGAGTCCGGTCTGCGCCGCGATCATGTGCGTGAGCAGGGCGTACGAGGCGATGTTGAACGGGACGCCGAGGAACATGTCCGCGCTCCGCTGGTAGAGCTGGCACGAGAGCTTGCCGTCGACCACGTAGAACTGGAAGAACGCGTGGCAGGGGGCGAGCGCCATGTCCGGCACGTCGGCGACGTTCCACGCCGAGACGATGAGGCGGCGGGAGTCCGGGTTCGTCCGGATCTGATCGATGACCTGGGCGATCTGGTCGACGTGCTCCCCCGACGGCGTCGGCCACGAGCGCCACTGCACGCCGTAGACCGGGCCGAGGTCGCCGTCCTCGTCCGCCCACTCGTTCCAGATCCGGACGCCGTGCTCCTGCAGCCAGCGTGCGTTGCCGTCGCCGCGGAGGAACCAGAGCAGCTCGTACGCCACCGACTTGAAGTGCACGCGCTTCGTGGAGACGAGCGGGAAGCCCTGCGACAGGTCGTACCGCAGCTGTGCGCCGAAGATGCTGCGCGTCCCGGTGCCGGTGCGGTCGCCCTTCGGCGTCCCCTCGTCGAGCACCCGCCGCAGCAGGTCCTCGTAGGGGGTGGGAACGGAGGCGTCGGGCTGCACGGTCTCGGTCACACGAAGAGCCTACGTCCGATGAGTAGCGTGAGCGACATGACGACAGAGCCGCTCTCGATCCTGGTCGCCGGCTCGTCCGGCTTCATCGGGACCCCGCTCGTCCGCGCCCTGCGCGAGGCGGGACACCACGTGACGACGCTGGTCCGGCGGGAGCCCCGCACGGCGACCGAGTTCCGCTGGTCGCCCGGCACACGCCCGCTCGACCCGGCGATCGTCGACGGCGCCGACGTGGTGGTCAACCTCGCCGGGGCGAACATCGGCAAGCTGCCGTGGACCGAGTCCTACAAGCGCGAGATCCTCGCGTCACGCGTCGACGCCACGAGCACCCTCGTCGAGGCGATGCGGCAGGCGCCGACCCCGCCCCGGCTCTTCCTCTCGGGCTCGGCGTCCGGCGTCTACGGCGACCGGCCGGTCGACGTGCTGCAGGACGACGCCGCTCCCGGCGCCGGGTTCCTCGCCGACGTGACCACGCGCTGGGAGGCGGCGGCCGACGCCGCACCCGAGGGCGTCCGCGTCGTCACCCTGCGGACGGGCATCGTGATCGGGAAGGGCGGCGGCGCGCTCGCACCGCTCGTGCCGCTCACGAAGGCCGGACTCGGTGGGCGGCTCGGCACCGGCGGGCAGTTCTGGCCGTGGATCGCACTCGAGGACGAGGTCGGCGCGATCGTGCACCTCGCGACGGACCCCCGCGCGAGCGAGGTCAGCGGCCCGGTGAACCTCGCCGGCCCCGAAGCCGCCGTGGCGGAGCGGATCACGAAGCGTGTCGCCGCCGACCTGCACCGGCCGTACCTGTTCCGGATCCCGGAGTTCGCGCTCCGGCTGCTCCTGCAGCAGGCCGCCGACGAGATGCTCCTGTCGGGCCAGCGGATGGTGCCGACGAAGCTGCTCGAGTCGGGCTACACGTTCCGCCACCAGCGCGCCGAGGACGCGGTCGACGCAGCGTTCTAGGCGCCGTCGGCGGCCCCGCGGCCCGCTGCGGCGGCGAGTGCACTGCGCATGGCGGCCCTGGCACGCTTCCGGTCGCCGGCCGCGTCGTAGACGACCCCCAGCCGGTACCACGCACGCCAGTCCGACGGGTCGCGCTCGACGGCTGCCTTGTACGTCGGGAACAGCGCGTCCGCGGCCTCGCGTTCGGGCCGACCCGACGGGCGCACCGGGACGACGTCGGCCGGGGCGCCGCCCTCGCGCTCGAGACGGGCGCCGAGGCGGGTGATCCTGATGCCGAACCGGAACTCGAGCACGAGCAGCAGGGCACCGATCGCCGCGACGACGAAGAGTGCGATGCCGATGCCGACGCCGATCGCCAGACCGGTCTGGATGAAGGCGACCGCGCGCTGCCCGACGAGGACGATGTAGAGCGCCAGCAGGACCGTCATCAGGGTGGCACCCCAGAACGGCGAGCGCACGGTCCGCGCG
This sequence comes from Curtobacterium sp. L1-20, assembly GCF_048755855.1. Lineage (GTDB taxonomy): Bacteria > Actinomycetota > Actinomycetes > Actinomycetales > Microbacteriaceae > Curtobacterium. Next base: position 1,756,836 of record NZ_CP151473.1, on the reverse strand, counting down.
AAGCGTCCCACCGGTTCAGCCGATGCCGAGGACGCTGCCGAGCCCGACCGTCAGACCCCGCATCGAGCCCACCGCCGAGAGCGCGGCACGGATGCCGGCGAGGTACGCGACGTCGTCGTTCGTGTCGTGGCGGATGGTCAGCGTCTCGCCGGGTCCGCTGAGCAGCACGTCCTGCACGGCCGTCACGCCGGGCAGCCGGAGCGAGTGGATCGGCACGCTCGCCACCTGTTGCCCACGTGCACGCTGGTCGACGTGCGGAGCCTCGACCGGACCGACCTCCCTCCGGGCGTCGGCGATGAGCTCCGCGGTGCGGACGGCGGTACCGGACGGCGAGTCGATCTTGCCCGCGTGGTGTGTCTCGACGATCTCGACCGACGGGAACCACGGCGCCGCGATCGTTGCCAGGTGGGTGCCGAGCACCGAGCCGATCGAGAAGTTCGGCACCACGAACACGCCCTGCTCCGGGCGTGCCTCGAGCCCGGCACGGAGCTTCGCCAGACGGTCCTGCGACCACCCGGACGTCCCGACGAGGACGTTCGCCCCGCTCGCGAGGGCGTTGTCGACGATCGCCGGACTGAGCGCGGGGACCGTCACGTCGACCACGAGGGCCGCTCCCCCGAAGACGGACGGACCGGCCTCGTGCGCGCCGTCCTTCGAGGACAGGGCGGCGACGAGTTCGAAGTCCGGGAGTTCCTCGACCACGGATGCCACGAGGCCCCCGAGACGACCGGTGGCGCCGACGACGGCGACGGGAGTGACCATGCGTCCCATCCTAGGATCGACGCATGACGCTCGAGGTCAGGACCGTACCGGCAGACACCCCCGAGGTCGACGAGCTGCTCGACGCGTACCTCGACGAGCGGGCGGCCACCTTCCCGAGCGCGCAGGGCTCGTACGCCCGCAAGCGCACGCCGGCTGCCGAGTTCGCGGACGGGAACGGGACGTTCGTCGTCGCCCACCGGGACGGCGCGGCCGTCGGGTGCGGCGGGCTCCGACGCATCGCGGACGACGGCGACGACGTGCGGTTCGAGGTCAAGCACGTGTACGTCACCCCCGCAGGGCGCGGACAGGGCGTCGCGACCGCGGTGATGGACGCACTCGAGGCGGCGGCGGTCGACCTCGGGGCGACGGCGGTCGTGCTCGACACGAACGACTCGCTCGTCGCCGCAGGCGCGATGTACCGCAGCCGTGGCTACGAGCGCGTCGAGCCGTTCAACGAGAACCCGAACGCGACCGCCTGGTACCGCAAGCCGGTGCGCTGACCGACACCGCGCCTCCCGTCCGCGCCGACGCGAGGACGCACCGGCGGCCGTTAGACCGGCTGGCCGACCGGCAGACCGGTGCGGAGCTCGACCGGGAGGTGCGCCAGGTCGTTCAGGGCGACCACCTCGGCCGGCTTCGCCGAGCGGATCCGGATGATCGTCAGGGCGGTGTGGGCGACGTTCGTGCCCATCCAGCGCCACTCCGGCGCCTGGAACGCCTCGCGCACGAACCACCCGATCACCGCGTTGTGGGTGATGAGGAGGTCGTGCCGGTCCTCGCGCGCGGGCGTGAACCACTCGGCGACGGCGTCGCCCATCTGCGCCTGCCCGGCGACGATCTCCTCTTCCGTGATGCCGCCGTACCAGCCCTGGTACGCGTGCGGCATGTCCGGCGTCGGACCCGAGGGGATGCAGTCGAACAGCAGGGTCGACGGTTCCGGCTGGATGGCCGGCAGCCGCTGCGCCAGGAAGGACGCGGTCTCGCTCGGGGCCTCGAGGGGCGAGTGGTACACCCCGTCGAACGGCACGCCGCCGAGCCGGTCGGCCACGAGCATCGCCTGCCGCTTGCCGCGTTCCGACAGCTTGCCGTCGCGCAGGCCGTGCTCGGCGTCCTGGTGTTCACCGTGCCGGACGAGGTAGAGGTAGTGCGACATGTCGGTGGTCACCCGCCGATCCCGATCGCATCCGCGAGCTCGTCCTGCTGGACGGCACCGACCACCGAGGTGATCGTCGGGCGGGTGAGGAGGTCGCGCGCCAGGTCGAGCACGTCGCCGGTGGTGACCCGGTCGACGCGTTCGAGGGCGGTGGCGAGGTCGGTGAACTCGCCGGTGCCCAGCTCGGAACGGCCGAGTCGGGTCATGCGGGCGTCGGAGTCCTCGAGGGAGAGCGTCAGCGCACCCTCGATCTGGCCCTTGGCACGTCGCAGTTCGTCCGAGGTGATGCCGTCGTCCACCATCCGGCGGAACTCGGCGTCGACGATCTCGACGACGCCGGGGACGTTGTCGGGCGCGCAGCCGGCGTAGACGCCGAACGCACCGTTGTCGAGGTACGCGGGGGCGAACGAGCTCACCGCGTAGGCCAGCCCGCGCCGTTCTCGGACCTCTTGGAAGAGCCGGGAGCTCATCCCCCCGCCGAGCACGGCGTTGAGGACGCTGAGCACCGGACGTCGTTCGTCGCGGAGGTCGAGGCCCTGCGACCCCCGCAGCATGCTGACCTGCTCCGTCGGGCGGTGCACGACGGTGAGCTTCGGCACGGCGGGGTCCGCCACCGGCTGCGGGGTGCGGCGGGCCAGCGGCGAGGCGTCGGGCGCGTCCGCGAAGACCGTCGCGACGAGGTCGCAGAACGCGTCGTGGTCGACCGCACCGGCAGCCGTGACGACGATGCCGTTGGGGGCGTAGTGCTCGCGGTAGTGCGCGAGGACCTCGTCCCGGTGCACGGCGCGGATGCTCTCCGGCGTGCCGCCGATCGGCCGACCGAGCGCGTGCCCGTCGAAGGCGGCAGCGAAGAAGGCCTCGCCCGCGACGTCGGCCGGGTCGTCCGCAGCCATCGCGAGCTCTTCGAGGATGACGCCGCGTTCGACGTCGAACGCCGCGGACTCGAGCACGGAGCCCGTCACCATGTCGCCGATCACCTCGACCGCCATGGGCACGTCGGCGTCGCGGACGCGGGAGTAGTAGCACGTGTACTCCTTCGCGGTGGCGGCGTTGTGCTCGCCGCCGACCGAGTCGAAGGAGATCGCGATGTCGAGCGCGGACCGCTTGGCGGTGCCCTTGAAGAGCAGGTGCTCGAGGAAGTGCGTCGACCCGTACTGGCCCTCGCGCTCGTCCCGCGATCCGACCCCCACCCAGAAGCCGAGGCTGGTGGAGGCAGCACCGGGCATCGCCTCGGTCAGGACCCGCACGCCCGAGGGCAGGACGGAACGGCGGACGAAGGCGCCGCCGGACGTCAGGAACGACGTGTCCGGGGCCTCGAGTGGCAACGGCACTGGGTGGTTCATCGCAGACGAGCCTACTGACCCGTGGACCCCACCCACCCAGTTTCCACAGCCCGTCGGCCGGGTCGCAGGCGTCACTCGAAGTGGGGTACAGAAAAAGAGGATAGAAAGACTCGTCTGTCTGTCCTCATCGTGCTACAGTGAGGTCACCGGATCGGAAGCCCCCCTAGATTTCGATCCGGTGGCTCGGGACATCAGTCCTGCGCGGCACACGAGTCCCCCCACTCCGCCGCCGCGGTGCCGATGCAACCAAGGAGAGCCACGCTGTGACGGTCGATTCCCCCCAACCGACCGTCCAGCGTCTCCTTGGCCCGAGCACGAACCTCGCGTCGCCGGACGGGTCGAGCGTCCCCCCGACTCCCCGCTCCGGCGGCGCGAAGGTCCGAGTCCTCGAGACCGCCACGCGGCTCTTCTACGAAGAGGGCATCCACGGCGTCGGCGTCGACCGTCTCATCTCCGAGGCGAGCGTCACGAAGGCGACGTTCTACAAGCACTACGGGTCGAAGGACAACCTGATCCTCGCCTACATCCGCGGCCAGCACGATCGCGTGCAGGAGCGGATGGAGCAGCTCGTCGCCGGAGCCGGCGGTCCGTCCGAGGCCGTCCGCGCCTGGGTTGCCGCCCTCACCGACGAGGTGAACGACCCCGACTTCCGCGGGTGCGCGTTCCTCAACGCCGCGGCCGAGTACCACGACCCGCGCGACCCCGTGCGCGAGGTCGTCGCCATGCACCGCGACTGGTACACCGAGCGTCTGGCCGACCTGCTGCAGGACGCCGGGCACCCGCTGCCGGGCGACGGAGCCGACGAGCTCATGCTGGCGCGGGACGGCGCGATGTCCGGCGCGTACGCCGGCGACGCCATCGCGGCGACGGCGGCCCTCGGCCGCGTCGTGGAGCGCGTACTCGCCGCCTGACGCGTCACCGTGCCCGGCCGGCGTCCGCCCGCCGGCCGCCCGCCGCCCGCGCCCGCGTGAAAGCGACAGGCTGCCGCCGTCGTCCGCTCGCGAAAGCGACAGGCTGCCGCCGGCCTTCCGCGGGAACCAGTCGCTCCGGCGGCACTAACGCGGCCCCTTCCCCGGCACCTGTCGCTTCCACGGCACCCTGTCGGCCTGGAGGCGCGCTCCGGCCCCGCACCGCGCCTCCTGTCCGCCCCCGCGCGGCCCCGCACCCCGCCTCCCGTCAGCCAGCCCCGGCCAGCCGCCGCTGCCGTCCGCCGGCGAACGCGACAGGCTGCCTCCGTCCTTCCGCGGGAACCAGTCGCTTGGGCGGCACCGAGGCGTCCGCTTCCCTGGCGGACGTCGCTTCCGCGACACCCTGTCGGCCGGGAGGGGCGTGGCGGCGGCGACCCCGCCTCCCGTCCGTCACCGCGACGACCACCTGCCGCCCCGCCTGTCCGCCGACCCGCCAGCCCGCGGCCAGCGCGCCGAGCACCGTCCGAGGTCGCAGGTGTTGGCTGGAGCCATGGCCAACAACCCCAACTGGAACCTCCCCGAGGTCCCCTCCTTCACCCTGACCAGCCCCGACTTCACCGACGGCGGTGTCCTCCCCGACTGGGCACGCGGCAGCGACGCCGGCGGCGAGGACCGTTCCCCCGCACTCGAGTGGACGGGAGCTCCCGAGGGCACGCAGAGCTTCGTGCTCACCGTGTACGACCCCGATGCGCCGACCGGCTCCGGGTTCTGGCACTGGAGCCTCACGGACATCCCGGGCAACGCGACGTCGCTCCCCCAGAACGCCGGCGTGGACGACGCGCTGCTCCCCGCCGAGGCACTCCGGCGGCGGAACGAGTTCGGCACGGACACGTTCCTCGGTGCCGCCCCGCCGGCCGGTCACGGCCCGCACCGCTACTTCTTCACGCTGAGCGCGCTCGACGTCCCGGTCCTCGAGGCTCCGGCCGACGCGACCCCGGCCGTCGTCGGCTTCGTGCTGCGCGAGCACCTGCTCGGCCGGGCGCAGCTGGTCGGCACGCAGGAGACCCCGGCCTCCTGACCCACCGCGGGATCGCGGCCCGGCGAGACTCGGCCCCGCGGACACGTTCGTGGTGACCCGACCGCGAGAGTGTCCGCCGGACCGAGACTCGGCCCCACCGGGCCGCCCGGCCTGCCCGGCCCGCGGCCCCGCGCCGCCGGCGCGCACCACCCGCAACGGCGAACGGCCGCCGCCCCGGAAGGGACGGCGGCCGTTCGTGCGTCTGGACGCGGGAGGGATCAGCCCTCGGCCGGGGCCTCGGCGTGCGAGCCGTGGTCGTCACGGCCCTCGGTGTCGACCTCGTCGGCCACGACCGGCGCGAGCGAGAGCTTGCCGCGGTCGTCCACCTTGGTGACCTCGACCAGGATCTTCTGGCCGACGCCGAGCACGTCCTCGACGTTCTCCACGCGCTTGCCACCGGCGAGCTTGCGGACCTCGGAGACGTGGAGCAGACCGTCGCGGCCCGGGAGCAGCGACACGAAGGCACCGAACGTCGCGATCTTGACGACCGTGCCGAGGAACTGGTCCCCGATCTCCGGGTTCGTCGGGTTCGCGATGGCGTTGACCTGGGCACGGGCGGCCTCGGCCGACGGACCGTCGACGGCACCGATGTAGACCGTGCCGTCGTCCTCGATCGAGATGTCGGCGCCGGTCTCGTCCTGGATCCCGTTGATCGTCTTGCCCTTCGGGCCGATCAGCTCGCCGATCTTGTCGACGGGGATCTGCACGGAGATGACGCGCGGCGCGGTGTCGGCCATCTCGTCGGGGGCGTCGATCGCCTCGTTCAGCACACCGAGGATCGCGGAGCGCGCTTCCTTGGCCTGCTTGAGCGCGGCGTCGAGGACCGACGAGGGGATGCCGTCGAGCTTCGTGTCCAGCTGGATCGCCGTGACGAAGTCCGAGGTACCGGCGACCTTGAAGTCCATGTCGCCGAGGGCGTCCTCGGCACCGAGGATGTCGGTCAGCGCCGCGTAGCGGGTCTGGCCGTCGACGGTGTCGGAGACGAGGCCCATCGCGATGCCGGCGACCGGGGCCTTGAGGGGCACACCGGCGTTGAGCAGCGACAGGGTCGAGGCGCAGACGGAGCCCATCGACGTCGAACCGTTGGAGCCGAGGGCCTCGGACACCTGACGGATGGCGTAGGGGAACTCCTCGCGCGACGGCAGCACCGGCACGAGGGCGCGCTCGGCCAGGAAGCCGTGCCCGATCTCGCGACGCTTCGGCGACCCCACACGACCGGTCTCACCCGTCGAGTACGGCGGGAAGTTGTAGTGGTGCAGGTAGCGCTTCTTCGTGACGGGCGACAGCGAGTCGATCTGCTGCTCCATCTTGAGCATGTTCAGCGTGGTGACGCCGAGGATCTGCGTCTCGCCGCGCTGGAAGATCGCCGAACCGTGGACGCGCGGGATCACGGCGACCTCGGCGTCGAGCGGACGGATGTCGGCGAGGCCGCGACCGTCCATGCGGACCTGCTCGGTCAGGATCCGGCCGCGGACGACCTTCTTCGTGACCGACTTGTAAGCACCGCTGACCTGGCCGTTGGCGCTCTCGGGGAGCTCGCCGGCCGTCACCTTGGCGGCGATGGCCTCCTTCACGCGGGCCTTGAGGGCGTCGTCGGCGTCCTGGCGCTCGAGCTTGCCGGCGATCTTGTAGACGTCACCGAGCTCGGACAGTGCGATGGACTCGACGGCGTCGTAGACCTCGGGGGCGTACGGCGGGAAGACCGGGTAGTCCTGGATCTCCTTGGCCGACTGCGCGGCCATCTTCGCCTGCGCCTCGACGAGGGACTTGAGGAACGGCTTCGCCGCCTCGAGCCCCTGTGCGACGACGGCCTCGTCGGGCTTGGTGGCGCCGCCCTGGATGAGGTCCCAGCTGTGCTCGGTGGCCTCGGCCTCGACCATCATGATCGCGACGTCCTCGTTGCCCGCCTCGTCGGTGACGACACGGCCGGCGACGGTGAGGTCGAAGACGGCCTCGGCGAGCTGCGACGCCTTCGGGAACGCGACCCACTGGTCACCGATGAGCGCGAGGCGCACACCGGCGATCGGGCCGGAGAACGGCAGACCGGAGATCTGCGTCGACGCGGACGCCGCATTGATCGCGAGCGCGTCGTAGAACTCGTCCGGAGCGATGCTCAGGACGGTGATGACGATCTGGACCTCGTTGCGGAGGCCGTCGACGAACGACGGACGCAGCGGCCGGTCGATGAGGCGGCAGACGAGGATCGCCTCGGTGCTGGGACGGCCTTCACGGCGGAAGAACGAACCGGGGATCTTGCCGGCGGCGTACGAGCGCTCCTCGACGTCGACGGTCAGCGGGAAGAAGTCGAATCCTTCACGCGGGTGCTTGCCGGCGCTGGTGGCCGAGAGGAGCATGGTGTCCTCGTCGAGGTACGCGGCGACCGCGCCCTGCGCCTGCTGTGCGAGCCGACCGGTCTCGAACCGGACGACGCGCTTGCCGTACTTGCCGTTGTCGAGAACGGCCTCGGCGAACTTGATCTCGGGACCCTCCAAAAGGGTGCCTCCTTGAAGTGTTCGGCAGGCTGGGGCCGCGGCACCGTTGGTGCGTGCGCGCCGAAGGGATCGGGACGCATGTCTGGCCAGCAGTAGAAGTACTCGGGAAACCGTCCGGCCCGCGAACCACCACCGATGACCAGCTCCGTGCCCGGCCTGCGCAGTGTTTGTCGTAACGCCCGCGGAAACGGTCCACGGACGTGATGGACTTTACCAGTCCACAGGGAATCGGCGGCGAGGCTCTCGGCGAACGGGCGTGTCCTCGGTAACCTGCGGGCATGCGCCTCTCCCCTTCTCGGCGCGTGTTCGTCGCGGCCGCCGTGGTCGTGGGCGCGCTCGTGGCCCCCGCCGTCACCGCTGCTCCGGCGTCCGCGACGCAGTACCCGACCTGGCAGGACGTGCAACGGGCGAAGGGCGACGAGCAGACGAAGGACGCCGAGATCGGCCGTGTGCAGGCGGCGTTGCAGGCCGCGCAGTCGGCGGCCGCCACGAAGTCGCAGGCCGCACTCGTCGCCTCGGAGGCGGCGGACGACGCCGAGGCGGACCTGACGGCCGCCACCCAGGCCGCCACGAGCCTCCAGTCCCAGGCCGACGCGGCGGCGAAGACCGCAGCCCGCGCGCAGCAGCGCGCCGGCCAGTTGGCGGCGAACCTGTACCGCGACGGCAGCTCCAACGAGATGACCACCCGGATCGCGACCGCGAAGGACCCGGGTCAGCTCCTCTACCAGCTCGGCGCGCTCGACCAGTTGTCGTCCACGTGGGCCGGGGTGATGGACGACGCGTCGGTCGCGGCGAAGACCGCGTCCTCGCTGCACGCGCAGGCGACCCGGGCGGAGCACGAACGGGCCGACCTGGCGGACGCGGCCGAGACGAAGGCGAGCGCCGCGAAGGACGCCGAGGCGGCGGCGAACGCGGCCGTCGACGACACGCAGCAGCACAGCGACGAGCTGTACGCCCAACTCGCCTCGCTCAAGGACACCACCGCGAAGACCGAGCAGCGGTACGAGCTCGGGCAGAAGGTGGCCGCCCAGAAGGCCGAGCAGCTGCGGAAGCGCCAGGATGCAGCGGCGCGAGCGGCGGCGGGCTCCAGCGGGAGCGCCGACGGTGCGACGAGCGGCGGGTCCGGGACGTCGTACCCGAGCACCGGCGGGGTCGTCGTCGACCCGGCGGGCGCGCAGGCGTACGCCCGGAGTGCCCTCGCCTCGTTCGGCTGGGGACAGGACCAGTTCAGCTGCCTGCAGTCCCTCTGGACGCAGGAGTCCGGCTGGCGCGCCAACGCACTCAACGCCTCGAGCGGCGCCTACGGCATCCCGCAGTCACTGCCGGCCGACAAGATGTCCGCCGCCGGTGCCGACTGGCGAACGAACGCGGCCACCCAGATCAACTGGGGACTCGCCTACATCAAGAGCGCCTACGGGTCGCCGTGCGCGGCGTGGGGGCACGAGATGGGCGTCGACCCGCACTGGTACTGAGCCTCCGGCGCGGCGCCGTCGCGACGGCGCTGCGCACGGAATCCGCACCGCGCCGACGTCGGCCTCAGTGGCCGAGGCCGCCGAGCAGCGAGGCGAAGTCCACCGACGCGGGGAGCGCGTCGGCCTCCTGCGGGGTCCGTCGGGAGGCGCGGATCGCCCAGGCCAGGTCGACCCCGGCCCGGCGGATGCGTCCGTCCAGGGCGGCCGAGTCCGCCTCGCTCCCCCAGTCGTCGGTCGCGGCGAAGACGCCGGTCGGGACGATCGCTGCGCGGAGGTAGGCGAAGACGGGCCGCAGCGCGTGGTCGATCGCGAGCGAGTGCCGTGCGGTCCCACCGGTGGCACCGAGCAGTACCGGCATGTCGGCGAGCGCGTCCTTGTCGAGCACGTCGAGGAAGGACTTCGCGAGCCCGCTCACGCCGGCCGTGAAGATCGGCGTGACGAACACGACGGCGTCGGCTTCGACGACGGTCGCCATCGCCGAGGAGAGGGCCGGGGCCGCGAACCCGGTCAGCATCGCGTCGACGATCTCGTGGGCCAGCGGACGCAGTTCGACGTGCTGCACCGATGCCGCTCCCCCCTCGGCGGTGATCGCGGCCACGGTCGACTCGCTCAGGCGGTCGGCGAGCAGGCGGGTGGAGCTGGGCTCGGAGAGCCCGGCGGAGACGACGGCGATGGTGGTCACGGCGATCCTGCCTTTCGATGCGTTTGCATGAACATACCACGCAACGGCTTCCTGGACGCGGGCATTCCCGGCGGCGCGGCCGGGGGTCGGGCGGTGGCGGAAACGGAGAACGCCCCGGTCCTCGTGACGAGGACCGGGGCGTTCGGGTCGAGCGTGGTTCGGTCGACTAGCGACGCAGGCCGAGGCGCTCGATGAGCGCACGGTAGCGGCTGATGTCGACGTCGGAGAGGTAACCGAGGAGACGGCGACGCTGACCGACCATGAGCAGCAGACCACGACGCGAGTGGTGGTCGTGCTTGTGCTCCTTGAGGTGCTCGTTCAGGTCGTTGATGCGACGCGTCAGAACGGCGACCTGGACCTCGGGGGATCCGGTGTCGCCCGGGTGGGTCGCGTACTCTTCGATGATCTCCTGCTTGACCTTCGCGTCAAGTGCCATGGATGATCCCCTCTCTGTCCGTTGCGCGGTGCCCGTGCCTGATGCACGAGCGCTCTTTGTCCGCGGCCGTTCGACGGCAACCGGAGAAGCCTACCAGAGCCGGGGCCACGAGTGCGCTGCCGCGGGCCGTCAAGCGGTGCGGGCGCGCAACCGGCGGCGGCGCGGCGCCGGCAGCAGGCTGCGCACGAGTCCGACGACCGTGGCCCCGAGCAGGCCGCCGAGCCCGTTCGACAGGACGTCGCGCGGGTCAGCCACGCGGTACGGCAGGTACACGGCCTGTGCGACCTCGATGCCGGCGGAGAGGCCGACGCCGATCACGGCGCCGAGGAACCACCAACGGCGCGGCAGCCAGAGCGCCGCCAGCATGCCGACGGGCACGAACATGGCGATGTTCGCCAGGAACTCGGTGCGTTCGTAGGTGAACCACGTGCCGTGCGGCAGCTGCTGCACCCATGCGAGCGCGTGCAGCACGAGGGAGTTCTGCGCCGCGGTGAACACCTGCGGTGTGAGGGTCATCCGCCAGATCACCCAGGCGTACGCCGCGGTCAGGGCGAGGAGGAGGAGCTTCCGGAACATCCCGCCAGTCTGCGGCACGGTCCTGGCAGGAACCACCACCAGTCCTGGGGGAACGCCCGACGACGACGCCGGCGGGGGTCCCCGGGACCGGCAGGGAGGACAACGGGACCGGCGGACCGAGCGGGCCGGGCCGGGATCCGGGCGCGTCCCCGGCCGGCACGCGTCCGGGTCGGGGCTGGTCGCGCCACCGTCGAACCTGCGAGCATGGGCGCATGCCGAGTCTCGAGGGAACCCGTGCACACCGCAGCACCGGCCGGCGCCAGTGGCTGTGGCTCGGGGTCGCGGCCGTCGTGCTCGCCGCGCTCCTGACCGCCTTCGTCCTCGTCGTCCCCCGCCCCTCCGGAGGCGACGGTCGCCAGGTCGCCGAACGGAGGTCCGCGGCCGAGGCGTTCCCCGGCGGGCTCGCGACGCAGCCCGCCGACGAGAACCAGCCGCGGCGACGCGAGACCCAGGCCCGTGCCGACGGCCAGGACGGCACGGCCGCGAAGATCGCCGTGATCGCCGACCAGCCGATCGCCACGTGGCTGACCGACACGTCCGTCTCCGAGACGCGCGAGACCATCCGGGACGTCGTCCGGAGCGCCGAGCGGCAGCACCGCACCCCGGTGTTCGTCCTCTACAACGTGCCCGACCGGGACTGCGGCAGCTACTCGAAGGGCGGGACCGCCGCGGACGCCTACCTGCCGTGGGTCCGGTCCGCCGTGCGGGCGATGCAGGGCTCGAAGGCCGTCGTGCTCGTGGAGCCGGACGCCATCGCGCAGATCCAGGTGTGCAAGCGGCTCGCGGCGGACCGGCTCCCCCTCCTGCGCAAGGCGGTCGGCGCGCTCACCGGCCACGGGCTGACGGTCTACCTCGACGGCGGCAACGAGAACCGCGTCCCCGTCGCCACGATGGCGAAGTGGCTGCGCGAGGCCGGCGTCGACCGGACGCAGGGCTTCTTCACGAACGTCTCGAACTTCTACCGTGTCGACCAGGAGCGCGCCTACGCCGACCGGCTCGCCGACACGATCGGCGACGACCCGCACTTCGTCATCGACGTGTCGCGGAACGGCACGGGGTGGCGCGGGACCTGGTGCAACCCGGACGGCGCCGGCCTCGGGCAGGCGCCGCACGTCACCCGCGGGACCACCCGCCTGGACGCCCTGCTGTGGGTGAAGACCCCCGGCCTGAGCGACGGCACGTGCAACGGCGGACCGGCCGCCGGGCAGTGGTGGGAGTCGTACGCCCTCGGGCTCGTGGAGAACCGGGCGCGCGACTGAGGACGCGACGGCGTCGGGCGTGCGGCTCCACACGGGGCCGGGCGTTCGGCTCCACGCGGAGCCGGGACGCTGTCGGTACCCGGTGGTTGCATGAGCGACATGACCTCGACCGGCCGCATCCACTCCGTCGTCCCGCCGTACCTGCTCCGCGCGGTCGCCGCCGCGCCCGACTTCCCCCGGGCCGCCGAGGGCGCTCGGACCGCCCTGGCGTCGCTCGACACCGTCCAGGCGCCGAAGCACGAGCACCTCCGCGCGGCGCAGGGCGTCAGCGGCACCGTCGACCGCTCGCCGCAGCGGACCATCTCCGACGCCCACGGTTCCACCACGCTGCCGGGCACGCCGGTGCGCCACGAGGGCGACGCGGCGTCCGGCGATCCCGCCGTCGACGAGGCGTACACCGGCCTCGGTGACACGCACGCGTTCTGGCTCGAGGTGTTCGACCGGGTCTCGATCGACGGCGCAGGCCTCCCCCTCGACGCCACCGTGCACTACGGGCAGGACTACGACAACGCCTACTGGGACGGCAGCCGGATGGTCTTCGGGGACGGGGACGGCGAGGTCTTCCGCCGCTTCACGATCGCCGTCGACGTCATCGGCCACGAACTCGCCCACGGCGTCACGCAGTACACCGCCGACCTGACCTACCAGGGACAGTCCGGTGCCCTCAACGAGTCGATCAGCGACGTGTTCGGGTCGCTCGTCGCCCAGTACGCGAAGCGACAGACCGCCGAGCAGGCGTCCTGGCTCATCGGCGAGGGGCTCTTCACCGACGCCGTGCACGGGGTCGCCCTGCGGTCCATGAAGGCCCCCGGGACGGCGTACGACGACCCGGTGCTCGGGAAGGACCCACAGCCCGCGACCATGGCCGGCTACGTCGACACCACGGAGGACCAGGGCGGCGTGCACACCAACTCCGGCATCCCGAACCACGCCTTCTACCTCGCGGCGACGGCCATCGGCGGCAACGCCTGGGAGGGCGCCGGCGCCGTCTGGTGGGACGCCCTGAGCTCCGGGGCGGTCACCGCCTCGGTGGACTTCGCGGGCTTCGCGGCCGCCACCGTCGACGCCGCCGGATCGCGCTTCGGTGCCGGATCAGCGCAGCACGGCGCCGTGCAGGACGCCTGGCGCACGGTCGGCGTCCTCGGCTGACCCGGGGTCGCCCGACAGCGGTCCCCGGCGTACCGTCGGCACCATGCACATCGACGTCCGCCGCTCCGGGGGCTTCGCCGGCACCACGCGTCGCTGGCAGCTCGACACCGACACGTGCTCGGACCCCGACGGCTGGTCGGCGCTGCTCGCGGCGCTCCCCCGGGACGCCCCGACGTCGGACCAGCCCATCCCGGACGACTTCACGTGGACGATCACGTTCGAGCAGACGACCGTGACGATCCCCGGACGGCTGCTGGACGGCCCGTGGGCCGACCTGGTCACACGGGTGCGGTCCGAGGGCGACCAGGGCTGACGCGCCGGGCACGCGCCGGACGGACCGCGCCGTGCGCCCCGCGCGGCGGTGTCAGGCCACGTCGACGACGGTGAGCCGGCGCGTCGGCCGGGTCATCGCCACGTAGACCGCCGCCGCCGCCCGTGCGGCGTCCGAGCCGACGCGGTCCGGGTCGACGAGCAGGACGCCGTCGAACTCGAGGCCCTTCGCGTCCGCCCCGGTCAGCACGGTCACCGACCCCGGCCGTGGCGACCCGAGGGACCGGACGTCGGCGTCACTCCGCGCGAGCCGCTGCCGGACGGTGTCGACGTCCGCCTCGGGCACGATGACGCCGATCGTGCCGCTGCCGATGCGCTCGCGTTCGTCGTCGACCACCCGGGCGACCGTGTCGACCAGGTCGTCTCGGGCGACGGTGAGCCGCTCGACCGGGTCGCCGTCGCGGACCGCTTCGTTCCGGGTCACCGTGAGCCCGGCACGGTCGGCGAACGCCCCCGCCGCCTCGACGATCGACCGCGGGGTGCGGTAGTTCACCGTGAGCTGCTCGATGCGGTGCTCGACCGGGATCTGCGGTGCACGACCCCGTCGCCGCCGCGCGAGCGCCCCGAGCACGTCGTCCCAGGTGCGGGCCGCCCCCGGGGAGGAGCCCTGCGCCATGTCGCCCACGATGGTGAAGGAGCGCAGCGGGTTGCGTCGGGCGAGGATCCGCCACTGCATCGGGGAGAGCTCCTGCGCCTCGTCGACGACGATGTGCCCGTAGGTCCACTCGCGGTCCTCGGCTGCGCGCTCGGCGGTGCTCCGGGCGTCCCCGCCCTCGGCGAAGGACCCGGCAACCTGCTCGGCCGTGACGATGCCCTCGACGCCCATGTTCTCGATCGCCTGGCGTGCGTTCTCGATGTCGCGGTTGCGACTCGCCTTGGCAGCGCGCTTCGCGGCGCCACCGGTCGGGTCGAACGGGCCGAGCAGTTCGGCGGCCTCGTCGAGGAGCGGGACGTCCTCGACCGTGAAGCCCGTGCCACGCGCGCGCTCGAGGAGCGCCCGGCGCTCCGGGGTCCAGTGGGGGGTGAGGCTCGCGAGCCAGTTCGGCCGGGCGTAGAGGTCCTCGAGGAGCTTCTCCGGGGGCAACGGCAGCCACGCGGTGTTCAGCAGGACGCGGGCGTCGTACGACGACCGGATGTCCTCGCGCAGCACCTTCTCGTCGGCCTCGTCCACCGCGGTGCCGCGTTCGCGGAGCTGGTCGGCGAGCAGGCGCGTCATCGCGTCGAGCGCGATCTTGTTGAACGTGACGCGGGCGGCGTTGTGCGGCTTGCCACGGTCCTGCGCGCGCTTCATGGCGTCGGCGACGAGCCCCGGCGGCACGACCAGCCGTTCGCCCTCGACGTCGAGCGTGACGGACTCGGTGGGGACCACCTGACGGGACCGGACGGCCCGGCGGAGCAGTTGTGCCATCTCGGCGTTGCCCTTGACGGCGGCCACCTCGCGGCGGTCGTGCTTCGTGGCGCGGACCCCCGGGTACAGGGACCCGAGGGACGCCATCACGACGCCGGTCTCACCCAGCGACGGCAGCACCTGCTCGATGTAGGTGAGGAAGGCCGGCGACGGGCCCACCACGAGCACCCCGGACCCCCGGAGGCGCTCGCGGTACGAGTAGAGCAGGTAGGCCGCCCGGTGGAGCGCCACCGCCGTCTTCCCGGTGCCCGGACCGCCCTGCACGATCAGGACGCCCTCGAGCGGGGAGCGGATGATGCGGTCCTGCTCGCCCTGGATCGTCGCGACGATGTCCGTCATCCGGCCGGTGCGTTCCGCGGTGACGGCCGCGAGGAGCGCGCCCTCGCCCTGCAGGTGGGTGCGCTCGTCGTCGTAGAGGGTGGCGTCGAAGACCTCGTCCTCGATGCCGACGACGTGCCGGCCGTCGAGCGTCAGGTGCCGACGTGCCCGCATGCCCATCGGATGAGCGGCGGTGGCCTGGTAGAACGCGCTCGCACCGGGGACGCGCCAGTCGAGCAGGAGCGGTCGGTGGTCGGCGTCACGCAGTCCGACGCGGCCGATGTAGCGGAAGGCGTCCTCGGTGTCGTCGGGCTCGCTGACCTCGAGGCGGCCGAAGACCAGTCGGTCGCCGACGCGGTCGAGCGTGGCGATGGTGTCCTCGTAGAGCCGGGCGAACGCGTCGCGTTCACTGCGGCTCTGGTGGTTGCCGCCGACGGCCTGCCGACGGGTCTCGGCGAGTCGTTGTCCTGCTTCGGCGGTCAGTTCGTCGAGTCGGGCGAAGAGCCCGTCCACGTAGCCGCGCTCGCGGTCGATCTCGGTCGGTTCGGACACACACAACCCTTCGGGAAAGAGGGGTGTCCAGTGTAGTCCCGCGGGACCGACACGACCGACGACGGAGGCGCGGTACCGACCGGCACCGCGCCTCCCGTCCCCGGAACCAGGTTCCGCAGGGGTCTACATCTCCTCGTGCGTGTCCGGGTCGGCGTCCCAGAGCCGCCCGCGCTCGAGCGCGGAGATCGCGGCGACCTCGTCGTCGGTCAGCGCGAAGCCGAAGACGTCGAGGTTCTCGCGCTGGCGTGCGACGTCGCCCGACTTCGGCACCGGCACGGCACCGAGCTGGACGTGCCACCGCAGCACGACCTGGCCGGGGGTGACCCCGTGGGCGGCCGCAGCGTCGACGATCGGCTGCTCGCCGAGGAGCTCCGACTGCTTGGCGAGCGGGCTCCAGCTCTCGGTGACGATGCCGAGCTCCTGGTGCACCCTCCGCAGGTCGGCCTGCGGGAAGTACGGGTGCAGCTCGACCTGGTTGACGGCCGGTGCGACACCCGTGGCGTCGACGATGCGGCGCAGGTGCCCCGGCGTGAAGTTCGAGACGCCGATCGAGCGGACCTTCCCGCTGTCACGGAGGTCGACGAACGCCTTCCAGGTGTCGACGAACTTGTCCACCGACGGGTTCGGCCAGTGGATCAGGTACAGGTCGACGCTGTCGAGGCCGAGGTTCCCGAGGGTCTCGTCGATCGACCGGTGCGCCTCGTCGTAGCCGTGGTGGCGGCCCGGCAGCTTCGACGTCACGACGATGTCCTCGCGCGCCACCTCGGACTCGCGGACGGCCCGTCCGACGGCGTCCTCGTTGCCGTAGTTGAGCGCCGTGTCGAGCAGCCGGTAGCCGCTCGTGATCGCGGCGCCCACGGCCGCAGCGCCCTCGTCGCCGTTCAGCCCGTAGGTGCCGAGGCCGAGCTCCGGGAAGCGGTGGCCGTCGTTCAGCTCGATCGTCGGCGCGCCGACCTGCATCAGCGCACCCCGAGCAGGTCGATGACGAAGATCAGGGTCTTGCCGGACAGGAAGTGGCCGCCGCCGGCCGGGCCGTAGGCGAGCTCCGGCGGGACCACGAGCTTGCGGCGTCCGCCGACCTTCATGCCGGGGATGCCCTCCTGCCAGCCGCGCACGAGCGCTGCGAGCGGGAAGTCGATCGGCTCGCCGCGGTTCCAGGAGCTGTCGAACTCCTCGCCGGTCTCGTACTCGACCCCGGCGTAGTGCACCTTCACGGTCGATCCGGCCGAGGCCTCGTCGCCGGTCCCCTCGACGATGTCGGTGACGACGAGCTCGGTGGGGGCCGGGCCCTCGGGGGCGTCGAACTCGGGCTTGCTGTTCAGGTCAGTCATGTCAGCCAGTCAACCAGAGAGCGCGGTCCCGGCTCCGCAGACCCCGTCCGGGCGGACGAGGCCCCAGAATGGTTCCACCGTGACATCATCGATCCCCCCGCAGGACGCACCGCCGCGCCGCCGCATCCTCGCCGACCTGACCCCGCTCCGCCGCTCCCCCGCGTTCGCCCGACTCTGGGCCGGCACCGCGATCGCCGGCATCGGCACGCAGATGACGACCGTGGCCGTCGGTCTCGAGGTGTACGAGATCACGCACTCGACCTTCGCCGTCGCGCTCGTCGGCGTCATCGCCCTGCTGCCGATGATCGTCGCGGGGCTCTACGGCGGGATGCTGGCGGACGCGTTCGACCGGCGCACCGTCGCGGTGGTCTCGTCGATCGTCGCCTGGGCCGCGGTCGCGTTGATCGCCACGCACGCCTGGCTCGGGCTGCACAGCGTCGCGCTCCTCTACGTCCTGGCGACGGTGAACGCGGTGGCTGCCACGGTCAGCAACGCCGCACGCTCGGCGATCGTGCCCCGTCTGGTCGGCACCGACCTGCTGCCCGCGGCGAGCGCCCTCGGCGGGATCGCGTCCGGGTTCCAGGTCACCGTCGGCCCGGCGGTCGCCGGGGTGCTCATCGCCACCGTGGGCTTCGCGCCGACGTACACGATCGACGTGGTGCTCTTCACCGCTGCCTTCCTCGGCGTGTTCACCCTGCCGCGGATGGCCGCCGACCACGACGCCCTGCGCCCCGGGCTCGGTTCGCTCGTCGAGGGTGCGCGCTTCCTCCGGCGGTCGCGGAACATCACCATGACGTTCGTGCTCGACATCGTCGCGATGACGTTCGGGCAGCCGCGCGTGCTCTTCCCCGCGATCGGCGCGCTGGTCATCGGCGGTGGGTCCATCACGGTGGGCACGCTGACGGCCGCCTACGCGATCGGCGCGCTGCTGTCGAGCGTGTTCTCGGGTCCGCTCGGCCACGTGCGGCGGCAGGGCGAGGCCGTCGGCTGGGCGATCACGGCCTACGGCGGCGCGATCGCCGCGTTCGGCGTGGTCATCGCGCTGGCCGGTGTGCTCGGCGGTCGCTCCGGCGAGTCGTTCTCCGTCGGCATCCTGCCCGCGCTCGGTCTCGCGGCGCTGTTCCTCGCCGCCGCGGGCGGTGCGGACAACGTCAGCTCGGTGTTCCGCAACACGATCCTGCAGGCGGCGTCGCCGGACGGCATGCGCGGGCGTCTGCAGGGCATCTTCATCGTCGTCGTGACCGGTGGCCCGCGGCTCGGCGACCTCTACGCGGGCCTCGTCGTGGCCGCGGGCATCGCGTACCCGCCGGTCATCGGCGGTGTGCTCATCGTCGGCCTGGTCGCGCTGCTCCTCCGCCTCGTCCCGTCCTTCCGTCGCTACGACGCGCTGCACCCGCACGCCAACTGACCGGAGACCCGGGGACGGCAGCGAGCGCCGGACGCGACAAGCCACCGGCCGGGAGGCGCGTCGCGGCGCCGCCCCGCGCCTCCCGACCGTCAGGTGTCGGGTACCGTACAACGCATGCCGGACAGCGCATCGCGCGACCTCCAGCGGACCGGGGTCCGCGCGGTCGTCCGGCGCACCTACCACTCGGTCATCCGGCACCGCGTCGTCGACGCGGCGGCGTCCCTGACCTTCTTCGCGCTGCTCACGGTCTTCCCGACGACGCTCACCGTCGTCTCCGCCCTGTCCGTCGTCGACCGGCAGGGCGACAGCCTGACGGACATCATCCAGGTGCTCGGGTTCATCCTGCGACCGGACACCGCGGAGCACCTCGAGGGGCCGCTCCGTCAGCTCCTCACCCTGGACAACCCGTGGCTCGGCTTCGCGATCGGGGTCGTGCTGACGCTCTGGTCGCTGTCCGGGTACGCGACGGCGTTCGGACGCGCGATGAACACCGCGTACGAGGTCGAGGAGGGCCGGCGCATCTGGAAGTTCCGCAGCATGATGCTCCTCGTCACGCTGCTCGTCATGGTCGGCGGCGCGATCGCGATCGTCATCCTCCTCGGGACGCCGACCGTCTCCGCCGCCGTGATCCACCAGCTCGGCTGGGCGGAGTGGATCGACGACCTCTGGAACGTGGTGAAGTGGCCGGTCCTCGCGGCGGACCTCGTGGTCATGGTCGCGACGCTGTACTACGCGACGCCGAACGTGAAGACGCCGCAGTTGCGCTGGGTCTCGGCCGGTGCCGGCTTCGCGATCCTGACGTGGGCACTCGCGACCGTGGGCTTCTCGGTCTACGTCGAGACGATCGGCAGCGGCGGGAACAAGGCCTACGGGTGGCTCGGCGGCGCGCTCCTGCTGCTCGTGTACCTGTACATCTCGAACTTCGTGCTCGTCGTGGGCGGTGAACTCGACTCCGAGGTGATCCGGATGCGGCAGCTGCTCGCGGGCATCGAGGCGGACGAGTCGATCCGGCTGCCGCTCCGCGACGTCACCCGGAACTTCACGCTCGCCCGCTGGCGGGACCAGGACATCGCGGCGGCACACCACGTGCGGACGGCGGCGGCACAGCGGGCCGAGGAGGACGCCGAACCGCCGACCCCCACCGCGGAGCACCTGCGGGAGCTGTCGCAGCAGGTGCGCGTCGGCGAGCGCCAGCTGCCGTAGGACCCAGCACGCCCGGGGGTCAGCGCTCGCGCGCCGCCCGGTCCAGCATCTCCTCGGTGACGATCGGGATCGCACCCGTCGCGAGCTCGATCCCGGACAGCCGCGCGGGGCTGAGCACGCGCTGCACCTGGTCCTCCTCCATGAGCCCGGCCGCCGTGACGAGGGTCGCGATCGGCGTCGAGGTCGTCAACGCGGTGTGGGCGATCGACGCCGCGGCCGCGTAGCCGATGTACGGCGTCAGGGCGGTGACGACGCCGACGTTCGTGTCGACCTGCGCCGCGAGCTTCGCCTCGTTCGCCTGGATGCCGCTCACGCAGTGCTCGCGGAGCGTCGCGCAGCCCCGCGCCATCCACTGCAACGACTGCAGGATCGAGTGCGCGATGATCGGCTCGAAGGCGTTGAGCTGGAGCTGCCCGCTCTCGGCCGCCATCGTCACGGTCGTGTCCGCCCCCGCGACGGCGAACGCGATCTGGTTCACCACCTCGGGGATCACCGGGTTGACCTTCCCCGGCATGATCGACGACCCCGCCTGACGCGCCGGGAGGGTGATCTCCCCCAGACCGGCCTGCGGCCCGGAGGCGAGCAGTCGGAGGTCGTTGCAGATCTTCGAGAGCTTCGCGGCGCTCCGCTTCACGGTGCCGGACAGCGTCATGAAGGCGCCGGCGTCGCTCGTCGCCTCGATGAGGTCGGGTGCGGTGACGATGTCGAGTCCGCTGGCGATCTGCAGCTGGCGGCGCACCTCGTCGCGGTACTGCGGGTCGGCGGTGATGCCGGTGCCGATCGCCGTGGCCCCGAGGTTCGTCTCCGCCAGCAGCGGCATGACCGTGCGGAGGAGCAGCACGTCCTCCTGGATGGTGTGCGCGAAGCCGGTGAACTCCTGCCCGAGGGTCATCGGCACCGCGTCCTGCAGCTGGGTGCGGCCGACCTTCAGGACGTCCTGGAAGGCGCGGCCCCGCTCGGCGAAGGCGGCGGAGAGCAGCTCGAGCTCGCCGACGAGCCGCTGCACGCCGAGGATCATCGCGAGCTTCACACTCGTCGGGTAGGTGTCGTTCGTCGACTGGCTCCGGTTCACGTGGTCGATCGGGTGCAGGTACCCGTAGTCGCCCTTCTCGCGGCCGAGCAGTTCGAGGGCCCGGTTGGCCAGCACCTCGTTCGTGTTCATGTTCGTGCTCGTGCCCGCGCCGCCCTGGACGACGTCGACGACGAACTGGTCGCGCAGACCGCCGTCACGGACCTCCTGCGCGGCACGGTCCACGGCGTCGGCACGCTCGGCGTCGAGCACCCCGATCGCCTTGTTCGCGCGGGCGGCGGCCTGCTTCACCGTGGCGAGCGCCTCGATCAGGTCCGGGTACACCGCGATCGGCACCGACGTGATCGGGAAGTTCTCGAGCGCACGGAGGGTGTTGATCCCCCAGTACGCGTCGACCGGCACCTCGCGCGCCCCCAGGGAGTCGGTCTCGGTACGGGTCTGGGCTCGTTCGGGGATCTGTGCTGCTTCGTTGCCGGTCACGCCCACGAGGCTAGCCCGTCCGGCCGGTCGGGTCCGGGCCGCGGCTCACCGGGCGCGTCGCGGCGCACGTCCACGACACGCGTCACGTGGTGGCGGTGCGGGGCGACGGACGGGAGGCGCGGTGCGGGCCCGCACCGCGCCTCCCGGATCCGGTCGGTGCGACCAGCGCGTCGCCCGCCGTCGCGGACGACGAGCGGGCCGCGACCAGGGTGCGAGCCGCGCCCGAGGCGCGGGTCGCCGTCAGTGGAACTGCGGGACGATGAGGTAGATGCCGTAGAGCACCGCGGCGCCGGAGACGACGAAGCACGCGACGGACAGCGCCCGGAACCAGCGGACCGCCGCCGTGACGTTCGACGGGTGCGGGAAGCCGACCGTCGCCGGGCCGATCGTGCCGTCGTCCTTCACGGTGAACTTGCCGGCCCGGGTGTCGGCGGTGCTCCAGAAGCGCAGGCCGATCGAGTAGACGGTGACCACGAAGCACGCGCCGACCAGCGACACGATCGCGACGGTGAGGAAAGCGAACCAGTCGATGCCCATCAGCGCCGGCCTCCCTTGCGTCCGGCCATGCGGCGCAGGGTGCGCTCGCGGCTCAGTTCGGCGCGACGGGCGGCGACCGTCTCCGCGCGCTTCTTGCGCTGCAGGTCGCGCAGCTCCTTGCGGGTGAACACGGCGTTCGCGGCCACGTCGACCTCGATCGCGGCGGCCTGCTCGTGCGGCTTGCGGAGCGACCAGAGGTACAGCCCGAGGATGACCACCGCACCGACCACCGCGTCGATGACGAGCCCGACGACGCCGAAGCGGGCGATGCCCGACGCGACGGCGCCGACCGCGGCCGCGGCGGGGAGCGTGATGAACCAGGCGATGACGATCTTGCCCGCGGTCGACCACTGGATCTTCGACCCGCGGCGACCGAGCCCGGCACCGATGATGGAGCCGGAGGAGACCTGCGTGGTCGACAGCGCGAAGCCCAGGTGGCTCGACGCCAGGATCGTGGCGGCCGTCGACGCCTCGGCCGCGAAGCCCTGCGTCGCACGGATCTCGGTGATGCCGGAGCCGAGCGTGCGGATGATGCGCCACCCGCCGGTGTACGTGCCGAGCGCGATCGCCAGGGCACAGGCGACGATGACCCAGAACTGCACGCCCTGGTCGGTCGACTGCGCACCGGAGGCGATGAGGGTCAGCGTGATGACGCCCATGGTCTTCTGCGCGTCGTTCGTGCCGTGCGCGAGCGAGACCATCGAGCTGGTGAAGACCTGGCCGATGCGGAAGCCGCCGCGCTCGTTCGGGAAGACCGGGCGCCGGGTGATCCGGTACGCGATCCGCGTCGACAGGAAGGACACGAGCGCGGCGATCACGGGCGACAGGAACGCCGGGATGATCACGACGGTCAGGAGCGCCGCGTAGTTCACCGCCTGGAACCCGGCACCGACGATCGCGGCGCCGATGAGCCCGCCGAACAGCGCGTGCGAGGACGACGACGGCAGCCCACGGAGCCACGTGATCATGTTCCAGACCACCGCTCCGATGAGTCCCGCGAAGATCATCTCGGGGCTGATCGCGACGCCACCGGGTCCCTCGTTGATCAGGCCGTGCGAGATCGAGGTCGCGACGGCCGTGCTGAGGAACGCACCGATGAGGTTCAGCACCGCGGCGACCGTGACGGCCACCTTGGGCTTCATCGCACCGGTTGCGATCGGTGTCGCCATCGCGTTGGCGGTGTCGTGAAAACCGTTTGTGAAGTCGAAGAAGAGGGCCAACGCGATGACCAGGACGACTATGAGTGTGATGTCCACCGCGGGCAAGTGTCCCAGGCCGACCGCCCGAGGGCAAACCCTCCCGTTCACCTCGTGTTCACACGACCTGCGGAGTCGTTCAGCTTTCGAACCATTCCGATGGGAGAATGGACGGCATGGACACCGTCGAGCTGCTCATCCTGTTGGTCGGATCGCTCACGGTGACCGGGTTCGCCCGGGCCAAGGGACTCCCCGCGCCGCTCCTCGTGACGGCGGTCGCCCTGGCGGCGTCGTTCCTGCCGGGTCTGCCACCGATCGAGATCGACTCCGAGGTGATCCTGACGGTCATCCTGCCGCCGCTGCTCTACTCGGCGGCGCTCGACGTGTCGTGGCAGAGCTTCCGGCAGTCGATCAAGCAGATCCGCCGTCTCGGCATCTTCCTCGTCATCGTCACCGCGCTCGCGGTCGGCCTCGCGGCGTACATCATCATCCCGGACATGGACTGGCCCGCCGCGATCCTGCTCGGCGCGATCGTCGCCCCGCCGGACGCCGTGTCCGCCGCCGCGATCGGCCGGAAGCTCGGCCTCCCCCGCCGTGTCATGACGGTGCTGTCCGGCGAGAGCCTGATCAACGACGCCGCGTCGCTCACTCTCGTCCGGGTCTTCACGCTCATCGCGGCGGGGACGTCGCTGACCATCTGGCAGGACCTCGGCATCTTCGGGCTCGCGATCGGCGTCGGCCTGGCCGTCGGGATCGTGCTCGGTGTCGCCGTGCACTGGATCCGGATGCGCATCAACGACCCCGTGGTCGAGACGATCATGAGCATCCTGTTGCCGTTCGTCGCGTACATCCTCGCCGAGGACCTCTCCGGCTCGGGGGTCATCGCCGTCGTCACCGCCGGCCTGTACATCGGCTACAACTCGCCGAAGGAGGGCTACGCGACGAGACTGCAGGAGCGCCCGCTCTGGACGAGCATCGACGTGATCCTCGAGGGGTTCGTCTTCGCCCTCATCGGCCTGCAGCTCAACACCGTCGTGCAGGACCTCGTCGAGAGCGAGCGGAGCCTCGGGCAGACGCTCACCGCCGCCGCCGTGGTGCTCGTGGTCGTGATCCTCGTGCGGCCCCTGTTCGTCTTCGAGTCCTACGTGCGCAACCGCTTCAACGGCCGGTGGTTCCGACCACTGCGCGTGCGGCTCTCCCGCGGCCACCCGTCCCTCCGGTGGATGCGGGGGTCCGCCGAACCGAAGCTCAACTGGCGCGAGCTCACCGTGATCTCGTGGACGGGCATGCGGGGCGTGGTGACCCTCGCCGCCGCGGTGTCCGTCGTCGCGAACCCCGTCGACATCAAGGCGCAGGACACCATCTTCGTGATCGCGTTCATCGTCACCGTCGGCACGCTCCTGCTGCAGGGCCTGACGCTGCCCTTCGTCATCCGCGCGCTGAAGGTCCAGGACCCCGCCGAGGGCGAGGAGGACGTCCGCAGCGAGATGCGGCTGAACCAGCGCACCACCGAGGCGGCGATCGACCTGCTCGAGCGCCGGCGCAGCCACTGGTCCGCGCAGTACGGGGACCAGGCGGTGGACTCCGTGGTCAACCGGCTCAAGGCGCGGCTCGAGCGGCAGGCCGAGACGTTCCGGCGCGACGCCGAGGAAGAGGAGGACGAGGAGCGGAACGCCCCGGTCCGCCTCCGCGGCGCCCAGATCCAGGACATCCGCCGTGAGCTCCTCGACCGTCGGCGCGAGATCGTCCTCGAGGAACGCGAGAAGGGGAACCTCGACGAGGAGGTCATGCGCCGCGTGCTCGTCACGCTCGACGCGGAGGAGCTCGCGATGGACTCGGCGCAGGCGTCCCGCAGCCGATCCTGACCGGCGCACGCGCAGTCCACCCGGCGTACCCTGGCGTTCCGACCAAGAACAGGAGCGCATCGCCGAGTGAGCACGCCGCGGAACGACGTCCCCAGGAACAACGACCTCCCGGATCGTGACGGGGGGCCGCGGCAGGTCCCCACCCCAAAGCAGCGCGCGACCCGTCCCTCCACCCGTGGCGGATCCCGGCCGCGCCGCGGTGCGCCCGTCGCCGGCACCCGCCCGGCCCGCGCGGGCGGTCGACCCCGGCAGGCCCCCGTCCCCGAGCCGCAGCACCACGGTCGCTACCGCCGCTGGTACGGCACGCTCCACCCGTCCCTGCAGCTCATCGGCCTGCAGCTCTGGATGCCGCTCTTCTTCATCGTCGGCTTCTGCCTGTGCTACGTCTTCGCGTTCCACGCCCCGCACCCGCACGACGTGCCGGTCGCCCTCGTCGGGAGCGACCCGACCTTCGTCGCCGCGGTGCAGAAGGCGCTGCCCGGCGAGTACGTGTTCCACGTGGTCGACTCGCTCGCGACCGCGAAGCGGGACGTGGTCGCCGGCACCGTGGCGGTCGCCTACGACCCGGCCACGAACACGATGTTCAAGGCCAGCGCGCACCAGTTCCAGGTCGCCTCGCTCGTCCCCGCGACGCTGAGCACCGTCCTCACCGGGATCGGCGTCGCGGCGCCGACCGTCACCGAGCTCGCGCCCCTGCCGGCCTGGGACGAGTACGGCACCGTCGCGATGTACGTCATGCTCGCGTGGTGCATCGGCGGCTACATGGTCGCCATGTTCATCGGCATCATGGGTGGCCCGCTCCGGCACCGCACCCGCATGGCGGTCATCGTCGTCGGCGGGCTCGTCATCGCGCTCATCACGAACACGCTGGCGGGCCCCGTCCTCGGCGCGATCCACGGGCACTGGGTCGAGCTCGTCCTCATCGCGTGGGGCTGGATCGTGGCGATCGGTCTCGCCGTCAACGGACTGAGCTACTTCGTCGGCCGGTTCATCGCCGCCCCCGCGATGATCTGCTTCGTCTTCCTGTCGATGCCGTCGTCCGGCGGCGCCTACCCGAAGTGGTTCATGCCGGAGCCGTTCGCGTGGCTCAACCACGTCGTCGTGGGCTCCAGCATGGTCGACATGATCAAGCACCAGGTCTACGGCGTCGGCCCCGGCCCGGCCCGTGGCCTGATCACGATGGGCTGCTACGCCGCCGCGGGCCTCGTGCTCATGTACTTCGGCAAGATGTGGTGGGAGCGCCGGCGCATCCGCGCGATCCTCTCGGGCCGCACCACGATGTTCCAGGACGCCCAGACCGCGAACCGCGAGTTCCTCGGCAAGGAGCGCGACGCCGAGCTCGAGCGGAACGGCCTCACCTCGACCGAGACCGGCACGCTCAGCGTCCTCCGCGACGACGACTGGGAGGACGCCCGCGTCGGCGGCGACGTCTTCACCGGCGGCCGCGACGGCCTCGAGACCGAGACCACGCCGACCGGCCGGATCCCCGTGGTGCGGACCGGGGACCGCTCCGGTCCCGGCGGTCGCCCGGGAGGCGCGGGCACCGGTCCACGCACGCGTCCCGTCCCGCGCACCGACGGATCCCGAGCCACGGTCCGCTCCGACGCCTCGGCTCGCGGCGACCGGACCGAGCGCTCCGACGGCAGCCGGTCGGACACCGCCGGCGATCGTCCGCACGGTCGGCACGCGGACCGCTGACCGGGGGTCGGGTGGCCGTGCGGCCGGGGGCCGGGGATCGGCGGCCGGGCGGTATCCTGGGCGCCATGAACCCCCGCAACGCCTGGCACCGCGTCCTCGTCACCGTCGTCGTCGTGTTCCTCGTGCTGACGGTCGGCTTCTACGCCGCGAGCGTCCTCCTCGCCCCGGCCGACGGACGGAACGTCGCCGGCCTCTTCGTCGGCTGGGCGATGTTCGCGATGATCGGCGCGATCGTGTTCGGGATCATCGACTTCTTCGTGCGCCCGCTCGGGGGCCGGAGCGGCGACGCCGAGGTCATCGCCGCTGCCGAGGAAGCCCGGACCGGCAGCACCCGCACCCAGACCCGCTGAGTCGCGTCGGCCGGCAGCGGTCAGAGGCCGGTGCCGCTGAAGCCCGCCACCGTCGCGTTGTCCTCGGCGAACGTGAACCGCGCCCGCACCGAGCCGCCCGCGAGCACCCCCGGCAGCCAGTACCGCGCGTCGTCCCACATCGCGTCCCAGGGCACGGCGTCGACCGGGACCCAGCGCGGCTCCAGCTCGTCGCTGCCCGTCGGGGTGCCCTGCCAGCGGCGGCAGACGAAGACGTCCGAGACCTGGGACCAGGACGGTCGGTACGGGAACCGGTAGTCCAACGTGCCCCGCGCCTCCAGGTCGGCAGCCGCGATCCGCAGGCCGACCTCCTCACGCACCTCGCGCACCGCGGCGTCGACGGCCGACTCCCCCGGCTCGCGCTTGCCGCCCGGACCGACCAGCCGCCCGGCACCGAGGCCGCGCCGCTTCTCGCCGAGGAGGACCCGCGGACCGGTCCCGTCGTCGCGCACCAGGTAGACGACCGCCACCGGCGGGTGCTGGTCCTTGGTCTCGTCGCGCACGGTCACGCGTCCAGTCTGACGGAAGAAGTGGCGTACGCTTTTTCCATGGCAGGCGTGCTGCGGGGGCACCATGGCTGAGTCCCGGCGGACGGGGCGCAGCCTCGAAGTGCTGCGTGCCGAGGCCGCCGAGGAGATCTCGATGCTCGTCGAGCACCGGAGCCGTCAGGGCGAGGACCCGTGGGAGTTCATGCCCACCCTCCCCACCGTCGACGAGCAGGTCGTGCTCATCCTCCGGGCGGACGCCGTCGAGCTCGACGACGCGATCGGCAAGCGGAGCGCGCAGTGGTCGTCGCACCCCGCGTCCGGCCAGGGCACGCGGATGGGCGAGGAGTACCACCGGCTGCGCCGCATCGCCCTCCAGCACCCGGAGCTCACCCCCGCGGTGTGGAAGCTGATGGGTGCCCTGCCCGACGCCAGCTGAGCTGCGGTTGGATGGGGCCATGACCGAAACCGTCCTCGCCGTCCTGAACCAGCCCTCGCGTGACGCAGCGCCGCACGATCCCGCCGCCGACGCGTTCACGTGGGCGAAGCCGCTCGAGGAGCACGTCCAGGTACAGGACCTCGGTGTCACTCGGGGCGACGGCGTCTTCGAGACCATCACCGTGGTCGACGGGCATCCGCAGGCGCTCGAGGCCCACCTCGCGCGCTTCGCCCGCTCCGCCGCGAAGCTCGACCTGCCCGCGCCGGACACCGACGCCTGGCGACAGGCCGTCGAGGCCGTGTGCGCCCGCCTCGACCCCGTGCGCGAGGCCTTCGCGAAGACCGTCCTCACCCGTGGCGTCGAGGGCACGGACCGGCCGACGGGCTGGGTCTACGCAGCACCCTCGGGCGACTCCACCGCAGCCCGCACCGAGGGGATCTCGGTCGTGACGCTGGACCGCGGCTACCGGCACGACGTCGAGCGGACGTCACCCTGGCTGCTGCAGGGCGCGAAGACGCTGTCCTACGCCGTGAACATGGCCGCCCTCCGCGAGGCCGCCCGCCGTGGTGCCGACGACGCGGTCTTCGTGTCCACCGACGGCTACCTGCTCGAGGGCACCCGCGCCAACCTCGTCCTGTCAGTTGGCGGACGGCTCGTCACGCCGCGCACCGACATCGGGATCCTCGACGGCACGACGCAGGCCGACGTCTTCCGCTTCGCCGAGCAGGAGGGGATCGAGACCGCCTACGAGCTCCTCACGCTGGAGGACCTGCGCACCGCTGACGCCGCCTGGCTCGTGTCGAGCGTGCGGCAGGCGGCACCCATCCGGTCCGTCGACGGGACGGACCGGGCGATCGACGCCGAGCTCACGACCCGCATCAACGACTTCCTGCTCGCGCGCGAGGTCTGACGGACCGCCGCCGGGCTGCGGCGGCGATGACGGACGGGAGGCACGGTGCCGGCTGGCACCGTGCCTCCCGTCCGTGGTCCGGTCGCTACCAGCGCGGCGTGGTGACGCCCTGTCCGTCGGCCCAGGTGAAGACGGACACACCGTCGATCCACACGCGCGTCGCGCGGCTGGTGGCGTCGAGCGGGTCGCCGTCCCAGAGCACGAGGTCGGCGTCGTAGCCCTCCGCGAGCCGACCGACCCGGTCGCCGAAGCCGAGGAAGTCCGCCGGGTTCGTGGTGAGCGCCTCGAGCGCCGTCTGGCGGGGCAGCCCCTCCTTCACCGCGGCGGTCGCCTGGTCGACGAGCATGTTGATCGGGACGACCGGCGCGTCCGTCGTGATCGCGACGCGGACGCCGGCGGCGGCGATCGCGGCGAGGTTCGGGATCCCACGGTCGCGCAGCTCGACCTTCGAGCGGCTCGTGAAGAGCGGACCGTAGATGACGGGGATGTCCTTCTCGGCGAGGACGTCCGCGATCTTGTGCGCCTCGGTGCCGTGGTTGACGACGAGGCGGTAGCCGAACTCCTCGGAGAGACGGATCGCCGTCGCGATGTCGTCGTGACGGTGCGTGTGCTGGTCCCACGCGAGCTCGCCGTCGAGGACGCGGACGAGGGTCTCCTTCGTCAGGTCGCGGGCGAAGGGCTCGTCCTTCGCGGCGGCAGCATCGCGGGCCGCACGGTAGTTCTGCGCCTCGACGAAGGCGTCCCGGATGATCTTCGCGACCCCGAGGCGGGTCGAGGGCGTCTGGCCCTTGCCGCCGTAGACGCGCTTCGGGTTCTCCCCGAGGGCGCTCTTGATGCTGACGGCGTCGGAGATCAGCTGCTCGTCGATGGTGCGGCCGCCCCAGGTCTTGATGGCGACGGTCTGGCCGCCGATCGGGTTGCCGGAGCCCGGCTTGACGACGATCGAGGTGATGCCACCGGCGAGCGCGTCGCGGAAGCCCTCGTCGTCGATGTCGATGGCGTCGATCGCCCGGACGCCCGCCATGTTCGGACCGGTCATCTCGTTGGTGTCGTTCCCCGCCTCGCCGTTCGCCTCCTCGTGGATGCCGACGTGGCCGTGCGACTCGACGAACCCGGGGACGAGCCAAGCGCCGCCGGCGTCCACGACCTCGAGGCCGTCCGGACCGGTGACGTCCGTGCCGAGGGCGGTGATCCTGCCGTCCTCGACGACGACGGTGCCGTCGAACTCGGGGGCGGAGACGGGGACCACGTGTGCGTTCGTGACGACGAAGGAGTTGCTCATGCCACCACGGTAGCGACCCGCGCCGACGAGCCCTCCCTGCTGGGGACACCGGCGGGCGAATAGGGTGGGGTGGTGAGCAGCGAGCACGCACAGGCCACCCCTCCCACCGCCGCCAAGCGGCCCGTCACGAGGACCCACCACGGCATCGACTTCGTCGACGACTACGAGTGGCTGCGCGACAAGGAGTCGCCGGACACCCTCGCGTACCTCGAGGCCGAGAACGCGCACACCGACGCCGAGACCGCGCACCTGGGCGACCTGCGGGACCGGATCTTCGCCGAGGTGAAGGGCCGGGTCCGCGAGACCGACCTGTCCGTCCCGGTCCGCATGGGCGACTGGTGGTACTTCACGCGCACGGCCGAGGGCAGCCAGTACGGCGTGCACTGCCGGGCGCCGATCAGCGCCCCGGACGACTGGACGCCGCCCGCCGTGGTCGAGGGAGCCGCGACGCTCCCCGACGAGCAGGTCGTGCTCGACGGGAACGCGCTGGCCGACGGTCACGACTTCTTCTCGCTCGGCTCCTACGACATCAGCGACGACGGCACCCGACTCGTCTACGGCACCGACGTCGAGGGCGACGAGCGCTACACCCTGCGGGTCCGCGACCTGACGACCGGGCAGGACCTCGGCGACGAGATCCCGAACACCGGCGCCGGTGCGACGTTCGACCCCTCCGGCCGCTACGTCTTCTACCCGACGGTCGACGACTCCTGGCGTCCCGACCGGATCTGGCGGCACACCGTGGGCAGCAGCGCGAGCGACGACGTCGTGGTCTTCGAGGAGCCGGACGACCGCTACTGGGTCGGCGTCGGGGTCACCCGGTCGTCGCAGTACATCGTCATCGAACTCGGATCGAAGATCACCTCCGAGGCACTGGTCCTCGACGCGGCGGACCCGACCGGCGAGTTCCAGGTCGTCTGGCCGCGGCGTGAGGGAGTCGAGTACGAGATCGAGCACGCCATCGTCGGCGGCAGCGACCGGTTCCTGGTGCTCCACAACGACGGCGCCGAGAACTTCGAGCTGGTCGACGTCCCCGCGGACGACCCGACGTCCGAGCGCGACCGCCGCGTCGTCGTCGCGCACGACACGGAGCGCCGCATCGAGTCGGTGGACGCGTTCGCGGGGCACCTCGCGCTCGAGTACCGCTCCGAGGCGCTCCCCCGGATCGCGATCATCCCCATCGAGGGCGACGGCTACGGAGACGCGCACGAGGTGCCCTTCGACGAGGCCCTCTTCTCGGCCGGCCTCGGCGGCAACCCGGAGTGGGACCAGCCGACGCTCCGGATCGGGTTCACGTCGTTCGTGACGCCGTCCGAGGTGAGCGACCTCGACCTGGCCACCGGCGAGGTCACGGTCCTCAAGCGGCAGCCCGTGCTCGGCGGCTACGACCCGGCCGACTACGTGCAGGAACGCGACTGGGCCACGGCGGAGGACGGCACCCGCGTGCCGATCTCGCTCGTCTGGCGCCGTGACGCGGTCGACACCGACCGCCCTGCGCCGCTGCACCTGTACGGGTACGGCTCCTACGAGCACTCGATCGACCCCGGCTTCAGCGTGATGCGCCTGTCGATGCTCGACCGGGGCGTCGTGTTCGCCGTGGCGCACGTGCGCGGCGGCGGTGAGATGGGTCGGCACTGGTACGAGAACGGCAAGACCCTCACGAAGAAGAACACCTTCTCGGACTTCGTCGCCGTCGCCACCCACCTCATCGACTCCGGTCGGACGTCCGCCGACCGCCTGGTCGCCGAGGGCGGCAGTGCCGGTGGTCTCCTGATGGGTGCCGTGGCGAACCTCGCGCCGGAGCGGTTCGCCGGCATCCTCGCAGCGGTGCCCTTCGTCGACGCGCTGACGAGCATCCTCGACCCGGACCTGCCCCTGACCGTGATCGAGTGGGACGAGTGGGGCGACCCGCTGCACGACCCCGAGGTCTACCGGTACATGAGCGAGTACACGCCGTACGAGAACGTCCGCGACGACGTCCAGTACCCGCGGATCCTCGCCGTGACGAGCATCAACGACACGCGCGTGCTCTACGTCGAGCCGGCGAAGTGGACCGCGAAGCTGCGCGAGGTCGGTGCACCTGTGCTGCTCAAGACCGAGATGGCCGCCGGGCACGGCGGCGTGAGCGGGCGGTACGACTCGTGGAAGGAGCGGGCCTTCGAGCTCGCGTGGATGCTCGACGTGCTCGGGCTCGCCGACACCACCCCGGCGGCCGCGAGCGCGAACCCGGTCGCAGCCGGCTGAGCACCGCCGCGCGCCGCACGCGACGAGCGATGGCCGGGTCCCGCACGGGACCCGGCCATCGCTGTCCGGGGCAGCGACACGACACGCGTGCCGCCGCTGCCTCACACGCGGTTGAGCGCGTGCACCGCCTCGTCGTAGGACTCCTCCGCCAGCCGCACCCGGTCCCCCGCGAGCACGCCGTACCCGAACGTGCCCTCGCCGCCGCGTTCCGCGATCGCGGCGTTCGCCCGGAGGATGTCGAGGGCGTGCAGGGAACGCACCCGCTCGGTGAGCACGTCCGCCGCGGTGCCGATGCGCTTCCACAGCGCGTGCGGGAACGCGTCGTCGCCGAGCACGTCCATCGCCATCCGGGCCCGCATGGTCTCCTGCCAGGCGGCCTCGGTCGTCGCACGGTCGGCGGCCTCGCGTTCGGCGGCGGTGTCCGAGGTGTCGTCGGCGACGGCGGCCCGGACGAGCTCGCGCACGCGTGGCTTCACGTCCGCGCCGACGTCCTGCGCGACCTGCTTCGGCGAGCGGAGCGACCACGCGGTCGGCGCGGGCCGCTCGGCAGCGTCGTCGAGGGCGTCGAGCAGTTCCAGGAACGGCTCCCCGTGCAGGAACGCGACGACGTCCCGCACCGCCTGGTCGCGCCGCTCACGGGTGGAGGCGAGGATGCGCTCGCGGGTCATCGCGTCCACGAGGTCGTCCTGTGCCGGTGACGACGTGCGCGGCAACCGCTCGATCAGGTACTCGGCGAGCGCGGCACGCGCCGTCACGCCGGCCAGGGCGTCCGCCGCGCCAGCGGCACGGTCGACGGCGTCCCCGTCGGGGAACGCCGGGCGGTAGGCACCGAGGATCGCGGCGATCTCGAGGGTGGTGTCGGCCGTCTGCCGGAGGTCGGCGGCGTCGCCGGAGCGGAGCCGGGCCTCTTGGGTGAGGAGCGCGGTGCGCAGCTTCCGCACCCGCTTGGCCAGGATGCGTGCGGTCGTGCCCTTGGCGGGCTTGTCCTCGGTGCGGAGGCGCGGTGCCGGTGCTCCGGCCAGCCCCCGCGCGAGCTTCGACGCGACGGCGGCGGGCGCGGCCCCGACGGCCGCGAACCGGCCGTCGAGCGCCGCGAAGAGCTCGTGCGCCACCTGCTGGTCGACGCCGCCCACGGCCTCGACCTCGACCTCGCGCCACGTGCGCGGGGTCTCCGGCGCCTCGTCGTCGAGACGCTGGGCGGTGACCTGGTCGTCGGCGAGTTCGGCGACCTGGTCGCCGTCCTCGTCGAGGAGCCGGGTGACCGTGCGGGTGGTGGTGATGCGGACGACCGGACGCAACGCCCGACCGCGACGCTCGCTGAACAGCGCGGCGAGGACATCGTCCGGGACGACGTCGGCGTCCTCGGTCAGGGGGAAGTGCTGCTCGTGCCGGACCGTGTCCGACTCGGACCGCTTGATGTGCCATCCGGCGTCGGGGCCGCCGGTCCGTCGCCGCACGGTCACCCGCGCGGCGACGAGGTCGTAGCGGTCGGTGTCCCAGTAGGTGGCGTCGAGCTCGAACGGCTCTTCGTGCTCGGTGCGGAGGACGCCACCGGCGCCGACCAGGTCCGGCAGGGCACCGCCCTCGGGCAGGTCGTAGGTGCGCTCGATCTCGAGGTGGGTGTCGCTCACGCGCTCTTGTCTACCAGGGTTCCTCCGTGCGCCCCGAACTCGGCGGTCCGCCCTGTGGAGAACCGACTCGCGAGGAACCCGGCGAGGACGAGCACGAGGTACGGAGCACCGACCAGGAACGGCGTCCAGCGCTGCGGGACGAGCGTGTAGAGGGCGCCGCTGCCGTCGAGGAAGGCGTAGAGCACGGGGAGGGTGGCGAACACCCACGTCCACGCGGGGACCCGTGCGGCGATGAACCAGCCAGCGAGGGCGAGGAACAGGGGCACGAGGCCGAGCGTCGGTACCAGCACGACGCTGGAGTAGGGAGCGGCGATCGCCACGGCCCCCGCGGCGAGGACCGTGCTGGCCCCGATCCGTCGCCGTCGTCGGCTGGTGGGCAGCACGAGCGCCGCGAGCGCGATCGCGATGCTGGGGACGCCGACGGCGAGCACCTGGAGGCCGAGGATGCTCAGCACCCGGTCGGCCAGGGCCTCGTACCCGCCGTTCGGCTGCAGGACCAGCCACGCCCCCGATGCGAGCACCGAGATCACCGCCACGGCGACGAGGACGGGCACGGTCCGGATGCGGTGCGGCTCCGGGCGGTCGCCGGTCGGTGCTGCGGTCATCGTGGTCCCCCAGGTGGTGCGGCGGACGGCCCGGCGGTGGAAGAGGGCCGTGGTGAAGGCGCCGAACGCGAGCGCGGTCGGCGAGAGGTCGAGTTCGTCGGCGCCCTGCACGTCCGCGAGCCACTGTTCCCGGCGGGTCTCGCGGTGGGCAGCGGGCGAGATCGCGACCGCCGCCGAGACCAGTACCCGGTCGAGCGCGCTCACGATGCCACCGGTCGGTTGCTCGGACGGACGGCCCCGGCCGGACGCGCCGCTGCCCGGGCAGCCGCCGTCCGCGTGTCGACGAGCCCGCGCGCCGCGACGACGCCGTCCGCCGTGAACTCGTAGAGCCGTCGTCGAGGCCCGGACCGCTCGGCGTCGTCGTCCCAGCTGGATCGGATCCACCCGAGCTGTTCGAGTCGTTCGAGGATCGGGTACACGGTGCCGGCCTGTCGCCCGGTCGCCTTGATGACGAGCAGCCCCCAGGTCGGCCCGTCCGCGGTGAGCAGTGCACCGAGCACGTCGAGCGTGGGGGCGGTCACGCGTCGGATCGGTTCCATCGACTCAAGCTACCTATATCGAACAAGGGGCGCAAGACCCTCAGGAGCAGGAGTTAGCCTGAGCGCATGAGCGAGACGATCACCCGCGACGCGTTCGTGCCGGAGGCCGGCGCCGTCACGATGTTCACGACCACCTGGTGCGGCTACTGCGCGCGGCTGAAGAACCAGATGACGAAGGCCGGCGTGCCCTACACCGAGGTCGACATCGAGCAGACGCCCGGCACCGCCGAGCTCGTCGCCGAGGTCAACGGCGGCAACCAGACCGTGCCGACCCTGGTGTTCCCCGACGGCAGCACCGCGACGAACCCCTCGCTCGCCGAGGTCCAGTCCCGCATCTGACGCGCGTCGCACCCCCGTACGGACATCGCGCCCCGTGGCAACGGGGCGCGATGTTCGTACCAGGGGGCGGCGACCGGCGTCAGCCGCCGAGCGCCTCGGTCAGCAGCGCCGCCATGGCGTCGAGCTGGATGTCGCCGGAGTCGGTGACCTCCTCGTCGGACCCGTCCAGGGCACGGGCGGCCAGGGACGCCTTCGAGTCGATGAGCTCGGCGATCTTCGTGTCGATCGTCTGCGCCGCGATGATGCGCCACGCGGTGACCGGCTCTTCCTGCCCGATGCGGTGCACGCGGTCGATGGCCTGGGTCTGCTCGGCGCTCGTCCACGACAGCTCCGCCAGGACGACGTTCGACGCAACCTGCAGGTTGAGGCCGACGCCCGCAGCGGTCAGCGAGCAGACGATGACGGCGACGTCGGGGTCGTTCACGAACGAGTCGATCTCGGCCGTGCGCTGCGCCGGGGTCTGGTCGCCGCGGATGGTCGCGGTTTGGAGGTGACGACGGGCGAAGACCTCCTCCGCCTGGTCCATCACGTCGAGGTGCTTCGCGAAGAAGACGACCTTGCCGACGTTCGAGGCGAGCTGCGCCGCGTAGTCCGCCGCGAGCTGTGCCTTGGCCCGACCGATCCGTCGCACCATCGAGAACACGTTCTCGCCGGTCGACGAGGCGTCCTGGTCCTCGAGCTCCCAGCGGGCGACCTGGCGGACGAGCTTGTGGTCGATGCCGTCGACCGGGTCCTGCCCGGTCCGCGCGTCGAGTGCCTGGTGGTAGCGCTTGACCAGCTTCGCCGTGAGCTCGCGCTCGGCGTCGCGGATCGACCGGCCGACCTCGTCGTCGAGCTCCACGGGGATGTCGGCGATGCGGCGGGCGGGGATGTCCGCCGCCACGTCGACCTTGCGACGTCGGACGATGCCCTGGTCGATGACGGCCTTGCGCGCCTCGACGAAGAAGCCGGGGTCGGCCGGGGTGAGGCCGATCTCCTCGAGCTCGTTCATGAGCTTCGCGCGCGGCTTCTTGTCGTCGATCCAGCCGAGGTACTCCCAGATGGTCCGGAAGTCCTCGACCGAGTTGATGAGCGGCGTCCCGGTCAGCGCCATCATGAGCGGTGCCGCGGTGCGCTGCCGGATCTTCTCGGCGAGCTGCAGCACGAAGCGCGAGCGCTGCGAGTCCTTGTTCTTGATGAAGTGCGCCTCGTCGACCACCATCCCCTTGAACCCGAACGCGCCGAGCCAGCCGGCGTGCCGGTCGAGGATCTCGTAGTTCACGATGACGATGTCCGCGAAGCCGTCGAGGTCGTCGCCGTCACCGTGGATGACGGTCGCGGTGCGGTTCGGGACCCAGCGTGCCGCCTCGCGCGCCCAGTTGGTCTTGACGACGTTCGGCACGACGACGAGCAGCGGGAACGCGTTCGCGGCGTCGGCGGCCAGGAGCGACTGTGCCGTCTTGCCGAGGCCGGGCTCGTCGGCGAGCAGGAACGTGCGGTGCCCCTGGGACGCCGCGGCGATGAGTTCCGCCTGGTGCTTCATGAGCGTGGTGCCCGACCGCGAGTGCAGCGTCGCGGGCTCCGGCAGCGGCATCGACGCCACGCCCCCGCCCGCGCCGTACTCGAACGACTTGAAGAGCGGGCCGAACAGCTCCCAGTTGGCCAGGCGGCGCGGGTGCGCGACGGGCTGGTCGGCGAGCGCGAAGTCCGGCGGCATGAACGGGTTGGCGAGCTGGCGCTGCACGACGGCCTGCGGCACGACGGAACGGACCGGGCTCTCGACCGTCGGGGACGGCTCGGCCGCGATGACGAGGTCCTCCGGCTGCAGCTCCATGCCACCGGCGATCATCATGTCGCGCTTGACCGTCCGGGTCGCCTCGCTCACCGACGCCTCTTCGGTGAGGAGCTGGATGACGCTGGTGTCCCGTGCGGCGGTCTTCGCGAGGATGGTCGCGACGCCGTCGAGCCGCTTGAGCTGCTCGGCGCGCTGGGAGTCGGTGAGCTCGGTGTCTGCCTTGACCCGGGCGCGCTCCTCGCGCATGAGCAGGGCGACCGCCTGGAACTTCGACCGGTTCGAGGCCTTCAACGGGCCCCGCTGGGCAGCTGCCTCGACCTCGCGCACCGCGCGGGCGAGGACGGGGATGACGCCGTCGTTGTCGAGCGGCCGGGTACGGCGGGATGCGGTCCGCGTGCCGCCGGCTGCTCGCCGGGTGCCTGATCGAGCCAACGCTCCTCCTGTTCCGCCCGTTCGTCACGGGCGAGCCGCCCCACGGGGCGGAAGTCCTGGACCGGAGCCTGACACGACCCCGGTGCTCGCCGGCCACCATGGCCTGCTGCTTCGCCGGTCCCCGCTCGGGACGTCCGGTGGAGTCCCGCGGTCCGTTCCCATCGCGGCCACCGGGTGGTGCCGCATGCGACGGACCGCGCCGGGATCCGGCGCCGTCACACGCACGTGACGCCCCCACGGGACGACCACGGATCCGCTCCCCACGTCGGTCAAGCGACCGACTGCTGCGTCCGGAATCGACGCGGCACGCGGGGATCCGGTGCGTGCGCGGTCAGTTTACTCCCCGACCACCGACGGAGGCGACTCGACGGCACCCGCGCGAGTCGCGCCTCCAGGCCGTCGCCCGGCCACCTGCCGGTCGGGAGGCGCGGCGCGAGCCCGCCACGCGCCTCCCGTCAGTCCCGTGGTCACCCCCACCGGCCGCGCGTGCGCGGCTGCTCAGGTCGCGCGATCTGCCGCCGTGCGGGCCGTCGGACGACGGTTCGTGCGACCAGGACGACGCCCACGCGTCGTGTCCTGCGACCGCGACGGGAGGCGTCAGACCTGCGGTGCGGACCGGGGACGGACGAGCCCGTCGGACGGGAGGACCGGCGCCGCCTCGGCCAGGGCGGCCTGCGTCGCGGCGAGCAGCTGCTCGGCGGTGTGGATGCCGTTCGCCGACCCGGTCGTCGCCTGCCCGCCGGCGTGTGCCAGGAGTTGCGCGCCGATGGCGGGGCCGATGCGGTCCGTCTGGTCGGGGTTCCGCGCCACCCAGTCGCGGGCGACCGCGTCGGCGAGGCGTTCCGCGGCGGCACCGCGCTCCGCGTCCCCGCGCGACCGGTGCCAGAGCCCGGTGACGACGAGGTGCGCGACCACGGCGCCGATGTCACGGACCGGGAAGCCCCAGCCCGCGGTGTCGATGTCGAGCAGACCGGAGATCCGCCACGGCTCGTCCTCGTCGACGAACACCTGCTCGAGGTGCAGGTCGCCGTGCACCACCTGCTTCGTCGTCGACGCCCAGCCGATCGACCGCCGACCGATCGCGTCGTAGAGCGCGTCGATCTCCTCGGCGTCCTGCGGCAGCGCCGCGACCAGGGTGCGACGGTGCCAGTCCGCGTGGTCCATCGCGTCCGCACGCGCCTGCTGCGTCATCGGGACCGTCGCGATCCGTCCGGTGAGCGCAGCGAGCGACGCCACGAACCGCGGGTCGTCGGCGATGTCGAGGATGCGACTGCCCGCGGGAACACCGCGGATGCGCTCGAGGACGAGGAGTCCGTCGCCACGACTCGACAGGACCCGCGGCACCGGCAGACCCGCCGAGACGAACTGCTCGTGCGAGCGCTCGATCGGGGCCACCCGGTGCGGGCGGACGACCTTGAGGAACACCGTGCCCTCCGGGGCGTCCACCCGGACCACGGCACGCTTCCCCGGGCGGTAGGCCGCGACGGTGAGGGTCGGGTCGGTGACCGGCATGCCCAGCGTCGTGAGGAGCTCGGCGACGGCGTCCCGGTACGTGACCTGCGGCAGCACCGGCAGTCCGGGGTCGTTCGGGTACGCCCACACGGACACCGGGTCCCCCGTCGCCGGGTCGGTCACGATGGCGCTGTTCTGGTCGTGGGTCCCGCCGGTGTCGACGTACGTCAGGACCGTGGCGCGCTGCCCGCTGCGGTCGACCGTGTCGACCTCGTACCCGTACAGGTAGCCGTTGCCGGACGGCTCGACGGAGTGGGCGCGCGCGGCCACCACGGAGGTCCCGGAGCCGGCGAAGGCCTGCGGGATGACGCGCTCATGGTTGGGCCACACGACACCAGTCAACCGGACGCCGCGGGTTTCGTCGCGTTCGTGCACGGCTCGGCGTGCGGACCGTGGCTACCGTGGTCGACGTGAACCCGGTCGCGCGTCTCCGCAGCTCCAGCCGCACGCCGTTCCTGCAGGTCGTCAAGACCGCGGTCGCGGTGGTCGCCGCCGTGCTGCTCTGCCGGGTGCTCATCGACGGCCCGTTCCCGACCTTCGCCGCCATCGCCGCCCTGCTCGTCGTGCAACCGAGCATCAACCAGTCGTTCGTGAAGGGGCTCGAGCGGAGCGCGGGCGTCGTCATCGGCGTGGTGCTCGCCACCGGGTTCCACCTGCTGCTCGGAGACTCCGTGTGGGTCGTCCTGCTCGTCATCGTGCTCGCGATCCTCATCGCGTGGGCGCTCCGGCTCACGCCGACCTCGGCCACGCAGGTCGGCATCAGCGGGATGCTCGTGCTCACCGCGGGCGTCGTCACGCCGAACTACTCGGCGGACCGCATCCTCGAGACCGTCCTCGGCGCGATCGTCGCGCTCATCGTCAACGCCCTCATCGTGCCGCCCGTCCTGCTCGGCCCCGCGCACCTCGCCGTCGCCCGGCTCGCCCGCGACACCGCTGCGGCGTTCGAGCGGATCGCGATCGGCCTCACCGAGGGCTGGGACCGGGACCGCTGGCACGACGCGCTCCTGCAGGCCCGCGCACTGCGACAGCAGCACGGCCGGGCGGAGGCCTCGCTCACCGCCGCGCGGGAGTCCCTGACCATGAACCCCCGTGGCGGGCGCCACCGGACGATCCTCGACGACGACCTCGCGACCGCGGAACACCTGCGCGTCCTGGTCACCCGCGTCACCGGCATGACCCGTGCCGTCCACGACAACACCGCGCCCGACCTGCGCGCCGACCCGGTCGTCGGCAGCATCGCCACCGAGGTCGCCCGCATCGGGGCCGACGTCCGGGCGCTCGGGGCGCGGGTCGCCGCGTCCGAGGTGGCGTCCTCCGGCTCCGCTGCGCCGCTGCTCGCCCACGAGGAACCCGCGGCACAGGAGCCGGCGTTGACCGCGCCGCTCACCGTCGTCCGGCCGAACTCGCGGCACTGGGTGCTCATCGGCGCACTGCTCGAGGACATCCGGCGCGTGCGCGAGGAGCTGCTCGGCGAGGACGACTGACTCCCTGCGCGCTGGTCAGCGGGGTTCCTCGCGCTGGTCAGCGGGCGGCGGACGCCGCTTCGGCCGCGGTGTGCACGATGTCGTCCCAGATGGTCGCCGTCGGCAGGGACGCATCGGTCGCGACGACCTCGACGTCCGCGAACCGGTTGATCTCGGCGACAGCGGCCTCTGTCCCGGCCGCCCGGGCGGCCAGGCTCGCGACGTCGGGAACCGCCGTGCGCAGTTCGGCGACGACGCGGTCGCGGCTGTCGTCCTCCATGTCACCGAGGACGCCGATGCCCTTCCATGCGGCGTCGAGCTCGGCTCGGAGTCGGACGAGGGCCGGGTGGTCCGGCGTTTCGTTCATGGTGCCCCCAGTGCGGACGCTGCGTCGGGTACGCGTCGTCCGGGGCGTGAGCCTAGCAATGAAGCACCGGCCGCTCACGTCCCACGAACGAGGGACAGACCGTTCTGCCCGTTCCTGCGGGAACCTCGGAGCGTGACGGCTCCTCACTGTGACGAGATTCAGCGAGTTCGGTGCCGGAACACCCCTGGTCCGTCGGTTCGATGCCACGATGGGTCCGAGGAGGTCGCTATGCGCCTGTTGGTGGTCGAGGACGATGACGAGATGCGCGCGCTCATGGAGCGTGGTCTCGCGGCTGAGGGGTACCGCGTCACCGCGGTCGAGAACGGTGTCGAGGCGCTCATCGCCCTCGGCGAGCAGGCGTTCGACCTCGCCGTGGTCGACGTGATGATGCCGGGGATGTCCGGCTTCGAACTCGCTCGGCGCATCCGCGAGCGCGAGGACCCGGTCCGGATCCTCCTGGTCACCGCGCGCGACGCGGTCGACGACCGGGTGTTCGGTCTGGACGCCGGCGCGGACGACTACCTGACCAAGCCCTTCGCCTTCGCCGAGCTCACCGCTCGCTTGCGCGCGCTCGGCCGCCGCGAGACCGCCGGCGCTCCGCGCACCATCGAGGTGGGCGACGTCGCGATCGACTCCGAGGCCCGTCGCATCCTCATCAAGGGGCAACGTGTCGCCGTCAGCCCGACCGAGTTCGCGCTCCTGCGCCTGCTCGCCCGTTCCGTCGGCACCGTCGTGGACCGGCCGAAGATCCTGGAAGAGGTCTGGGACGGCTCGCAGCACGTCGACCCGAACGTCGTCGAGCAGTACATCTCGTACCTGCGGAAGAAGCTGACCTCGCACGAGGCCACCGTGGCGATCTCGACCGTGCGCGGTCGCGGCTACCGGCTCGACCTCCTCGGGGCGTGACCGGCGCTCCGCACACCTCCGGACCGGACACCCCGAGGCGCGGTCTGATCCGTCCGCTGCGGGTGCTGTCGCTCCGCTCGCGGATCACCATCGGTTCGACCGCCATCGCCGCGGTCGTCATCGTGCTGCTGGTGCTCGTCATGCGGTTCCAGGTCGTCAGCGTCGTCGCGAGTGCGACCAGGACCCTGCTCGACGCCGACGCCGACCCGTACGTCGCGACGCTCGAGGTCGACAGCGATCCGAAGCTCTCCGCGCCCGGCAACGCGCAGCTCGTCGCCGTGGTGTCGCCGTCGGGTGACATCGCCCTGTCGACCATGCCGCCGAAGGTCGAGCGCGCACTCGGCAGCCTGATGACGACGAAGGCCGGGACCTCGGTGATCCGCGTGTCCGGCTCCGAGTACCGCGTCG
Organism: Curtobacterium sp. L1-20; assembly: GCF_048755855.1. Classification (GTDB taxonomy): domain Bacteria; phylum Actinomycetota; class Actinomycetes; order Actinomycetales; family Microbacteriaceae; genus Curtobacterium. Next base: position 1,714,466 of record NZ_CP151473.1, on the reverse strand, counting down.
TCGTGGAGCACCCGGTCAACCACGCGGGCCGGTGGACGGTCGTCGCAGCGCGCAACTCGCAGGCCGAGGCGATCGTCGTCGACGACCTGACCTCGACCCTCTCGCTCACCGGCCTCGCGATCCTCATCGCGTTCGGCGTCGCGTCGTGGGTGCTGGCCACCGCGGCGCTCCGGCCGGTGAACCGCATGCGCCGCGAGGCGGAGCGGCTCTCCGTCGCACCGGAGCGCGCCGAACTACCGGTCGGCCCGGCCCAGGACGAACTCGCGTCGCTCGCCACCACCCTCAACGCCTTCCTCGCCCGTACCCGCCAGGCCACCGAGCGTGAGCGCCAGATGGTCTCCGACGCCAGCCACGAGCTCCGCACGCCGCTCGCGATCCTCACGACCCAGCTCGACCTCGCCTCGTTGGACGGCGACGACGCCGCTGCCCTCGCCGGCCACATCGAGCGCGCGAAGGGCAACGTCGCCCGCCTGTCGCGCCTGGCGAACGACCTGCTCGCGCTGTCCCGCATCGAGGAGTCCGAGCAGCGTGACCAGGACGGCCAGGAGCAGACGCTCACCAGCTGGTCCGACCTGGGCGACGAGGTGATGACCGCCGTGGACCGCGTGCGGTTGATCGCGTCCGCGAAGGACGTGACCGTCGACTTCGACCTGGAGCCCCCGACCGGCCTCGACGGATCCGGGGCCAGCGACGACTCGGAGCCGCGGTACCGGCTCGACACCGGTGGGATGGCGCAGCTCGTCACGAACATCGCCGGCAACGCCGTGTCCGCGCTGCCGCGTGGCGGGGGCGTCTTCGTGTCGTGGCGGAGCGCCGCCGGCGAGGGCGTCCTGCAGATCACCGACGACGGGCCCGGCGTCCCCGAGTCGTTCATCCCCGTGGCCTTCGACCGGTTCACCCGCCCCGACGAGGCCCGGAAGTCGCGGCCGAACCCGGACCCGGCCACCGGCGCCATCCCGTTGCCCGGCGGCTCCGGCCTCGGGCTCGCGATCGTGCGGGCGGTCGCGGAACGAGCCGGGGGCACGGCATCCCTGCGCAACGTCCGCTCCGGTGGGCTCGAGGTCACCGTGCGCGTGCCCGAGGCGTCGTAGTCGTCGTCTGACTGACTGACGGACGGACGGACGGACGGACGGACGACGTCGTCGTCGGTCGGACGACACGAATCCTCCGTCGAGGACGTCCCCGCACCGAGCGGCCCACCCCGGCGAGGGCGCAGCGGTCCGCCACGCTCGACAGCGCAGCACGGTCCCCGCTCACTGGAAGTCGCGCGACCGGGTGCGCACCGACAGGGACAGGTGCTCGATCCGGTCCGCCACCAGGTTGACGACCCCGTCCGGCGAGCGCTCGAGGATCCCCCGCACGATGATCGCCGGTGCCTCGCGCGCGACCCGTCGGTAGCGCCCCCACACCCCGACGCTGCAGATCACGTTCACGAGCCCGGTCTCGTCCTCGACGTTCATGAAGGTGATGCCCGACGCCGTCGCCGGACGCTGCCGGTGCGTCACGATCCCGCCGATCTCGACCCGTCGACCCGTCTCCGCCGTGGCGGTGTCCTGCACGCTGAGCACCCCGCGGGCGACGAGTCCGTCGCGGACGTGCCGTACCGGGTGGTCGTCCGTCGTCATCCCCGTCGACCACATGTCCGCGATGAGGACGTCCCCGCTGGTCATCTGCCCGAACAGCGGGGGCTGCACCGTCACCTGGGTGTCGGGCAGTTGGTCGGGTCGCTCCGCGGCGGCCTGGGCGGCCGACCACATGCCGCCGCGGCGGTCCACCCCGAGGGCGGCGAAGGCGTCGGCGGCGGCCAGGGCCTCGAGCTGCGCCGTCGTGAGCCCGACCCGGCGGGCCAGATCGGACATGTCGGTGAAGGGTCCGTGGGCATCGCGTTCCGCGACGATCTTCTCGGCGCTCTTCCGTCCGAGCGACGCGACCTCGGCGAGGCCGAGCCGGACCGCGAACGCGCCGTCCCGACGGTGCTGGGCAGTGTCGTCGGGCAGCCCCTTGTCGAACGGCAGCACCGGGGGCTGCTCGACCTCGAGGCAGGCGTCCGCACCGGTGGGGGTCGCTGCGCGTTCCCCGTCCGGCAGCGGCTCGAGCGTCGCGTCCACGCCCGACCGCAGGATGTCCGGCCGCAGCACCTGCACGCCGTGCCGTCGTGCGTCCGCCACGAGCGTCTGCGGCGAGTAGAACCCCATCGGTTGGGCCCGGAGCAGTGCTGCCAGGAACGCCCCCGGGTAGTGCAGCCGCATCCACGCGCTCGCGTAGACGATGAGGGCGAAGCTGATGGAGTGGCTCTCCGCGAAGCCGAAGTTCGCGAACGCCTGGATCTTCGCGTAGATGGCGTCGGCGTCCGCACCGTGGATGTCGTTCGCCGCCATCCCCGCGTAGAGCTTGTCGCGGAGGCGGTCGATCTTCTCGTGTCCGCGCTTCGACCCCATGGCGCGCCGCAGCAGGTCCGCGTCGTCGCCCGAACACCCGCCGACCGCGATCGCCATCTGCATGAGTTGTTCCTGGAACAACGGGACGCCGAGGGTGCGCTCGAGCACCGGTTCGAGGGACGGGTGGATGTAGGTGATCGGCTCCTCGCCGGTCCGCCGCCGGATGTAGGGGTGCACGGCGCCGCCCTGGATCGGACCGGGCCGCACCAGGGCGACCTCGATCACGAGGTCGTAGAACCGCCGCGGCAGCAGCCGGGGCAGGGTGCCCATCTGCGCCCGGGACTCCACCTGGAACACGCCGATGGTGTCGGCGCGGCACAGCTGGTCGTAGACGCCCTGTTCCTCCTTCGGGATGGAGTGCATGTCCCACCGTTCCCCGCAGTGCTCGTCGGCGAGGTCGAACGAGTACTGCAGGGCGGCGAGCATGCCGAGCCCGAGCATGTCGAACTTCACGAGCCCCATGTACGCGCAGTCGTCCTTGTCCCACTGCAGCACGGTCCGACCGTCCATCCGCGCGTGCTCGATCGGCACGACCTCGCCCACGGGACGGTCGGTGAGCACCATGCCGCCGGAGTGGATGCCGAGGTGCCGCGGGAAACCCAGGACCTGCTGCGCCATGTCCACCACCGCGTCGGGGATGTCGTGGTCCTGGCTCTCGGTGACGGAGCCCCACCGCTCGACCTGCTTCGACCAGGCGTCCTGCTGCCCGGGGCTGTGACCGAGCGCCTTCGCCATGTCCCGCACGGCGCCCTTCGGCCGGTAGGTGATGACGTTCGCGACCTGGGCGGCGTTGAACCGGCCGTACTTGTCGTAGACGTACTGGATGACCTCTTCGCGCCGGTCGGAGTCGAAGTCGACGTCGATGTCGGGTTCCTCGTCGCGCATCGCCGACAGGAACCGCTCGAACGGCAGCCCGTACCGGATCGAGTCCACCGCGGTGATCTCGAGCAGGTAGCACACCGCCGAGTTCGCCGCCGACCCGCGCCCTTGGCAGAGGATCCCCCGGTCGCGGGCGTACTGCACCATGTCGCGCACGATGAGGAAGTACCCGGGGAAGTCCTTGTCCTCGATCACCGCGAGTTCGCGTTCGATGCGCTCCCGCTTCTGCGGGTCCACACCGTCGGCGCTGCCCGGGTAGAACCGACGGGCACCGCGCCAGGTCAGCTCCCGCAACCAGGACATCGTCGTGTGGCCGTCCGGGACGTCGATGTCCGGCAGCCCGGGCTTGACGGTCTTCAGCCGGAAGCCCAGCTCGTCGGCGAGCGTCACGCTGTGCTCGACGGCACCCGGCCAGCGTGCGAACCGCCTGGCCATCTCGGCGCCGGACCGGAGGTGGGCGGTGGGTGCGGCCGGCAGCCAGCCGTCGACCTCGTCGAGGCTCCGTCGGGACCGGACGGCGGCGAGCGCCGTCGCCACCGGGAACCGGTCGGGGGTGGCGTAGTGCACGTTGCCCGTGGCCACGATCGGCAGCGCGTGCTTCGCGGCGAGCGCGGCGAGGACGTCGTTGCGGGAGGAGTCCATCGGGTCGCCCTGGTCGATGAGCTCGACCACGACACCGGCACTGCCGAACCGGTCGAGCAGCGTGCGGAGGGCGGCCTCGGCCGCGGATTCGCCACCGCGTTCGAGTGCCTGCCGGACGGCACCCTTCCGACAGCCGGTGAGGACCCGCCAGTGTCCGTCCGCCCGCGCCGCCAGGTCGTCGAGGTCGTAGCGCGGCCGCCCCTTCTCGGCGCCGGCGGCCAGGTGCGCGCGGGTGACCGCGCCGGCCAACCGGTGGTAGCCCTCCTGCCCGTCGGCGAGCAGGAGGAGGTGCGTGCCCTCGGGGTCGGGGACCCCGTTCTGCGGCTCGGTCAGCCCGAGGGACAGCTCGGTGCCGTACACCGTGCCCACGGTCGGGTACGCCTCGGCGACCTCGGCCATCCGCGCGGCGCCGTAGAAGCCGTCGTGGTCGGTGAGCGCGAGGCCGTGCAGGTGCAGCCGGGCGGCCTCTTCGAAGAGGTGCTCGGGTCCGCTCGCACCGTCGAGGAAGCTGAACGTCGAGTGCGCGTGCAGTTCGGCGTAGGGCACGACCCGGACGTCGCCGGTGTCGGGCAGCGGTGGGGAGGCGGGTGCGTACGGCTCACGCTTGCGCGACCAGGCGGGACTGTCGCCGCCGTCGCCGGCGTGCGAGCTGCCCGGGTTCCGCTTGTCGGAGAGCGCCCGTTCGAACTGCGACCACGGGATGGGTGGGTTGCTGTACCCCATCAGCGCTGCCTTCCTGTCGGGCGGTTCACGTCGCGACCGCCTCGGCCCACCACCGGTGGTCGGCGAGCACCAGGTACCACGCACGTCCGTCGGCGTCGACGAGCTGCAGGCGGTGCAGCCGCCGACCGCCGGACTCCCACCAGCGCACGACGAGCGGCCACGGTCCGGCCCACGCCGTGACGGACCCGAACCGGCCGCCGTGATCGCCCTCGGCGCGGAAGCGTTCGGGGACGCCGACCAGAGACCCACGGTCGTCGACGTCGACGGTGCCCCCGTCGGCGGTGACGACGTCCACGGGGCGCGGTCGTTCGAGCACGGTCGCCGGGGGCGGACCGGGCAGCTTGCCGGGCCACGGGCGGTCGCGGACCGTCGCCAGGGCGCGTTCCCCGCCGACCGGTGCGTCGCCCCACGGGACGAGCACGACGCGCTCGGCCAGGGTGCGTCCGCCGCCGACCCGCGGCGTGACGACCCCGTCGTGTCCGACGAGCCCCTGCACACGGGCGAGTGCGTGGTGCACCCGTTCGTCGGGACCGGTCCCCCACAGCCCGCGTTCGTGGTTCGCCATGTCGTCCACTGCGACGGGTTCGAGCGCCACGGAGACCACCGGCGCCTCGAGCCCGGTGGGGTCGACCCCGCCGGCGAGCTGCCAGCGCACCCGGTCGACCACGTCGGCGGCGTCGAACCACCGCGGGTGGACCCACGTGCGCTCGAGCAGGATGTCGCGTTCGTCGACGATGCCGACGCGGATCGTGGTGGCGACGAGTCCCGCTGCCCGGAGGCGTTCGGCGAAGTCGTCGGCGGAGCGCCGGAACGCGAACGCGATCTGGTCGGCACGGTCGAGCGGGGGTTCGAACGCCGCCTCGACACGGAGTTCGGGCGGGACCGACCGCGCGGCCACCTCGCGGGGATCACGACCGCCGGCGAGTCGGTGCAGGAACGCCCCGGCGGGTCCGAACCGGTCGCGCACCTGTTCGTCGCCGAGGGCCGCGAACTCCCCGAGGGTAGTGATGCCGAGCCGTCCGAGGAGCATGGCGAGGTCGGCGTCCCCGAGCACCCCGAGCGGCAGCCCGGACAGGAACGGCGCCGAGCCGTCGACGGGCACGATCCGGACGCGCTCCCCCGGGCGCACCGGGCGGGCCCGTGCGGCCTGCTCGGCGGCGAACGGGGTGTCCGCGACCCCGGCGCGGACGCCGGGTGCCCCGTGGTCGGCGGCGATGCCCGCGAGGGTGGCCGCTGCCGCGCGCTCCCCGCCGTAGTACCGGGCCGGCCCACGGGAGCGCAGCGCGATCGTGCCGGGCCGGATGACCTCGACACCGGGGACGGCTGCCTCGACCGCACGGATGACGGGCTCGAACGCCCGGTGGTCGAGGGCGTCGTCGTAGGACTGCACGACGAGCTCCGGGCACCGTGCCTGCGCCTCGCGCACCCGGAGGCCCCGCACGACACCGTGCTGCCGTGCGCTGGCGGAGCTGGCGAACACCTGCCCCTTCACGACGAGGGCGAACGGCGACTCCGGTGGTTCCCCCGCGGCGCGCGCGGCGGCGATCACCGGCCAGTCCGGGCACCAGAGCACGATCGTCCGGGTGGGCGGGGGCTCGGGCACCGCACCGCCGCGGGCGACGGCGTCGGCACGGATCGACCGCGCGTCGGGTACCCCGGCACCGGCGAGGGCCCCGGTCACCCGGGCCCCGGACGTCCGGGTCCGTCCGCCGCCCCGCGGGCTCACGATGCCACCGCCACGGGACGCAGGACGGAGGTCGACCCACCACCGGCGGCCGCCCCGACGGGCACGGCAGCCCGCACGGTGCCGTCCGCCGCGGGCAGCAGCAGCTCGGCGTCCACCGGACGACCGGCCCCGGCTCGGCCGGTCGCCGACACGGTGACGCGGCGCTCCGCCAGGAAGCCGTGGCCGTCCCCGATGCCGCTCCACTCGGACCGAGCGACGCGCAGCGTGACGTCAGCCCCGGGCCAGGAGCCGAGGGCGACCAGCGCCCCGCCCCGCTGCCGCAACCGCGCCGAGAGCCGTGCGACGTCACCGGGCACCACGCGACCGAGCGGCCGGGTGAGGACGATCTGCGCCACGTCGGCCAGCGCGGCGGTCACGGTGAGCCACTGGTCGCCCGGGTCCGGCACGAGCACGAGTCGTTCGAGGTCGATGCCCGCGGCTGCCGCGGCCTCGACGCCGAAGGACGGCACCCCCACGACGGCGCACCACGCCCCCGCGGCGGAGGCGGCCTGCAGCATCGTGATCGCGAGGAGCACCGATTCCTGCACCGCGTACGAACCGCCGACGCGGATGGCACCCCCGGGCAGCAGTGGTGCGAGCGCCTCGGCGGTGGGGAGCCCTTCGGTGTCGACGCGGGTCGACTCCATCTCGGCGACCCGCGACCGCAGCGAGGAGATGCGCTCGAGCGCCGCCCGGGCATCACCCAGGTGGTCGACCCGTCGCACCGGACGGGCAGCACCGGACCGCCCGGACGACTCCGGTGGAGCCCCGGGCGACCGGAGTGCCGTCGCCGTCTGCATGCCCTCATATTCGAACATGTGTTCGATGATGTCAACGAGGACCGACATCCTGTGGACAACCGGCTCGAACGGGCGTTCGACACGCCGGGGAACGGCGAAGAACACGCCGCGGAACGCCGAGAACACGCCGAGGCGCAGTCCTACCAGCGTGCGACCGCCCCCACCCCGGAGAGCACCGACCGCGTCTTCGTCTCGACCTCGTCCGCCTCGTCCGCCGCCACCGACGACCACGTCACCGCACCGCCGGCACCGAACGTCCGGGACCGGACGCGGCCCGTGTCCTCGTCGACCACGGTCACCAGTGTGCGGATGGCCACCGACAGGTCGACCGCCCCGCTCGTCGAGAAGTAGCCGATCACGCCCGAGTACACGCCCCGCGGTACCCCCTCGAGCCGGTCCGCGATCGCCATCGCGCTGGTCTTCGGCGCACCCGTCATCGACCCCGGCGGGAAGGCAGCCCGCACCACGGCTGCCCGGGACGCTCCGGCCGGCAGCACCGCACCGATGGTCGACACCAGCTGGTGCACGCTCGCGTACGTCTCGACGTCGCAGAGCCGGTCGACGTGCACCGACCCCGGCAGGGCCGTCCGGAGCAGGTCGTTCCGCAGCAGGTCGACGATCATGACGTTCTCGGCACGGTCCTTCGCGCTCGTGGCGAGCGAGCGCCGAACGGCCAGGTCCGTGACGGGGTCGGCGGCGCGCGGCCGGGTGCCCTTGATCGGCTCGGCGGACACCGCCCCGGACGCGTCGATCCGCAGGAACCGCTCCGGCGACCGGCTCGCGATCCGCAGCGGCCCGAGGCGGAGGTACGCGCCGAACGGGACGGGGTCCGCCCCGCGGAGACGCAGGTACTCGTCGAGGTGCGGGTCCCTGCCGGGCTCGACCCGCGCCTCCCGGCCGACCGACGGAGCCAGCGCGAAGACGGTGGTGAGGCAGACCTGGAACGCGTTGCCCTCGCGGATCTCCGCGCGACACGCGTCGACCGCCGTCTCGTAGGCGGCACGCGTGACGCGGCCGGTCGCGGCGGCGTCTGCCTGGAGGCGCGGCTCGCCCCCCGCGACGTCGGCGCCGGCCGTCGGGGTGGTCACCGTCCCGAGCCACGCGCGGTTCGCGGCACTGGCCGCCGGTTCCGCGTCGGCGACCAGGGCGAGCGCCCAGGCAGCACCGCCCTCCTCGACCACCACGGCCCGGTCCGTGAAGCGCAGGTCGGCGTCCGCGTGCCCGTCGGCCGTGCGGTCGGCCCCACCGGACCCTCGACCGGCCTCGTAGCCGAGGAACCCGACCCAGCCCAGCGCGAACCCGAACCCCTCGATCGGTTCCGGCAGCTCCGGAGTGCGCGCGAGCAGGTCGGCGAGCACGTCGAACACCGGGCGGTCGTCCTCCCGGGGCGGACCGAACCACGGAGCGGACGCCGGCGCGGTCGTGACCCGTGCCCGCCGCGCCTCGTGCCGGAACCGCGCCGCGAACGGGCCGTCCGTCCAGGCCAGGACGGACCACCGGGCGCGCGCGTGCGCGGACTCCGGCGCACCGTCCGGGAGCGTCGAGTCGAGCCAGACCACGTCCGCTCCGGTCGACCCCGCGAGGCGCCCCGGGTCCGGTGTCGTCGTCAACCGACGCACCGCGATCCGGACGGACGGCCCGGCGGCCCCGTGGCCCTCCGGGTCGGTGGTCAGACGGCCGCGATCGTCCACGACGCGGCGTGTGCGGCGCCCGGCTGGAGCACGACGAGCCCCGCGTCGGCCCCGGCGTTGAACGCGTCCGGCGCGCAGGTCATCGGCTCGACCGCCAGGCCGGCACGGTGGTACTCCGGGACCACGTGGTCCGCGGTGTGCACCTGCACCCACGGGCACTCGGCACCGAAGGCCACCCGCACGCCGTGGCCGTCCGCCGCGGTGAGCTCGATCGTGGCCACGCCCGCGTCGTCGCGGTCGAAGCCGGTGTACGCGTGGTCGACGAAGCGGTCGCCGATCACGGTGGCGGACCGCATGTCGAACTCGTCGTGCACGGCGGCCAGACCCGTCGGGACGAGTCGGTCCTCGGTCACCTCGAGCACCTGCGCGGCCGGGAGGGTCAGGGTCCAGTCGTCGACCCGGCCCTCGCCCCCGACGAGGTACGGGTGCGGACCGGTCCCCCACGGTGCCGCGTCCGCGCCCGTGTTGGTCCCGGTGACCGTGGTGTGCAGCCCGTCGGCGTCGACCCGGTACTCCACGAGCACCTCGACGCGGAACGGGTAGCCGGACTGTGCCGGCACGGTCGTCGCGAGCACCGCACGGTCGGGCTCGTGCGCGGCGATCCGGAAGTCGGTCCAGGCGACGAGCCCGTGCAGGGCGTGGTGGCGCTTCGGCTCGGTGAGCGCGAGTTCGTGCTCGGTGCCGCCGAAGGAGTACGAGCCGTCGACGACCCGGTTCGGCCACGGTGCGAGGACCGCACCCCGGAACGCCGGACGGACCTCGTCGGCGTCGAACGGGACGACCAGGTCGCGACCCTCGTGCCGGAGCGTCCGCAGCGTCGCCCCCACCGATGCGATCTCGGCCGTGTACCCGCCGGCGGTGATCGTCAGGGCGGAACCGGAGAGGGGGGCGTCGCTGCTCATGCGCACAGCGTACCGGGGCCGCGACCGCGGCAGCGCGCGTGCGGCGGACCGGGTCCGTGCGAGGATGGACCGGTGTTCGGGACGACGAGGGGGAATCCAGTGCAGGGTGCGAAGCGGACCACGATCGGACTCGCGGGGATCGGTCTCGCGCTCGTCGCCGGGCTCGGCCTCACCGGCTGCTCGGTGCACGCCTCGGTGAACCACACCACCACGCCGGCCGGCCTCGAGCGCGTCGTGGCCGACTCGCTCGAGAAGAGCGTCGGCCAGCGCCCCGAGGTGGACTGCGGCGACGACGCGATCGACCTCGAGGACGGCAACGTCGTCCACTGCGACGTCAACACCAAGGGGTACGACGTGGAGTACGACGCGACGGTGAAGATCTCCGACGTCGACGGGGCGAAGTACTCGGTCGACGTGTCGGTCGCCGACACCCCGAAGTCGGAGTGACGCGGGGCTGAGCCCCCGGTCGGCGCTGCCTCCGATCGGCGCTGAGTCCCCGGTCGGCGCTGCCTCCGGTCGGCGCTGCCTCCGGTCGGCGCTGAGCCCCGGTCGGCGCTGCCTCCGATCGGTTCAGGCGAGGCGGGCGGAGTCGAGGACGGCGCGCAGCGTCGGGACGAGCCGCTCCCCCTCGTCGGCGCCGCAGGTGGCCGTGATGCCGATGACGTCGGCGACGGGGCCGTGCCCCACGACCGTCAGGTGCACCGCCTGGAAGACCGTGCCGGTCCCGGGCATCACGAAGGCGCCCTCCACCCGGTAGCCGTCGAGCCCGAGGACCGCGCGGTACTCCGAGCCGAGCTCGGCCCACCGCTCGGCGCCCTCGAGGTCCGACGTGACGTCGGCGATCGCCGACTCCAGTAGCTCGGTCCCCTGCTCGGCGGCGACCCGGCGCCGCGTGACCACGACGTTCGCCCGGAACGGCCCCGGCTGGACGGTCTCGGCGACGGCGACGAGGGCGTCCGGGAGCACCAGCGGCTCCCAGTCGTCCGGGTGGTCGAGGGCGACGACGGGGACGGGCGCGAAGGGCGCGGCGTCCGATCGGGTGGTCGGCATGGGGAGACGTCCTCTGCTCAGAACGGGTAGAGGGAGTTCAGGTCCTGCACGAACTCCTCGGGGTCGATGTCGATGCTGACGTTGGCGCCGGCGCCGAGGCCGAGAGCGGCTCCGATCTTGGCGTTCAGGCCGAGGTCGTCGGGACCGACGATCACGCCCGCCTTGGCCTCGCCGCCGGCGCCGGCCTTCGCGCTGAGCCCGACGCCGACGTCGATGCCCATGAAGGTCCGGTGCGCCGTCGCGGTCGCCTCGGCCCCGGCCATCGCGCTCGCGCCGGCCGTCGCCCCGACGCCGTTGGGCCCCGCGACGAACTTGGCGTCCGCGTCGACACCGGCGCCGGCCTTGCCCTCGGCGTCGATGCGGCTGCCCGAGAACCCGTTGGTGGTCCCGATGGAGCCGCTGCCCTTCGCTCCGGCGAACGCCTCGACCCCGCCGTGCGCGTCGATGCCCGAGTACTTGTTCAACGACAGGCCACCGGTCGCGGCGGCGATGATGCCGGCGAACCCGTCGAGCGAGCCGTCCACGCTGCCGGTGGGTGTCTCGACCTTCCCCTCGGTGTGGCCCTTCGCACCGACGTAGGCATCCGCGTCGCCGCTGGCGGAGACGCCGTCCTCGTCGGCGTGGGCTTCGCCCTTGGCGTGGCTCTCGGCGCCGGCGAACCCGTCGGCCTCACCGGACGCGCTGCCGACGCCGTCGAGCGACGCCGACCCGCTGGCCTTCCCGCCGACCCCGGACTGGGCGTGCGCCTCGGCCTCGGCCTTGCCGTCGCCTGCGGACGCCGACGACCCCGAGTCGCTCTCCCAGCCGTGGCCGGAGGCCGAGGCGGTCGCGTGCGTCGGAGCGGTGCGGTCGCTGATGCCGTCGAGGGTGGCGGAGCACGTGCGCCCGGCGTCGTCGTACGCCATCACCGCCATCAGCACGGCAGTCTCGATCATCGCGTTCCGGACCGAGGCCGCGGAGTCCGTGTGCCAGTCGTACGCCGGATCGGCGGAGGACTTCCCGACGTCGGCACGGAGCGCCGAGGCGGAAGTCGCGAGGTCGGCCAGCGACTGCTTCGCGGTGTCCACGGCGTCCGCGAACGTCTCGAGCGCGGTCGCTGCCTGGTCGAAGGCATCGGCCATGGCGGCTGCCTGCCACTTCGGGGTGGCGATGGCCCCGAGGAGCTGAGCGGCCTCCTGCGCGACGTAGAACGCCCCGAGGCCGTTCCAGGTGCGGTCGATGGCGTCCGTCGTGGTGGAGACCGCCTCGGCAGAGGCCCGCAGGTCCTTCGCTGCGGCGCGGATGGCGGCGCCGTCGGCGTCGATCTCGGGGAAGGCGGAGGCGTCGACGAGGGCGGCGCTCATCGTCCGGCCCCGCTGTCCGGAGACGGCGTCTTCGCGGCCATCTCGGCGTCGGCGTCGACGTACGCCTGGGTCGCCGACATCGCGGCGACGTGCGCGGCGGTGATCCCCTCGTGCAGCCCGGGCACCGTAGTGCGGTAGGCGTCGAGGAAGCGCTCCAGCCCCGGGCGCGCCTTCGAGCTGCCGACGGCTGCGAGCGACGCTTCGGCGGCGGCGAGGACCGCGGCGTCGTGGGACGCGAGGTCCCCCAGATCGCTGTCCACGCCGGCGAGCACACTGGCCACGCCCCCGGGCTCGATCGCGTACCGGCTCATCGGATGTCCCCCTCCGTGTCGTCCGCCGTGTCGGACACGGCTCCCCTGGACACCGTGAGCATACCGGAGGACGTGACTCCCGGTCAGCATCCGCGACCGGGTCGGGTTCGGGGCCGGGTCCGGTCCGGTCGGCGTCGGGGTCCGGAGGTCAGGCGCCGCCGAAGATCCGGCCGAACGCCCGGCGGAACGCACCGCGGTGCTTCGTCCACCCGTGCTGCGCCAGCACGGCCTGCATCGGGTGGCTCACGTCCGTCGACTTGAACGAGAAGTAGTCGTTGCCGGTGTCGAAGTTCTTGGCGAGGATGCTGTCCTTGTACTCGCCGGTCTCACCGATCAACGTCACCCGGTAGCGCCACTCGACGCCACCGATGACGATGCCCTCGCCGCGGGCGTCGTGCCGCCAGACGCCCTCGATCCGGTCGCCGTTGCGCCGCACCTCGAACGACCGGGTGCCGTCGTTCAGTGCGAAGAGTGCTCGCTCGACCTCGGCTGCGGTGGCGTGCTGCCCTGCGGAGTCGTCCATGTGCGCCAGCCTAGAGGTGCTGTGCTCGGGACCGGTGACCCGGGTCCGCCGGAACGCAAGAACCCCGCGGCTCCGGAGAACCGCGGGGTGTTGGTGGATCTGAGGGGACTCGAACCCCTGACCCCCTGCATGCCATGCAGGTGCGCTACCAGCTGCGCCACAGACCCAGAACGATGTTGCTTTGTGTCCCCGGTTCCCCGGAGGCACCATAGAAGCGTACACCATGCCGACGCCGGGTGACGAAATCGCGGTCGCCACCCGGGCGCGTCGTCAGGAGGTGGTGTGGTCCACCGGGAGCTCGAGCGGGATCGTCGGGCAGTCCGACCAGAGGCGCTCGAGCGAGTAGTACTGCCGGTCTTCTTCGTGGAAGACGTGCACGACGATGTCGCCGAAGTCGATGAGGACCCAACGGCCCTCGCTGCGGCCTTCGCGACGGAGCGGCTTGGCCCCGGCTTCGAGGAGACGCTCTTCGAGCTCGTCCGCGATGGCGAGCACGTTGCGCTCGTTCCGGCCGGTCGCGAGCAGGAACACGTCGGTGAGCTGCAGCGGCCCGGTCACGTCGAGCGCGACGAGGTCCTCGGCCTGCTTGGCGTCGGCCGCCTGTGCGGCGATCTGCACGAGTTCCAGTGCACGTGAGGAGGCGGTCACGGATTCCTTCCGGTCGTCGAACCGGCAGTGCGCCGGATCGCTTGGTGGGTCCCGATCATAAGCCACCCCGCCGACAGCGGCCAGGCCGCGGCCGACGGGGCGTCGGATGTCCGGAGTGGACGGCGGCGTCTAGCCGCCGAACGTGTGGGTGGTCACGAGCGCCACGATGATCACCGCTGCGGCGGCGACACCGACGGCACCGACCGTGACCCCGAGGATGAGCGGCGTGCGCGACTCCTTCGGCTTCGCGGCGGCGAGCACCACCTGACGGGTCGAGGTGTGGCTCGACACCGCCCGGCTGGCCCGGACCGGGCTGGCGTCCGTCTCGGGCTGCTCGTCGTGCTGTTCGAGCAGCCGGTCGACCTCTGCCCCGTCGATGGGCCGGTGCGACCCGGTCGAGGACAGCGACGCCGGCAGGTCGATGGAGCCGGTGAGGATGACCTCGCCGGTGGCGTTCAGCGCCCCGGTCGGGTCGGCCAGCGCCGAGTTCGGCAGGATGATCGCGTTCGTGTTCGTCACGGCGACGCGACGGGTCCCGGTCTCGGCGTCGTGCACCTCGGCGTCGTTCGAGTCGTGCGCCTGCTGCGACCAGTGCCCGACCGGCGGTTCGAAGGCCGTGGTCACCGGCTTCGGTTCGGTCGGACGCTGGAACGACGCCGGGACGCGCGGAGCGTCCGATCCGTCGGCGTCAGCCGCACGGGGAGCCGGCGCGGGAGCGCTCACCGGACGACCGGCGGAGCTCGGGGCGTCGGCCGGAGCCGGGGCGGTCGCCGACGCGGGCTGGACCGGCACCTCGTTCGTGTCGTCCTCGTCGAGGGAGAGCGGGAACACCGCGGGGGTCGACGACGCGACGGTGGCGACGGGCAGCGGCGCGGCGTCCGGCGTCGGAGCGCCGGGCTCGTCGTCGGCGGTCCGACCGTCGACCGCGGCGGCGGCGTCGTCCACGGCGTCGGCGTCGGGCGGCGACCAGGTGGAGCGGTGCCGACGGGGTTCCTCGGCGTGCGCAGCGGCGGCTTCGAGCGGCTCGATGGCGTCGGGCGAGCCGTCGGCCTCGGTCGCCTGCGCGACGGCGGCGTGGTCGAGCACGACGGTCTCGGCAGCGGGTTCCTCGACCGCGCGGGGCTCCGCGGGCTGCTGGTCGGCCGGGAGGGCGTCGACCGACCCGAGGACGTCCTGCACCGTGCGGTCGGAGGACTGCGGGGTCGGGTTCTGCAGCGGCACCGGCTGCACGGCCTGCCCTTCGGCAGCGCGCATCTGACGGATCTGCCGGCGCGTGAGTCCACCGCTGCCCGGGACGATCTCCGTCGCGGACGCGGGCGGCGCCGAGGTCGGCGACACCGACGGGAAGGCGGACGGGACTGCCGTCGGCGCGGCACCCGAGGCGGACGTCGGTGCCGACCGCACCGCGGCCGACGTCGGCGCCGCCGACTGGGCGGGAGCGGCGGACGCGGGTGCCACGTGGGACCCGGGACGGTGGCGGGACCCGGACGAGTCGGCAGGTGCCGCGACGGTCGGTGGCGGCGTCACGGGCTGCGCACCGGCCGCGGCGGCACGCTCCCGCTCGCGCGCCTGGCGCCGCGACAGGGGCGGCTGCGCGTCGGACGAACTCATGCAACGCTCCGATACAGATGGTGCTTGGAGATGTACTGGACGACGCCGTCGGGGACCAAGTACCACACGGGGAAACCGCGTCTCACCCGGTCGCGGCAATCGGTCGACGATATCGCCAGCGCGGGAACTTCGAGCAAGCTTACGTCTCGTTCGGGCAATCCGGTGATGCTCAAGGCGTGTCCCGGACGCGTCACGGCGACGAAGTGCGCGAGGTCCCAGAGACCATCATGGTCTTTCCAGTCGACAATCTGCTGGACGGCGTCCGCGCCGGAGATGAAGACGAGCTGCGCGTCGGGCCGCTGCTCGTGCAGGTCACGCAGCGTGTCGACGGTGTACGTCGGCCCGGGGCGGTCGATGTCGACGCGGCTGACCGTGAACATCGGGTTCGACGCCGTGGCCACGACCGTCATGAGGTACCGGTGTTCGGCGTCGGTGACGCCCGACTTCATGTAGGGCTCGCCGGTGGGGACGAACACCACCTCGTCGAGGTCGAAGGCTCGCGCGACCTCGGACGCAGCCACGAGGTGGCCGTTGTGGATCGGGTCGAACGTGCCACCCATCACACCGATGCGTGGACGCCCCGTGCTCTCGAGCATGGAGGGTCTGGTCAGATCTTCGTGTGACCGAACTCGTCGACACCCGTCTCGTGGTGCCGGGTCGCCTCGAACTTCTGGGAGTGACGGTAGGCGACGTCGCGGAAGCTCCAGGTCACGAAGCCGAGGAAGGCGAAGAACAGTGCCCCGCAGAGCGGGAAGACGTACGCGGGGACCCCGGAGGCGTGCTCAGCGGCTTCAGCGAGGAAGGTCATGTGTCCGATGCTCCGTTCGGTCGGGGTGTGTCCGCCGACCAGTCTAGCCGCGGATCTGGCCCTGCCCGCGCACGATCCACTTGGTGCTCGTCAGTTCGGGCAGTCCCATCGGTCCGCGGGCGTGGAGTTTCTGCGTGGAGATCCCGACCTCGGCGCCGAACCCGAACTCGCCGCCGTCCGTGAAGCGAGTCGAGGCGTTCGTCATCACGACCGCGGAGTCGACCTCGGCGAGGAAGCGCTCCGCCGTGTCCACGTCGTCGGTGACGATCGACTCGGTGTGGTGGGTGGACCACCGCGCGATGTGGGCCATGGCGGCGTCGACGTCGGGCACGACCCGGATCGACAGGTCGAGGTCCATCGACTCGGTCCCCCAGTCCTCGTCGGTCGCCCGGAGCACCCCCGGGACGATGACGCGCGTGGCGTCGTCGCCGCGGAGCGTCACACCGGCGGCACGGAGCCGGTCGGCGAGGACCGGGAGCAGGCGTTCCGCCGCCCGCTCGTGCACGAGGAGCGTCTCGAGGGCGTTGCAGACGCTCGGCCGCTGGACCTTGCTGTTGAGCACGATGTCGACCGAGCGCTCGAGCGGAGCGGACGCGTCGAGGAAGACGTGGACCACACCGGCACCGGTCTCGATCACCGGTACCTGGGACTCGGTGACCACGGTCTGGATGAGCGAGGCGCTCCCCCGCGGGATGAGGACGTCGACCAGACCGCGCGCCCGCATCAACTCCGTCGCCCCGGTCCGGCCGAACTCGTCGATCGTCTGCACGAGCGCGGACGGCAGCCCGACCGACGCGACCGCGTCCTGGATGCGGGCGACGAGCACGGCGTTCGTCCGCCGGGCGGCGGAACCACCGCGGAGGACGACGGCGTTGCCGCTCTTCAGCGCGAGGCTCGCGATGTCGACCGTGACGTTCGGCCGTGCTTCGTAGATCGCCCCGACGACACCGAACGGCACGCGGACCTGGGAGAGCTGCAGGCCGTTCGGCAGGCGGGAGCCCCGGACGTGCTGTCCGACGGGGTCGGTGAGCCCGACCACGTGCTCGACGGCGCTCGCGAGGGCCTCGATCCGTGCGGCGTCCAGCCGGAGTCGGTCGAGCAGCCCCGAGGACAGCCCGTCCGCTTCGCCGGCGACGAGGTCACCGTGGTTGGCGGCGACGATCTCGTCCGTCGCCGCACGCACACCGGCCGCGATGGCGCGCAGTGCCGCGTCCTTCACCGCGGTCGTCGCCGTCGCGAGTGCCGACGAGGCCGCGCGGGCGGCGACGAGCGTGTCGGTCAGGGTCGGTGCGGGAGCGGTCAGCGACATGCATCGATCCTAGGCGCGGCCCCGCGCCCGTGACGTCCGTCCCGCGGCGACCGCGGGCGCCGGCGCTCAGCGCCCACGCGTCCACGCGCACCGGGGCTCAGCGTCCACGCGCGCACCGGCACTCAGCGCCCACGCGCGCACCGTGGCCGGACGCATGCAGCACCCACGCGCCCACCGGCGCCCGCTCGTCGGACGCGCCCCGCGCCTCCAGGCCGGACCGCGTCGGGTACGTGAGCGTCGGTCCGGACGCGTCAGGTCCGGGGCGCCGCCTCGAACCAGGTGCCGACCCGCTCCCCAGCGAGCGCCCGGTCGACGAGCGCCGTCGCGGTGACGAGCACGGCGGTCCCGGCCTCGGCGGCGAGCCGGGCAGCGGCGACCTTCGTCCCCGCCCCGCCGGTCCCCACGCCGGCCGATCCGATCGACCCGAAGGTCACCCCGGCGAGCTCGTCCCCGAACGGCACGTGCTCGATCGGCGTCGCACCGGGTTGCTCCGGCGGTCGGGTGTACAGCGACTCGACGTCGGAGAGCAGCACGAGCGCATCCGCTCCGAGCAGGCGCGCCACGAGCGCCGCGAGCCGGTCGTTGTCCCCGAAGCGGATCTCGTGCGTGGCGACGGTGTCGTTCTCGTTCACGATGGGCAGCACCCGCAGCGCGAGGAGCCGGTCGATGGCCCGCTGTGCGTTGACCCGGTGCGTCGGGTTCTGCAGGTCCCCCGCGGTCAGGAGGATCTGCGCGGCGACGACCCCGTGCCGGTCGAGTTCCTTCTGGTAGCGGAACATGAGCACGTTCTGCCCCGTCGCCGCGGCTGCCTGCTGTGTGGCGAGGTCGTCCGGGCGCCCCTCGAGTCCGAGGAAGGGGAACCCGGTCGCGATGGCACCGGAGGAGACCAGCACGACCTCGGTCCCCCGGCCGTGCGCCGCCGAGATGGCGTCGACGAGCGGCGCGATCTGCCCGGTGTTGTCGCCACTGACCGACGAGGACCCGACCTTCACCACGATCCGCCGCGCACGCGGGACGTCCTCGCGCCGGGTGACGGGTCCGAGCTCGGTGCGGGCGGTCGTGTCGGTCATGCTGCTGTCAGTCCCTGTCGCTCTGGTCCCCGACCACGGACGCGTCGGTGGCGACGGTCCCGTCGGTCTCGTCGTCGTCGACCCAGAGGCCGGCGATGCGCTCCTGCTCGAGCTCGGCACGCGCGGCCGCCTTGGCGTCCATGCGCTCGAAGTACTCCTCGCGGCGCTCGTTGCGCGTCGGCCGCGAGGTCGCACCGATGCGGGCGTCCGTGCCACGGGCGCTCGTGATGAGCTCCGCGGTGGAGGTGAGGGTGGGCTCCCAGTCGAAGACCGTGCCGCCGTCACCGCCGATGACGACGGTGGACCCGGCGACGGCCCCGGCCTTGAACAGGCCGTCCTCGACGCCGAGCTTCGCGAGGCGGTCGGCGAGGTAGCCGATCGCCTCCTCGTTGGTGAAGTCGGTCTGCTGGACCCAGCGCTCCGGCTTCGCACCGCGGATGCGGTAGAAGCGGTGCTCCTCCCCGCCTTCGGCGCGGATGGTGAAGGGCTTGTCGTCGACCGCCTTGGGACGGAGCACGATGCGCTCCGGTGCCGGCTCGGCAGCCCGGGAGGCGCGGGCCTGCTCCACGACGTCGGCCAGCGCGAACGTGAGTTCGCGCAGGCCCTTGCGGGACGCGGTGGAGATCGGGAAGACGCGGTAGCCCCGCGCTTCGAGCTCCGGCGTCACGAACTCGGCGAGCTCCGCCGCCTCGGGCACGTCGACCTTGTTGAGGGCGATCATCTGGGGGCGCTCGAGCAGTGGCACCTGGCCCTCGGGCACCGGGTAGCGCTCGAGCTCGCCGAGGATGACGTCGAGGTCCGAGATCGGGTCGCGGCCCGGGTCGAGCGTGGCGCAGTCGATCACGTGCAGCAGGGCCTCGCAGCGCTCGACGTGCCGGAGGAACTCGAGGCCGAGGCCCTTGCCCTCGGACGCGCCCTCGATCAGGCCGGGGACGTCGGCGACGGTGAAGCGCGTGGAGCCGGACTCGACGACGCCGAGGTTCGGCGTGAGGGTGGTGAAGGGGTAGTCCGCGATCTTCGGCTTCGCGGCGGACACCGCGGCGATGAGCGAGGACTTGCCGGCGCTGGGGAAGCCGACGAGTGCGACGTCGGCGATGGTCTTCAGCTCGAGGCTGACGTCGCCCGACCACCCTTCGGTCCCGAGGAGCGCGAAGCCGGGGGCCTTGCGCTTCGTGGTCGAGAGCGCGGCGTTGCCGAGGCCGCCCTGACCGCCGGGGGCGATGACGACGCGCATGCCGGGCTCGGTCATGTCGGCGATGACGTCGCCGTTCTCGTCGTGCACCACCGTGCCGACCGGCAGCGGCAGCTCGAGCGTCTCGCCGCTGATGCCGCTGCGCATGTCGCCCATGCCGGGCTGCCCGTTCTTCGAGGAACGGTGCGGGGAGCGGTGGTAGCCGAGCAGGGTCGTCACCTGCGGGTCGGCGACGAGCACGATGTCGCCGCCGTCGCCGCCGTTGCCGCCGTCGGGGCCGGCGAGGGGCTTGAACTTCTCACGGCGGACCGACACGCAGCCGTTGCCGCCGTTCCCCGCGGTGAGGTGCAGGGTCACGCGGTCGACGAAGGTCGCCATGGGTCCACTCCTAGGTGTTGCAGAGGTCTTGCACGAAAGAACGGGAGGGACGAGCACGTGGCCCGACCCTCCCGCAGAGTCTGTCGTCGCTGGTGTTACGCGTTGACGATGTTGACGACCTTGCGGCCGCCCTTGGTGCCGAACTCGACCGAACCGGCCGAGAGGGCGAACAGCGTGTCGTCGCCACCACGGCCGACGTTCGCGCCGGGGTGGAAGTGGGTCCCACGCTGGCGGAGGATGATCTCGCCGGCGTTGACGACCTCGCCACCGAAGCGCTTCACGCCGAGGCGCTGTGCGTTCGAGTCACGACCGTTGCGAGTGGAGCTCGCACCCTTCTTGTGTGCCATCTTCTACTCCCGCCTTACGCGATCGAGGTGATCTTGACGCGGGTCAGCTCAGCGCGGAAACCCTGACGCTTCTTGTACCCGGTCTTGTTCTTGAACTTCTGGATGACGACCTTCGGACCGCGGAGGTCCTCGAGCACCTCGGCGGTGACGGTCACGTTGGCGAGCTCGGAAGCCGCCGACGTGATCTTGTCACCGTCCACGAGGAGCACCGGGGCGAGGTCGATGTTGCCCTTGTCGTCGGCCTTGGCACGGTCGAGCGTGATGATCGTCCCGACCTCGACCTTTTCCTGACGGCCGCCGGCGCGCACTACTGCGTAAACCACGTGGAATTCCTTACGTAACTCTGCTTGAGGGAAGTCTCGGGTGCCCATTCCTGCACGAGCGGCTCCGGGAGCCCGGGCCCGATCGGCGACACAGGCAGAACGGCCCGCTGACACCAGGGATCGAGAATACTCGATGCCACACCGTCCGGTCAAACGGCGACACACGTAGTGTTGCTCGTGTGACCGTGTTGATCGACCCGCCGACCTGGCCCGCGCACGACACGGTGTGGTCGCACCTCGTCAGTGACCGATCATACGACGAGCTGCACGCGTTCGCCGCCCGCGCCGGGATCCCCCGCCGCGCGTTCGACCACGACCACTACGACGTCCCGCTCGCCCGGTACGACGAGCTCGTCGCCGCGGGTGCGACGGCCGTGACCGGGCGCGAACTCGTGCTCCGGCTCATCGCGAGCGGCCTCCGGGTCGCGCAGCGGGACAAGCGCGCGCACTGACGCCGCTGCCCGACGAGGCCGGCCGTGTGCGCGGCGGGAGCGGTCGGCTGCGGGCGTACCCGGGACGGAGCCCCGCTCACGGCACTCCGCTCCACGGCGCGCTCGATCGGCGACGCGCTCAGCGAGGTGCCGGACCACCCCAGGGGTTCGCCGGGGGCTGCTGCGCGCCGTACGGGGGCGCGGACGGCGGCTGCTGCCCGGACGTCCCCGACTGCGGCTGCTGCCCTGAGAGCCCGTGCTGCGGCTGCACAGGAGCGGTCTGCACCGTCGCGGGCGGCACGGCGTCGGCCGGCCGGACCGTCCCAGGGGTTCCCGGGGCTCCGGCGCGGCGGCCACCACGGGGTCGGCCCAGCCACAGCCACGCCGCGGTCGACGTCGCGATGAGCATGACGGTGAACGGGACGCCGTTCTGGAGCGGGGTCGTCACGACGTCGATCACGAGCCGAGCTCCCCCGGAGCGGACGGCGCCGAGGGAGCCGGTGAACACCCCGACGAGTGCGAGCGCGACCGTCCCGGCGGCGCCGGCGAGCACCGCGCGGAGCAGCACGGTGGGCAGCGGGCTCCGGCGGGCGATGGGCGTCAGGAACGCCAGGGCGAGGAAGGCCCCGGCGTAGAACGGGAACGGCGACGCGAAGACCCCGTTGACGAACCCGGCGATCAGGCTGTCGCCCGTCCCGTAGGTCGAGAACGGGTGCACCACGAGCGAGGTGCCGAGCAACCCGATGAGTCCCGACACGAACTCGACGAGCACCAGTGCGACCACGGCGATGAGCGCGCCGGACGTGTTCGTGACCGAGGCCCCCGGTGCGAAGGCCCGACGCGGGTCGGCGTCGGTGCCGGTGGTTGCACGGCGGCGTGCCCGACCGGTGGGACCGGCGGGCCACGGCTGCCCGGGGAAGGCCCCCGGCTGGGCACCGCGGTACGGCCCACCAGCGGGACCGCCACCGTACTGGCCGCCGGCCTGGCCCGCGCCGTACTGCTGCGCACCGTACGAGGCGCCGCGCTGGCCCGCACCGTACTGGCCGCCGGGTTGCCCCGCACCGTACTGGCCGGGTTGCCCCGCACCGTACTGGCCGGGTTGCCCCGCACCGTACTGGCCGGGCCGGCCCGCGCCGTACTGGCTGCCGGGCTGCCCCTCGCCGTACTGGCCGCCGCCCGCGTGCTGCGACGGGCCCTGCTGTGCCGAACCCTGCCCCTGCACCTGCGGCTGGTCCGCGGGCCCCGGCGCGGGCTGCGACCAGCCCGCACCGTAGTACCCGCGGTCCTGCTGCGACCGCTGCGGGTCGCCCGGGTTCGACATCGTCAGTTCCCCAGGATCACGGTGCCGTCGTCGGTGGCGTCGCCGTCGGCGGTCGCCGGGGCGCTGATGCTCGGCGAGGACACGCGCCGCGAACGGGAGCGTCCCTGTCCGGGCTGCTTCGGCTCCGGGAGCGCCTGCAGGACCGAGTCCAGCAGGGACTCCGCGTCACCGCTGACGCGACGCGGCTCGCGCTTCGTGGCGGCGATCGGGATGTCGAGGATCGCGACCGAGGTCTCGGTGGGGGTCACCGGTGCGCTCGAGCTGACACGGCGACGAGTCGGCGCCTTGGGTGCGTCCTCGGTGGGCGTGGCGACGGCCGGGGCCTCGACGGGCGCGGCCGCCGTTGCCGGAGCGGACGCAGCCGCCGGAGCGGACGCAGCCGACGGGTCGGACACCTCGGCGACGGACGACGAACCCGCAGCTGCCGACGAGGACTCCTCGGCGGACGACGAACCCTCGGCGGGCGACGACGCGCCGGCGCTGGGCGCGTCGGGCGCTCCCGCCCCACGGCCGCCACGCCGACGGCGCCGCTTCGGCCCGGACGACTGCTCCTGCTCGGATGCGTCCGACGACACCGGGGAGGCCGGTGACGCGGGGCTGTCGACGGACGCCGCCGGAGCAGATGCCGGTGTGTCGTGCTCCTCGTGCGGGATGGTCGAGGCCGCGATGCGCGAGAGCGCGTGCTTCACGTCGTCGGTGATCTGGTGGGCCTTGGACTCCTGGGCACCGCCGTTCCCACCGCCGTTCGAGCCGTTGCCGGACCCGCCGTTGCCGTTGCCGTTGCCGCCGTTGCCGTTCGCGCCGTTGCCGCCACGACCCTTCCGACGTCCCTTCGAGGGGCCGGGGTCGGCGTTGTTGTCGTTGACCTTCGCGTTGACCTCGTCGAGGGACTCGCGGAGCCCGACGCCGATCTTCTTGCGGGTCATCTGCACGAGGCCGAGCGAGGTGATCTCGGCGACCTGGTGCTTCGTCCGGTCGCGGCTGAGGCACTCGACCAGTCGGCGCAGGACGAGGTCCCGGTTCGACTCGAGCACCATGTCGATGAAGTCGACGACGATGATGCCGCCGATGTCGCGCAGGCGGAGCTGGCGGACGATCTCCTCGGCGGCCTCGAGGTTGTTCTTCGTGACCGTCTCTTCCAGGTTGCCGCCGGAGCCGACGAACTTCCCCGTGTTGACGTCGACGACGGTCATCGCCTCGGTGCGGTCGATCACGAGCGAGCCACCGGAGGGCAGCCAGACCTTGCGGTCGAGGGCCTTCTCGATCTGCTCGTTGAGGCGGTACTCCTCGAAGGAGTCCGGTCCGTCGTAGAGCTCGACGCGGTCCTTCAGGTCGGGCGCGACGGCGGTGAGGTACTCGTCGATCGTCTCGCGCGCGGCGGAGCCGTCGATGATGAGCTTCGTGAAGTCCTCGTTGAAGACGTCACGGACGATCTTCACGAGCAGGTCGGGCTCCGAGTGGAGCATGACCGGGGCCTGGCCGCCGGCGACCTTCTTCTGGATGGCGTCCCACTGGCTGGTGAGGCGCTGGACGTCGCGGGTGAGCTGCTCCTCGGTGGCACCCTCCGCAGCGGTGCGGACGATGACGCCGGCGTGCTCGGGGAGGACCTCCTTGAGGATCTTCTTGAGCCGCGCGCGCTCGGTGTCCGGGAGCTTGCGGGAGATGCCGTTCATCGATCCGTTCGGCACGTACACGAGGTAGCGGCCGGGCAGCGAGACCTGGCTGGTGAGCCGGGCGCCCTTGTGGCCGACCGGGTCCTTCGTGACCTGCACGAGCACCTTGTCGCCGGGCTTCAGCGCGGCCTCGATACGGCGCCCGTGGTTGCCGGTGTCGACAGAGGCCCAGTCGACCTCGCCGGCGTACAGCACCGCGTTGCGGCCACGGCCGATGTCGACGAAGGCGGCCTCCATCGAGGGCAGGACGTTCTGCACCTTGCCGAGGTACACGTTGCCGATGAGCGACACGTTGTGCGACTTGGTGACGTAGTGCTCGGCGAGGACGTTGTCCTCGAGCACGCCGATCTCGATGGTCGAGGAGCTCGAGCGGACGATCATCTGCCGGTCGACGCTCTCGCGCCGGGCGAGGAACTCGTCCTCGGTGACGACCTGGCGACGACGGCCGGCGTCACGGCCGTCGCGACGGCGCTGCTTCTTGGCCTCGAGGCGGGTCGACCCCTTCACCTTCTGCGGCTCGGTGATGTACTCGACCTCGCGGCGACGCGGCTCCTGGTGGTCGCGCGGCTCGCGGGGCTCGCGCAGCTCGCGGTCCGCGCTGGTGCCGCGGCGGCGCGACCGGCGGCGACCGCCGACCTGCTCGTCGTCGTCCTCGTAGCGGTCGTCGCGCTCGTCGCGCGGCGCACGGTCCGGCAGTTCCGGCAGGACCGGGGCGTGGAAGATCAGGCTCAGCGTGCTGGTCGCCTTGGGGACGAACGGCTCGCCCGCCGCGGGCGCCTCGGGCTCGGCGGCCGTGTCGACCGCTGCTGCGGCCCCGGAGTCCGTCCGGGAGGCACGGGACGGCTCGGGCGCGTCGGTCGCGGCCGGCCCACCGGTCGCGTCCACCACCGGCAGGTCACCGGTCAGGGTGCTCACGTCGTGCGGCTCGGCGCTCGGGCTGGCGACCGCGTCGACCTCGACGGAGACCGCCGTGGCCTGCTCGTCGCCCGCCGTGGCGGGGGCGGTCTCGTCGGCGACCGGGGCCGCGGCGTCCGCGGCCGTGTCGTCCGTCAGCGCGACCGTCTCGTCGACCGGAGCCGACGCTGCGGCGTCGGCCCGTGCCTCCAGGCTGCCGGCCGACCGGGCGCGACGGCCGCCGAACAGGCGACCGCGACGCTTCGGTGCGACTTCTTCGTTGTTCGTGTTGTCGTTGTTCTGCTCCACCATGGACCTGGTGCACTCCTTGACCCCGCTCGCGTCCTCGAGGGACGGCGGGAATTCTGTAGTTGTAGCGGGTGGCGACCACGCCCCCGCGTTCGCTGTCTTGTGACCGGAGCGTCGTGCGCATCCTCGTCACGGTGTGCTCTCACCACACCTGATCGTCCGGGCGGCGCCCGGAAAGCCTTCGTCGTCGAGCGGATCGGCCGCACGACATGCAGCGATTATCGCATGCCGTACTCGGAAAGGGCCGGAACGGGCGTGCGATGATGTCGCCGTGAGCACGCCAGCACCTGCCGCCCGCCGTCCGATCGCCATGGGGGTCTTCCTCCTGATCACCGGTCTGGTGGGCCTCTACGGGTCGTTCTCGCTGGTCCTGGACGAGTTCGCGAAGTACGCGGACCCCAAGAAGGTGCTGTCCTGCGACCTCAACCCGTTCATCAGCTGCTCGGACGTGATGGCGAGCTGGCAGGGGCACCTGTTCGGCTTCCCGAACCCGCTGCTCGGCGTGATGGGTTTCGTCGCACCGATCGCCGTCGCGGTGATGCTGCTCGCGGGCTTCCGCAACGGGTCGCGCTGGTTCTGGATCGCCTTCAACGCGGGCGTGTTCCTCGCGTGGGTGTTCGTGACGTGGCTCTTCACCCAGACGGTGTGGTTCATCGGCGCGCTGTGCCCGTGGTGCATGCTCGTGTGGTCGATGACGATCCCGATGTTCTGGGTGTTCACGATCTGGAACGCCGCGCAGGGCCGCTTCGGTGCCGGCGCGCAGCGGGTCGGTCGGACCCTGCTCCCCTTCTGCTGGGCGTTCCCGCTGGCGAACTACCTCGTCATCATCGTGACGATCCTCATCAAGTTCCCCACGATCCTGACCGCGTTCTGACACGCGCACGGACCGCTCGGTGACGGGTGAGCGCGGGCCGACCCGCTCCTCGCGCCGGACGACCGGCCGACGCTCCGCGGTCACCTACGCTCGGTCTCGATGAGCGAGGACGACCGGACGACGGCAGGGCGGGACGCGGCGCGTGAGCGGGCCCGCGCGGCGCGCACGAGGGAGCAGGCGCGACGCCGCCGCAACCGGACGCTGGGCATCGGCGGCGTCATCGTGGGTGGCCTCGCGGTCGCCGCGGTGGTCACGGTGGTGATCGCCACCTCGGTGCAGCCGGCGGGCCCCGGCCCGAGGAACATGGCGAGCGACGGCATCCTGCTGCACGGGGTCGACGGCGAGATCGTGCCGGTCACGACCGGAGCGACGCCGGACGGTGGGAGTCCGACCCCGACGCGGCAGGACGACCGGGTGTCGAACATCACCGTGTACGCCGACTACATGTGCCCCTACTGCAACCAGTTCGAGACGAGTCAGATGCCGCAGGTCGAGCAGTGGGTCGAGGACGGTGCGGCAACGCTCGAGCTGCACCCGTTCTCACGGCTCGACCGGGTCTCGCTCGGGTCGCGGTACTCAACCCGCTCCGCTGCGGCGGCCGCGTGCGTGGCCGATCGTGACCCGGACGCGTTCCTGGCGTTCAACACGGCGCTCTACGCGGACCAGCCGTCCGAGTACACCCGTGGGCTGTCGGACGACGAACTCGTGTCCCTGGCACGGAAGGCCGGCGCGACGAGCGGTGCGGTCGCGTCCTGCATCACCGGGCAGCGCTTCGCCGGGTGGGTGGGTGACGCGTCGGACCGTGTGCTCACCCGGGCGGTCCCGAACTCCTCGCTCGACCGGGTGACGAGCACCCCGACGATCATCGTGAACGGCGCGCAGTACACCGGCTCGCTCACCGACACGGACGCGTTCGCCGCGTTCGTCCGACGGCACGGCGGAGCCGCTTAGCCGGGGTGCCCCGGCGGGTCGCCCCGGCAGGGCCGGCGCGGCACGGTCGCCGCAGCAGGGTCCCCTCGGCCGGGCTGATCGCGGGTGCCGGTGGGTCTCGCTTCCGGGCGCCGGTGGGGCCCGCGGTGCCTGTGCGCCCACCGGGCCGTCCGGTCCGCACAACGGAAGTCGCCCCGAACCACGTCGGGACGTGGTTCGGGGCGACTTGCGTTGTGCGCTGCGCGGTGGCGACCCCCGACGAGGTCGGGGCGACCGCGCCCGGTCGGACTACTTCGACGCGGCGTCGATCGCGCTGATCACGTCGGTCAGCGTGTCGAGGCGCTTGCCGTTCACCACGACGGTCGGCGTGCCGAAGCCCTGCGCGCCCTGCAGCGCCGGGTTGCTCGTGACCGCCTGGGTCGACTTCGTCACCCAGCCCTTGAACTGCTCCGTGGACAGGCACTCGGAGACGTTCGAACCGGTCGCGCCGCCCGCCTTCACGAGCTTCGCGATCTCAGCGTTGGTCAGGCCCTTCGTGCCCTCCTCCGGCTGGTTCTCGAAGAACTGCGTCTGGACGTCGAGGAACTTGTCCGGGGCGTAGTTCGCGACGCACATCGCGGCGTTCGCGGCACGGCTGGCGTACCGCGAGTTCTGGTAGCTGCGGTCGAGGATCGACACTGGCTGGATCGCGAGCGTCGCGTCGCCGGACTTCACCTTGTCGAGGATCTGGTCGGCGTAGGCGGCCTCGAACTGCTTGCACACGGGGCAGGCCCAGTCGACGTACTCGGTGACCGCGGCCGCGCCGGACGCGTTCTTCGTCGGGACGGGCGTGGCCGACCCGTTCGCCGTCACGTTGCCGGTAGTCACGGGCGTGACCTTGCCGTCCTGCCCGGTGAACTGGATCGCTCCGGTGGCCATGTTCTTCGGCCCGGTCGCCGAGACCGTGTTCGCGTTGTTGACGTTCACGATGACGATGGCGACGATGGCCGCGATCGCGATGATGCCGACCCCGATGCCGCCCTGCAGGAACCAGCGGTTGCGGCGCTTGCGGCGCTTCTCGGCGTCGGCACGCTGCCGAGCGACCTCACGGGCGTGCTGGCGACGCTCGTTCTTGGTGGGACGGTCGTTGTTGTTCGTCATGCTCGTTCCCCTCGGCTCAGGCGAACCAGAGCGCGAGCTCACGCGCGGACGACTCGGGGCTGTCGGACCCGTGCACCAGGTTCTGCTGCACCTTCAGGCCCCAGTCACGGCCGAGGTCGCCACGGATCGTGCCGGGCGCGGCCGAGGTCGGGTCCGTCGTGCCGGCGAGCGACCGGAAGCCGGCGATGACGCCGTTGCCGGCGACGCGCACCGCGACGACCGGGCCGGACTGCATGAACTCGACGAGCGGCTCGAAGAACGGCTTGCCCTGGTGCTCCTCGTAGTGGGCGTCGAGCAGGTCGCGCGGGGCGGTGAGCATCTTCAGGTCGACGATCTCGTAGCCCTTGGCCTCGATCCGGCGGAGGATCTCACCGGTGAGCTGGCGGGCGACGCCGTCGGGCTTGACGAGGACGAGGGTCTCTTCGAGGTCGGACACGCAGTACTCCCTGTGTTCGGGGTCGAATGTGGTGGTCAGTCCTCGCCCATGGCCGCTCGGCGCGCGGCGTTGATGCGGTCGAGTTGCCCGCCCTTGACGAAGCAGAAGACCCACAGCGCCAGGAACACCACGGCGACCGCGAACATGAACGGTTCGATGAACCCGGTGGCGAGGATGGCCGCCTGCAGCAGCCACCCGAACCATACACCGGCCGACTTGCCGGTCAGCCGCGAGGCCAGTGCCAGCACGACCATCGCACCGATGCCTCCGCCGAACGCCGCCGCGGGGGGCAGGGTCCCCTTGCCGAACACGACGAGCATCGGGAAGAAGAACATGATCGCCTCGAGGACCAGCGCGATGGAGAGCAGGCTCTCCTGCGCCCCGCGCTCGCGGCGCGGCTTCCGGACGCGCGGCGCTCGCCCCGGTCCGGCCGGCCTGGAGGCGCGGTCCGCGTCCGTCACTTCGTCCCGCCTTCCGCGTGGACCAGGTCCATGACCTTGCCCACCATCACGATGGAGCCGGCGACGAGCACCATGGCGTCCTCGGCGTCCGCCTCGTCGGCCAGGTCACGTGCCTCCTGCAGCGCCGCCGCCAGCGTGGGTTCGACGACCACGCGGTCCTCGCCGACCTCGTCGACCACGATCCGGGCGAACTCGTCGGCGTCGAGTGCGCGGTCCCCCGGTGGCTGGGTCACGACGAAGGTCGCGACGGTGTCCTTCAGCGCGCGGACGAAGCCCCGGGCGTCCTTGTCGGCGAGGATGCCGACGACGCCGACGACGTGCTCGGACGGGAACGCCACGGGGAGCGCCTCGGCCAGGGCACGGGCGCCGTGCGGGTTGTGCGCGGCGTCGACCACGACCGTCGGTCCGGTGGCCACGGGCTGCAGCCGCCCCGGGCTGGTGGCGCCCGCGAGGCCCTCGGAGAGGACGTCCTCGTCGAGGGGCTGCGACCCCCGGCCGAGGAACGACTCGACGGCGGCGATCGCCACCGCGGCGTTGTGCGCCTGGTGCTGCCCGAACAGCGGCAGGAAGAGGTCGTCGTAGCGGCCGGCGATCCCCTGCACGGTGATGAGCTGCCCACCGACGGCCGGGGTGACGTCGACGACCCGGAAGCCGGCGCCCTCGACCGCGAGGGTCGACTCGGTCAGCTCGGCCGCCCGCTGGAGCTCGGCGAGGGCCTCGGGGGCCTGGGCGCTCGACACCACGGACGAGGACGGCTTGATGATCCCCGACTTCGTGCGGGCGATCTCGGCGACCGTGCCGCCGAGCTGCTTCGCGTGGTCGATCGCGACCGGGGTGAAGACCTGGACCTGGCTCTGCACGACGTTGGTGGAGTCCCACTCCCCGCCCATGCCGACCTCGATGACGGCGACGTCGACCGGCGCCTCGGCGAAGCACGCCAGGGCGAGGACGGTCAACGCCTCGAAGAAGGTGAGCGGGAGCTCGCCCTTGGCGGTGAGCTCCTGGTCGGTCATCTCGAGGACGGGGGCGATGTCGTCCCAGTTCTCGACGAAGCGGGACGGCTCGATGGGTGCGCCGTCGATGACGATGCGCTCCCGGATCGACACGAGGTGCGGACTCGTCATCAGCCCGGTGCGGAGTCCGTGGGCGCGGACGATGCTCTCGGTGATCCGCGCGGTCGAGGTCTTGCCGTTCGTGCCCGTGAGGTGGATCACCGGGTACGCCAGGTGCGGGTCGCCGAGCAGCTCCACCGCGCGCCGGGTCGCCGAGAGCCGGTGCTCGGGCGACTGCTCGCCGATGCGGGCGTACAGGGCGGCCTCGACGCGACGGACGTCCTCGTCGTCCCCGCCGTACGGCAGGGCCGCAGCGGGGTCGGCGTCGCCGGCCGGGCCGACGGGGATGCGGACCCCGTCGACGTCCTCGTGGTCGTCGTGGTCCTGGTCGTGGTCGTACTGGTTGCTGTCGCTCATGCGCGTGCCACCTCCACGGACACCTTGGCACCGTCACCGACGGCGGAACCCTCGCTCTCGGCGAACTCGGCCGTCTCGACGGTGACGCTCGTCGACAGGGTCTCCCCCGCGATCAGGTCCTGGTGGGCGTGGACGGCGTCCACGGCGTCGGCGGTCACCCGGAGTCGGAGTGCGATGCGGTCGCTGACGTCGAGGTCGGCGTCGCGGCGGGCCTGCTGCACGGCGCGGACGACGTCGCGGGCGAGCCCCTCGGCCTCGAGCTCGGGGGTCGTCACGGTGTCGAGCACCGCGAACCCGCCGCCGTCGAGGAACGCCACGGCGACGGAGTCGTCGGCCACGGTGAGGTCGAGCGTGTACTCGCCCTCGACCAGGTCGACGCCGCCCACGGTGACGCCGGACTCGGTCGCGGTCCAGTCGCCCTTCTTGGCGGCCGGGATGACCTGCTGGACCTGCTTGCCGATGCGGGGACCGGCGGCGCGGGCGTTCACGGTGAGCTTGCGCTCGATGCCGTACCGGCCGAGCGAGGACTCCTCCTGCTGCTCGAGCACCACCCGCTTGACGTTGAGCTCGTCACGGAGGATGTCCGTGAAGGGCTCGATCGCCGTCGGGTCGGGCACCACGAGCGTCAGCGTCGCCAGGGGGAGCCGGACGCGTCGGCCGGTGGCCTTGCGGAGGGCGAGGCCCTT
This sequence comes from Curtobacterium sp. L1-20, assembly GCF_048755855.1. GTDB lineage: Bacteria > Actinomycetota > Actinomycetes > Actinomycetales > Microbacteriaceae > Curtobacterium. The sequence goes on along the minus strand of NZ_CP151473.1, from coordinate 1,683,128 downwards.
CGACGCGACGTCGCGCACACGGTCCATCGCGGCGACGAGGGCGTCGTCCGCCGGGAACTCGTCGGCGTCCGGGAAGTCCTCCAGGTGGACGCTGCGTCCACCGGTGAGCCCCTTCCAGATCTCCTCGGTGACGAGCGGCGCGAGCGGCGCGGCGACACGGGTCAGCGTCTCGAGCACGGTGTACAGCGTGTCGAACGCGGCGCCGGCCTCGGGCGAGGACTCCGCCCCGAGCCAGAACTTGTCGCGCGAGCGTCGGACGTACCAGTTCGTCAGCACGTCCGCGAAGTCGCGCACCGCCTGGGCCGCGAGCGGGGTGTCGAGGGCGTCGAGGTGCGTCGTGACGTCCTCGACGAGCACCCGGGTCTTCGCGAGCAGGTAGCGGTCGAGCACGTCGGTGCTCGCCGTGCTGCGGGAGGCCTGGTGGCCGGTGTCGCCGGAGGCGTTCGCGTAGAGGGTGAAGAAGTAGTACGTCGACCAGAGCGGGAGCAGGAACTCGCGGACGCCCTGGCGGATGCCCTCCTCGGTGACGACGAGGTTGCCGCCGCGGATGACCGACGACGACATCAGGAACCAGCGCATGGCGTCGGCGCCGTCGCGGTCGAACACCTCGGCGACGTTCGGGTAGTTCCGGAGCGACTTCGACATCTTCTGGCCGTCCGACCCGAGCACGATGCCGTGGCTGATGACGTTCCCGAAGGCCGGGCGGTCGAACAGCGCGGTGGACAGCACGTGCATGACGTAGAACCAGCCGCGGGTCTGCCCGATGTACTCGACGATGAAGTCGGCCGGGCTGTGCGACTCGAACCACTCACGGTTCTCGAACGGGTAGTGCACCTGGGCGTACGGCATCGACCCGGAGTCGAACCACACGTCGAACACGTCGGTGATCCGGCGCATGGTCGAGCGTCCGGTGGGGTCGTCGGGGTTCGGCCGGGTCAGGTCGTCGATGAAGGGACGGTGCAGGTCGACCTCACCGTCGGCGTTCAGCGGCAGACGCCCGAAGTCGCGCTCGATCTCCTCGAGCGAGCCGTAGACGTCCTGGCGCGGGTACGACGGGTCGTCGGACTGCCAGACCGGGATCGGCGTGCCGAAGTAGCGGTTGCGCGACACCGACCAGTCGATGGCGTTCCCGACCCACTTGCCGAACTGGCCGTCCTTGACGTTGTCCGGCACCCAGTTGATGTCCTGGTTCAGCTGGCCCATGCGGTCACGGAGCTCGGTGACGCGGACGAACCAGCTCGAGACGGCCTTGTAGATGAGGGGCTTGCGGCAGCGCCAGCAGTGCGGGTAGCTGTGCTCGTAGGACGCCTGGCGGAGCAGCCGTCCGGCGTCGCGGACGACCTTCGTCAACGGCTTGTTCGCGTCCGACCAGAGCATGCCGGCGACCTCGCCGAACTGCGACGTGAAGACGCCGCCCTCGTCGAGGGACAGCACGACGGGGATGCCGGCGGCCGCGCAGACCTCCTGGTCGTCCGCGCCGTACGCCGGGGCCTGGTGCACGATGCCGGTGCCCTCGCCCGTCTCGACGTACTCGGCGACCAGCACACGCCACGCGTGCTCGTACCCCTCGGCGTCCGCCAGGAAGTCGAACAGGCGCTCGTACTCGACACCGTCGAGCTCGGCGCCGGCGACCGTGCGGAGCACGGCGGCGAGCGCGTCGTCGGCCGACGCGTAGCCGAGGTCCTTCGCGTGGGCGGCGACGGTGTCCGACGCGAGGAGGTACCGGGCGGAACCGGCGTCGCCACCGTCGGCCGCGCCTCCCGGCCCGGCGGGCACGACCGCGTACGCGATCTCCGGACCGACCGCGAGGGCGGCGTTCGTCGGCAGGGTCCAGGGGGTCGTCGTCCAGGCGAGTGCGCGCACGCCCTCGAGCTCGAGTTCCGACGCGCGGGCACCGCGCAGCGGGAACGCGACCGTGACCGACTGGTCCTGGCGCATCTGGTAGACGTCGTCGTCCATGCGCAGCTCGTGGTTGGACAGCGGTGTCTGGTCGTTCCAGCAGTACGGCAGGACCCGGAAGCCCTCGTAGGCCAGGCCCTTGTCCCAGAGCTGCTTCCACGCCCACAGGACGCTCTCCATGAAGGTGACGTCGAGGGTCTTGTAGTCGTCCTCGAAGTCGACCCAGCGCGCCTGGCGGGTGACGTACTCCTGCCACTCGTCGGTGTACTGCAGGACCGACTTCTTGGCCGCGGCGTTGAAGACGTCGACGCCCATCTCGTCGATCTCGTGCTTCTCGGTGATGCCGAGCTGCCGCATCGCCTCGAGCTCGGCCGGCAGCCCGTGCGTGTCCCAGCCGAAGCGGCGGTGCACCTGCTTGCCGCGCATGGTCTGGTAGCGCGGGAAGACGTCCTTCGCGTACCCGGTCAGCAGGTGGCCGTAGTGGGGCAGGCCGTTGGCGAAGGGCGGACCGTCGTAGAAGGTCCACTCCGGGCAGCCCTCGCGCTGGTCGATGGAGGCCTGGAAGGTGCGGTCGCCCTTCCAGAAGGCGAGGATCCCCCGTTCGACGGCGGGGAAGCTCGGGGACGGCGTGACGCCGGCGGTCGCGCGGTCGTCGTCGGGTCGGTTCAGGGGGTAGCGCACCGGGGGCTCCTCGTCGTCGGACAGAACTGTGGGTCGGTTCGTCTCCACGAGGACGGAAGCACTGCTCCGCGGTACCACCTCGCTTGCCGTCGACAGTGGTGCTGCCGACGACCGCTCGTTGCCGGAGGGGGTGCGGTCCGGTCCGCCCGGTTCTACTGACGGCGGTGGTGCTGCCGCGTTCTTCCGGAGACTCACCGGTGATTGCCGGTTCGACGCCTGGTGGGACGAGTCTACAAGAGACGGAGCATGCTGGAGCGATGCCCTCGTCCGACAAGCAGGACCGTCCCGAGTCCCTGCTCACCGTCGTCATCGCGTTCGCGGCGAACCTCCTCGTCGCCGTCGCCAAGTCGATCGCCGCCCTCCTGTCCGGTTCCGCCTCGATGGTCGCCGAGGCCGCCCACTCGTGGGCGGACACCGGGAACGAGATCTTCCTGCTCGTCGCGGAACGCCGGGGCGGCCGGAAGCGGGACGCGGCGCACCCGCTCGGCTACGGGCGGGAGACGTACATCTGGTCGATGTTCGCGGCGTTCGGGCTGTTCACCGCGGGCGCGATCGTCTCGATCTACCATGGCATCTCCGAACTCGGCGAGACCGGCCCCGCCGAGGACGTCCTGCTCAACTACGTGGTCCTCGGGCTGTCGTTCTGCCTCGAGGGCACGAGCTTCCTGCAGGCCTACCGCCAGGCACACGGCGCCGCGACCAAGCGGCAGGTCCCGGTCCTCCGGCACGTGCTGCAGTCCTCGAACCCCACGCTCCGGGCCGTCTTCGCCGAGGACGCCGCCGCGCTCGTCGGCCTCGTCATCGCGTTCCTGGGCGTCCTCCTGCACCAGCTGACCGGGCTCGCGGTGTTCGACGCCATCGGATCGATCGCCGTCGGCCTGCTGCTCGGGGTCGTCGCCATCGTCCTGATCGACCGGAACCGTCGGTTCCTGCTGGGCGAGAGCACGTCGCCCGAGCTCGAGAACGCGGTGCTCGTCGAGCTCCTCGGGCGCTCGCAGGTCGAGCGCGTCACCTACCTGCACCTGGAGTTCGTCGGGCCGTCGCGGGTCTACCTGGTGGCCGCCGTCGACCTCACCGGCAACGAGAACGAGGAGCACGTCGCCGTCCGGTTGCGCGAGGTCGAGCACTCGCTCGAGCAGAGCCAGTACATCGAGGAGGCCGTGCTGACGCTGAGCCTGCCGGGTGACCGGTCGCTCGTGCCCACGCACGACGACGTCCCCGAGGTGGTGCGGGACGGCACGGTCGAGGACGTCGCGGCCGGCGGTGCGGGGACGCTCCGGACCGAGTGAGGCGGGCGCGGGCGGGCTGTGCGCGCAAGGGCGGGCGCGCGCGCCCGTGGACCCGAACGGGCGCGCACCAGCACGGGCGCGGCGCGCAGCGTCAGCGCTGCAGCGTCAGCGCTGCAGGGTCAGCGCTGCAGGGTCAGGGTGTCCCCGTCCACCACGACGTCCCCGCCGCCCGTCGGCACCCACACCCGCAGGTCGTCGATCCGGAACGCCGTCAGCCGGGAGCGCTCCTCGCGCAGGAACGTCCGCACCTGCTCGGGTACCGGGAACCGCGCATCGGTCCCCTGCACCACCGCGCCGTACCGGCCGTCGACCGGGACGTCGACGCCGCGATCGGCGAAGTACGGCCGCCACCCCGGGGCCCCGTACTCGACGAAGAGGATCCTGCCACCGTCCACGCCGTGCTCGCGGAGCCGCTGGTCGAGCAACGCCAGCCCCGACGGCCGCACCCGTGCGACCGCGACCGTCTGCTGCGCGGCCGGCACGACGGCGGCGCCGACCCCGAGGACCACCACCGCCGTGATGGCCACGGTCGCGGCCAGTGGCGCCTGCCGGCGCGCGCGACGACCGGCCCGGACGCTGCGGGCGAGTCGGGTGAAGCCGACCGCGGCCAGGGCGATGACCACCGGCATCCACGCGTCGTAGTAGTGCGGGAGCGCCACGTGGGACACCCCGAAGAAGACCATCACCGGGACGGTCGCGGCGAGCAGGTACAGGACGAGTCGGTCCGGGCGCACGACGAGGGCGGCCAGGACGCCGAGCGCCAGCACCGCGACGAGCACCGGCGTCGTCCCGTCCACCATGTACCAGTACTGGGCCCACCACGGGGAGAACCGGTAGGTGTGCCCGGCGATGTCGGCGAGGTGCCCCTTCGCGTCGTGGGCGGACTGGAACGCGAGCATGTAGGTCAGTCCGCGCACCATGCCGACCGGCGAGTACGCGACGACGAAGGTGACCGCGAACGCGGCCGCGGCGACGACCCCGCCGACCAGGAGCTCCCACCACCGCCGGAAGAGGACCGGCAGCACGACGATCGCGACGACGAAGAGCGCGCCGGTCGCCTTCGACGTGACGGCGAGCCCGAGCGAGACGCCCGCGAGCGCGGCCCACGCCCACCGCCACCGGCTGCTCGTCGTGATCCACGTCCACGCCGCGGCGAGCGCGAGGACCACGAAGAACACCAGCACGGGCTCGAGGAGCGCCACCCGGTCGATCCGGACCGCGGTGCCGGAGCCCGGGTCGAACGCGTCGGGTGCGGTCGCCCGCGGGGTGAGCCACCACAGGCCGGCGGCGAGCAGGGCGCCCCAGTGTCCGAGCGGGCCCCGGAGCCACGCGAACAGGACCAGGCCCGTGCCGAAGACCGCTGCGCCGGCGACGAGCCGCGGGCCGAACACGCCCTCGCCGAACACGAGCTGCGCGACGCCGTAGAGGATCTTCGCCGTCGGCGGGTGCTCGAGGTTGAAGGTGACGATCCCGTGGACGTACTGCCAGCCGGCCTGCACGTAGGTGAGCTCGTCGCCGTCCAACACCTGTTGCCCGATGTGCCAGAAGCAGACGAAGAGCCCGAGGAGGGCGACGACGCCGAACACGGGCCAGCGCCCCACGCGAACCCACGACTGCACGGCGACGATCCTCGCACACGCGCGTCCCGCGCCGGGCCCGGCTGCGACCTCCCTCAGCGCGCGTCGAGCCCCGCCGCGACCGGGGTCAGCGCCGCGCCGACGTACTCGACGAGCGGGCGTCGACCGACCCCGTCGGTGACCCACACGCCGAACGCGGCGGCGGCGGCGCCGAGCATCGCCCCGGCGACCGTCTGCGGCCAGAGCGCCGTCGGGTGCTCCCCCGTCCGCTGCGCCACGAAGGCCGCGACCGCCGCGTGTTGGGCCGTCACCCGGGTGGCGACGCTGGCGACGAGCTCCGGTCCGATGCCCATCACCTCGGCCTGCGCGATCGCCCACGGCACCCGTTCCGGGTCGTGCGCACGCGCGGTGGCGAGCAGGGCGTCCTCGACGGCCCGGACGACGGAGTCCTCGGTGGAGGCGGCGAGGTTGGCGGGCAGCGTCGCGACCGCGGCGTCGAGCTCGAGCCAGAGCACGTCGGACTTCGCCGTGAAGTAGTTGAAGAACGTGGCCCGGCTCACCCCCGCACGCACGGCGACGTGGTCGACGGTCGTCCGGCCGTACCCCTGTTCCAGGAACAGTTCCGCGGCGGCGTCGGCGAGGACCTCGGCGCTCGAGCGTCGGGGCCGTCCACCGCGGCGCATCGGTTCGTCCATGGGCCCCAGTAAACCGCTAGACTCGTCCAGCCATGATCTTGGACCCAGTACAGAAAACCCGCCGCCGGGTCGTCGGCGGCACCGCCGGCGTCGCGGGCGCCGTCGCCGTCCTCCTCGCCCTCACCGGTTGCACCGGCGGTGGCACGAGCACGGCCGACTCGACGCCCCGCAACGGCGGCACGCTCGTCTACGCCTCCGGCGACGCCGAACCGACCTGCCTCGACCCGCACGTCGGCGGCAACTACCCGCAGGCGCTGCTGTCCAGCCAGTACATCGAGGAGCTCACCGCCCTCGACGACGGCAAGCCCGTCCCGGCCCTGGCGAAGTCGTGGACGACGAGCGACGACGGCCGGACGCTCACGTTCCGGCTGCGCGACGACGTCTCGTTCACCGACGGCACCCCCTTCGACGCCGCAGCGGTCGTGGCGAACATCGAGCACGTGCAGGACCCGGCCACGGCGTCCAGCACCGGCTACCTCGCACTGCAGTCCATCACGAAGGCGACCGCCACCGACGACCACACCGTCACCCTGGCACTGAGCCGTCCGGACAGCGCCCTGCTCGAGTCCTTCTCGCAGCCCTGGGTCGGCATGGAGTCACCGAAGGCCCTGCAGCGCTCGCAGGAGGTCAACTGCGAGTCCCCCGTCGGCACCGGACCGTTCGAGGTCACCGCGTGGAAGCACGGCGACCGCGTCACGCTGCGGAAGAACGCCGAGTACACGCCACTGGGCGCAAAGGCGGGCAGCGCCGCGGAGCCCCGCCTGTCCGGCATCACCTGGCGGTTCCTGCCCGACTCGACGTCGCGCTACGCGGCCCTGCAGTCCGGCCAGGTCGACGTGATCGACAACGCACAGCCCGACCAGCTCAAGGCCGCATCCGCGAAGGGGTCCATCCGCGATCTCGACGCGCCCCGGCCCGGCGCCTCGAACCGTCTCGAGCTCAACTCCGGCCACGGGGTGTTCCGCGACGAGGCAGTCCGCAAGGCGTTCATCGCCGGCGCCGAGGTTGATCCCGGCATCCGGTCGCTCTTCCTCGGCACCGCCAAGCGCTCCTACTCGGTGCTGTCGAGCGTCGAACCGTACGGCTCCTCCGACAAGAGCCTGTTCCGGTACTCGCCGAGCACGGCGAAGCGGCTCCTCGACCAGGCCGGCTGGAAGGTCGGCAGCGACGGCGTCCGCACGAAGGACGGCCAGCAGCTGACCGTCACCTTCCCGGTCTCGACGAACCAGTCCGTGCCCGCCGAGCGCAGCCTGTTCCAGCAGATCCAGGCGTCCGAGAAGGCCGTCGGCTTCAAGGTCGTGCTCGAGGAGCTCGACCTGTCCAGCTGGTACGCCGCGCTGGCCGCGAACCAGTACGACGTCGTGAGCGCCCCGTACACGAAGGTCGGCGCCGACGTCCTCCGCATCCTCTACGACAGCGCCAGCATCACGCCGGCACCGTCCGGGTACTTCGCGAACCTCGCGCAGCTCGACGACCCGCAGCTCGACCGACTGCTCCAGCAGGCGGCGCGGACCGCGGACACGTCGGAACGCGGACGGCTCTACGACCAGGCGCAGCAGATCATCCTGGCGAGCGGCACGGTGCTCCCCCTGTACGACCAGCAGAACCACTTCCTGATCCGGTCGTCCGTGCACGGCGTGCAGACCACCGCGGTCTCGACGCCGTGGTTCGGCGCGGCCTGGATCGACCGCTGACCCGGTGGCCGACGGATCGACCGCCGACGCGGTGACGGACAGGAGGCCCGGCCCGCCCCCGGCGGACCGCCTCCGGGCCGCCGGCGGGTCGGCTGCAGGGCGCTGGTCACGCTGGGCGATCCGGCGTGCGCTCGGCGGCCTCGGCGTGCTGTGGGCCGTCGCGACGATCGTGTTCGTCGCGATCCGGCTCATCCCGGGTGACCCCGCACTGGCGATCCTCGGTGGTCCCGGCTCGCAGGCGTCCGCCGAGGCGGTCGCGCAGGTCCGCCACGAGTACGGTCTCGACCGTCCGGTGCTGGTGCAGTACGCGGTGTTCGTCGGCCGCCTGGCCACCGGCCAGCTCGGTGACTCCTACGCCTTCCGCACGCCGGTGGCGACCCTCCTGGGGCAGCAGCTCCCGGTCACGCTGACGCTCGCCGTCCTCGGGCTCGTCGTCGCCTGGGTGCTGGCCGTCGTCGCCGCGTGGTGGTCGACGCAGCGCGGACGGGTCGCCGCGGCGCTCACCGGAGCGATCTCGGTGACCGCCAGCGTCACGCCGCACTTCTGGCTCGGCAGTGTCCTCATCGTGGTGTTCGCGAGCGCGCTCGGGTGGGTGCCCGCAGTGAGCGACGGCACGGCGCGCGGCTGGGTCCTGCCGGTGCTGACGGTCGCCGTCCCCGTGGCCGGGTACCTCGCCGAGACGGTCCGCGACGGCGTCGTCGACGCCCAGCGCTCGGCGTTCGCACTCGCCGCCCGCAGCCGGGGCGAGACCCGCGCCGGACTGTTCGGACGCCACCTCCTCCGGCACGCCGCGCTGCCCGGGATCGCCCTGTCCGCGTGGGCGTTCGGCTCGCTCGTGTCCGGAGCCGTCGTCGTCGAGTCCGTCTTCGCGCTGCCGGGCATCGGACGCGCGCTCGTGACCGCGGTGACCCAGCGGGACATGCCCCTCGTCGCGGGCATCGCCCTGGTGTCCGCGGCGGCCTACGTCGTCGTGCTCGCGGTCGCCGACCTCGTCGAGCGCGCGGTGGACCCGCGGACCGCCGCGACCCGGCGCGCCGTCCGCACCCGGCGGGGCGCCCCGCGCACGACCCGGTCCGGGGCAGACGCACGGTGAGCGGCATCGCCGAGCCGAGCCTCCAGGCCGGCGCACAGCACGACCGTCCCGGACGGTCCGAGCGGTTCCGTGGGGGGACGCTCGGGCCCGCCGGGACGGTCGCGGCCGTCGTGGTGGCGGTCGCCGTGGTCGCGGCGGTGTGGCCGGCGCTCCTCGGCGGTGGGGACCCACTCGCCGTGCACCCCGCGCGGGCACTGCAGGCGCCGTCGTGGGCGAGCCCGTTCGGCACCGACGAGTCCGGCCGTGACGTCCTCGCCCGGGTGGTGGCGGGCACCAGGGCGTCGCTGGTCGTCGGGGTCGTCGCGACGCTCGTCGGCGGCGGCACCGGCGTGGTGCTCGGCGTCCTCGCAGGGCTGGGCGGCCGGGTCGTCGACGCGGTCGTCGGGCGGGTCACGGAGGTCGCGTTCGCGCTCCCGCTGCTCCTCGTCGCCCTCGTGGTCATCGCGGTCACCGGGCCCGGGCCCGTGCCGGCGACCCTCGCGGTCGGGTTCGCCACCGCGCCGGGGTACGCCCGCATCGTCCGCGGGCTCGTCCGCAGCGCCCGGACGTCGCAGGTGGTCGAGACCGCCGTCGTGATGGGCCGGTCCCCCGTCACCGTCGTCGTCCGGCACGTGCTGCCAGCCGCGCTGTGGCCCGTCGTCGCCGTCGCGACCCTCGGCGTCGGACAGGCGATCGTGTGGGCCTCCGCGCTGAGCTACCTCGGCGTCGGCACCCCGCCGCCCGCTCCGGAGTGGGGCGCGATGCTCGCCGACGGACGCACCTACCTGCAGACCGCACCGTGGATGAGCACCTTCCCGGGCCTCGCGATCGTCGTGCTCGCGACCGCCGTGACCGTGCTCGGCCGCGCACTCCGACGGACCGGAGCCCTCCGGTGACCGGCACGACCGACCGGGCTGGGCAGCCCACCACACCCCGGGACCCCGCGGTGCCCGCCCTCGACGTCCGGGGCCTGACCGTCGCGATCGGCGGGACACCCGTCGTCCAGGACGTCTCCCTCCGGGTGGCACCCGGCGAGTGCGTCGCCCTCGTCGGTGCGTCCGGCTCGGGCAAGACCGTCACCGCCCGTGCCGCACTCGGCCTGTCGGCGCCGGGGTCCTCGGTCCGGGTCGACCGGCTCTCCGTCGCCGGACTCGACGTGCGCGCATTCTCCGACCGTCGGTGGCGTCGCGTCCGCGGGGCCCGGGTCGGCTACGTCGGACAGGAGGCGCTCGGCGCACTCGACCCGCTGCGTCCGGTCGGACGCGAGGTCGCCGACGCCCTGCGGCTCCACACGGACCTCAGCGCCGCCGCCCGGATCGACGCCGTCCGCGCCGCGCTCGCGGGCGTCGGGTTGGACCCGGCGCTCGCCACGGACGGACGACTCGCGGGCACACTGTCGGGCGGCATGCGGCAGCGGGCCCTCATCGCCGCGGCGACCGTCGCGTCCCCGGAGCTCGTCGTCGCGGACGAACCGACGACGGCACTCGACGCCGGGGTCGCCGTCACCGTGATGGAACAGCTCCGCGCCGCACAGGCCCGCGGGGCCGGGCTGCTCGTGATCACGCACGACCTCGGGCTCGTCGCGGGGTGGGCGGACCGCGTCGTGGTCGTGGACGCGGGACGTGTGGTCGAGGAAGGACCGGTGGCGGCCGTCTTCGCGGCGCCCCGACACGAGGCGACGCGCGCGCTGGTGCGGGCGGCGGGGGCGGGGCGCGGGGGCTCGGGCGCTGATGCGGCGCCGGGTGCCGGTCCGAGCGCGGCTGGGGCACCGGGTGCCGGTCCGAGCGCGGCTGGTGTGGACGGCGGGGCACGTGACACGCGTCCGCTCGACACCGGTGCCGCCGCGGTCATCGCCGCCTCGGGACTCACGCGCGCCTTCGACGGCGTACCCGCGGTGGCGGACGTGTCCTTCGGGATCGGACGCGGCCGGGTGCTCGGCGTGATCGGGGCGTCCGGCTCCGGCAAGACCACCATCGCCCGGATGCTCCTCGGCCTCGAGACCCCGGACACGGGGACCGTCGAGCTCGACGGCCAGCCGTGGGCACCGCTCCCCGAACGCAACCGCCGGGCGCGACGGCACCGGGTCTCAGCGGTCGTGCAGGACCCCGGCGCGACGTTCGACGAGCGCTGGAACGTCGAGCGCGTGCTCGCGGACGCATCCTCCGGAGGGACGGCGCGGACGGCCGCCGGAGCACTCGGCGAGCGGGTCGACGCCGCCCTCCGGCAGGTCGGGCTCGACCCGGAGCTCCGACGCCGCTCCCCCCGCACGCTGTCCGGTGGGCAGCAGCAGCGGCTGGCCATCGCGCGTGCACTGGCGACCTCGCCCGAGGTGATCGTGCTCGACGAACCCGTCACGGCGCTCGACGCCACCGTGCAGGACGCCGTCCTGACCCTGCTCGAACGCCTGCGGGACGAGACCGGGGTGGCGATGGTCTTCGTGTCCCACGACCTCCGGGCCGTGCGACGGATGGCCGACGACGTGCTCGTCGTGCACGAGGGCCGCGTCGTGGAACAGGGACCGGCCGCCCGGGTGTTCGGCCGACCGGAGCACGCCGTCACCGGGCGGTTGCTGCGCGCGGCCGAGCGGCTGGCCGCGGGGCCGAGCGACGAGGCCGGGGCCGCGTAGCGGCCGGCTGGCCAGGCGGGCCGGGCCGGGGCGGGCCGCAGGCCGGCGGTCGGGCCACAGGCCGCGGGCTGCGGGCCGCAGGCCGGCGGTCGGGCCACAGGCTGCGGCCCGCTGGCCGCTGGCCGCTGGCCGCTGGCCGCTGGCCGCTGGCCGCTGGCCGAGTCTCGCGTCCGCGGACTCTTTCGCGACGTTGGGACCCGCGAAGTGTCCGCGGAGCCGAGACTCGGGCCGGGCGGCGACCGTGCCGACCGCGCCGGCCGCGAGCCGTCGCCGCGTCCGGGAGCGCGAACGGGTGTGCCCGGTCGTCGACGACGACCGGGCACACCCGTTGCACTCGCTCCGCGCGAGCAGGCGCGACGCGCTACGAGCCCGCGGGCTCCTTCTGCCCGTCAGCCGGGGTGTCCCCCGAGATGATCGGGATCTCGCTCGTCGAGAACTCCTTCGCCCAGTCAGACTGCGCGAGGTCCGACGTGGGGTCGTTGTAGTCCTCGATGACGCCGGCGACCTCGTCCTCGGAGCCGACCGTCGGGCCGGAACCCATGAGCGGCGTGGACGCCGTCTCCTTCGTGAAGTACACGGCGACGAGGCCGATCACGGCGGCCAGCATGAGGTAGAACGCCGGGATGTCCTCGGCCCAGCCGAGCCCGGCGTCCTTCGCGGCGTTGATGAGCGCGGAGGTGGCGAGCGGCGTGGTCCCGCCGAAGAGCGACACCGACACGTTGAACGCGATCGCGAGGGCGCCGTACCGGATGATCGTCGGGAAGAGTGCCGGGAGCGTCGAGGGCATCGTCGAGGTGAAGGTCACGAGGACCACGCCGAGGATGAGCAGACCGGCGAAGACGCCGACACCGGTCCCCGACTGGACGAGCTTGAGCGCCGGCCACGACAGCAGGATGAACCCGATGCAGCCCGCGGCGAGCACGGGGCGCCGGCCGAAGCGGTCGGACAGGCGGCCACCGAAGGTGATGACGACCATCATGAGGAGCATCACGACGACGATCAGGATCAGGCCGAACGTGGCGTTCTGGCCGAGGTTCTGCTCGAGGTAGGTCGGCATGTACGACAGGAGCATGTAGTCGGTCACGTTGAACACGAGGACCAGACCGATGCAGATGATGAGCGAGCGCCAGTTCTCGGCGAAGAGCTTGAGGAACGGCGTCTTCTGCGACTCGCGCTCGGCGGCCTGCTCCTGCTGCTTCTGGAAGGCCGGGGTCTCCTCGAGCTTCAGCCGCAGGTACAGGCCGATGAGGCCGAGCGGGCCCGCGATGATGAACGGGATGCGCCAGCCCCAGCTGAGGAGGGCGTCCTCGGAGAGGCCGAACTGCAGGCCGGTGACGATCGAGGCGCCGAGCACGTAGCCGGCGAGGGTGCCGAACTCGAGCCACGACCCCATGAACCCGCGACGCTTGTCCGGCGAGTACTCGGCGATGAAGGTGGCAGCGCCGCCGTACTCACCACCGGTCGAGAAGCCCTGCACGAAGCGGGCCACGAGGAGCAGGACCGGCGCCCAGAAGCCGATGGAGTCGTACGACGGGATCAGGCCGATCATCAGCGTGCCGGCCGCCATCAGGATCATCGTCAGCGCGAGGACCTTCTGCCGACCGATCTTGTCGCCGATCGGGCCGAAGACCGCACCGCCGATCGGGCGCACGATGAACGCGGCCGCGAAGAAGCCGAACGTCGCGACGATGTTCGCCGCGGGGTCGCCCTGCGGCAGGAACACCTGCGAGATCGTCACGGTGAGGTAGGCGAAGATGCCGAAGTCGAACCACTCCATCGCGTTGCCGAGCGCGGCGGCGGCGACGGCACGCTTGAGCAGCGACTCCTCGACGACGGTGACGTCGTCCTCGGTGAGCTTGCGGCGAGCGCGCTTGGCCTGGGCCTTGCTCCGCACGGGCTTGACGGGATGTCCCCCGTGGGACTCCGTCGGGTTGTTCGTGGGCAAATCGTCCTCCGGTAGTGCTGAGTCTTTCCTTCGGGCATCCGACGGACGGCGACGCTGCAGTACGCGAGCGCAGGGACCGCCCGCCGAACAAACTCCGACAGCCTAGCAGGTGGAGCGCTCCCTCGGAATACCAGATGCGACGCAACCGGTTGCGGACGCCTTCCACCGCCGCCGCCTGTCGCCCCGGAACCGGTACCCTGGGACAACCCGCGCAGCACGCGTGGGTGGAACCGCGCAGCACGCGCGCACACTCAGGCACCTCATCACGGACTCGGTGCCGCACACAGCGATCGAAAGGCCCCGCCATGACGAAGCCCATGCCCGAGAAGCCCACCGTGGACGGTCTCGAAGACGTCTGGGGGCCCGTGTGGGAGCAGGACGGCACCTACCGCTTCGACCGCTCCGCCGCCGGCGAGCGCAGCAACGTGTACTCGATCGACACCCCGCCGCCCACCGCGTCCGGGTCGCTGCACATCGGCCACGTGTTCTCGTACACGCACACCGACCTCAAGGCCCGCTACGAGCGCATGCGCGGCAAGCACGTCTTCTACCCGATGGGCTGGGACGACAACGGCCTGCCGACCGAGCGTCGCGTGCAGAACTACTACGGCGTCCGCTGCGACCCGCAGCTCCCCTACGACGCGACCTTCGTGCCGCCGTTCGAGGGCGGCGACGGCAAGTCGAGCAAGGCCGCCGACCAGATCCCGGTGTCGCGCCGCAACTTCATCGAACTGTGCGAGCGCCTGACCGTGCAGGACGAGCAGCAGTTCGAGCACCTCTTCCGCACGCTGGGCCTCTCGGTGGACTGGACGCAGTCGTACCGGACCATCGACGACACCTCCCGCGCCAGCGCCCAGCGCGCCTTCCTCCGGAACCTCGAGCGCGGCGAGGCGTACCAGGCCGACGCCCCGACGCTGTGGGACGTCACGTTCCGCACGGCGGTCGCCCAGGCCGAGCTCGAGGACAAGGAGATGCCCGGCGCGTACCACGGCATCGCCTTCCACAAGACCGACGGCACGGGTGACGTCGTCATCCAGACCACCCGCCCCGAACTGCTCCCGGCGTGCGTCGCCCTCGTCGCGCACCCCGACGACGAGCGCTTCCAGGACCTCTTCGGCACGTCCGTCCGCTCCCCCCTCTTCGACGTCGAGGTCCCGGTGCTCGCCCACCACCTCGCCCAGCAGGACAAGGGCGCCGGCATCGCGATGGTCTGCACGTTCGGTGACACCACCGACGTCGTGTGGTGGCGCGAGCTGCAGCTGCCGAACCGCGCGATCATCGGCTTCGACGGCCGGGTCCGCTCCGACGAGCCCGCCTGGATCGAGTCCGAGGGCGGCAGGGCCCTCTACGCAGAGATGGCGGGCAAGACCGTGTTCTCGGCGAAGAAGGTCGTCGTCGACGCCCTCACCGAGTCGGGTGACCTGGTCGGCGACGTGAAGACGATCAACCACCCGGTGAAGTTCTTCGAGAAGGGCGACAAGCCGCTCGAGATCGTCTCCACCCGCCAGTGGTACATCGTGAACGGCGCGCGCGACGAGCAGCTCAAGGCGACGCTCAGGCAGCGCGGCGACGAGATCGCGTTCCACCCGGACTTCATGCGCGTGCGCTACGACAACTGGGTCGGCGGCCTCTCCGGCGACTGGCTCATCTCGCGCCAGCGCTTCTTCGGCGTGCCCCTGCCGGTCTGGTACCCGCTCGACGGCGACGGCAACCCGGTGTTCGACCAGCCGATCGTCCCGACCGAGGCGCAGCTGCCCGTCGACCCGGCGTCCGAGGCGGCCCCCGGCTACGACGAGGCCCAGCGCGGCGTCCCCGGCGGCTTCCAGGGTGAGCTCGACGTGATGGACACCTGGGCGACCTCGTCCCTCACCCCGCAGCTCGCGGGCAAGTGGGAGACCGACCCGGCCCTCTACGACCTCGTCTACCCGTACGACGTCCGCCCGCAGGCGCAGGACATCATCCGCACGTGGCTCTTCACGACGGTGCTCCGCAGCCAGCTCGAGGCCGACACCGTGCCGTGGAAGCACGCGAGCATCTCCGGCTTCATCGTGGACCCGGACCGCAAGAAGATGTCGAAGTCGAAGGGCAACGTCGTCACGCCGCTGTCGATCCTCGAGCAGCACGGCGCCGACGCGGTCCGCTACTGGGCGGCCTCGTCGAAGCTCGGCACGGACGCGGCCTTCGACCCGCAGAACCCGAAGCAGATCAAGGTCGGCCGTCGTCTGGCGATCAAGGTCCTCAACGCGGCGAAGTTCGTGTACGGCTTCCCGCTGCCCGAGGGCGCGACCAGCGTCACGGAACCCCTGGACGTCGACATGCTGGCGGAGCTCGGCTCGGTCATCGAGCAGGCCACGACGGCGTTCGACGGGTTCGACCACGCGCGTGCCCTCGAGGTCACGGAGCGCTTCTTCTGGACGTTCTGCGACGACTACCTCGAGCTCGTCAAGGAGCGTGCCTACGGCACCGCGACCGAGTCGACGCACGAGACCCAGGCGAGCGCGGTCCTCGCGCTCCGCGCCGCGATCGACGCGCTCCTGCGCCTCCTCGCGCCGTTCCTGCCGTTCGCGACCGAGGAAGTGTGGGCCTGGACCCACGAGACCAGCGTGCACCGCGCCTCCTGGCCGACCGTCGCCGAGCTGCCCACCCAGGCCGAGCCGACGGGGCTGCTCGGCGCCGTGGGGCAGGCGCTCATCGGGATCCGCGGCGCGAAGACCGCCGCGAAGGCGTCCCAGAAGACACCGGTGACGCGTGCCGTCGTCGCCGCCCCGGCCGAGACGCGCACGCTCATCGAGCGCGCCGCGGTCGACCTGGCGGCGGTCGGCCGCATCGAGAACTTGTCGTTCGCGGACGGCGCGGAGCTCGCGGTGACCGAGATCGAACTGGCGGAACAGCAGGCGTAGGGTCGGCCGTCGGGCCGGGTCGCGGGACCCGGGCTGTCACCACCGGACAGGAGGCACGGATGCAGTTGGGCAGACGCTGGAACGTGGGCACGGACGCGCCCGGGCAACTCCCCGAGGCGATGGTCGTCGCCGTGCGCGAGGTCGAGGACGAGCTCGTGTCCGAGTCCGTCGACACGACCGGGTGGGGCTGGACCCTGACCTTCCTCGAGGGCAAGCCGATGGTCGCGCTCGACGACGGCACCTCGATCCACCTCGACGACGCGGGCCACGCCCAGGTGACGAACCCGGACGACGCCGCCGAAGAGGACTGAGCGCACGACGACGGTCACCCCGGACCGCGGGATCTCGCGGTTCGGGGTGACCGTCGTTCGGCGTCGTCCGGGGATCAGGACCGGGCGAGCCAGCCGAGCAGGACCTCGTTCACCTCGGCGGTGTGCGTCGTGAGCAGGCCGTGCGGCGCCCCCTCGATCTCGACGTACGCAGCGTGCGGCAGGGCCTTCGTGAAGCGGCGGCCGGTGGCGTCGATCGGCAGGATGTTGTCCGCGGTGCCGTGCACGATCAGCGCCGGGACGGTGACCTTCGGGATGTCCTGACGGAAGTCGGTCGGCCAGGTCAGCGGGGCGGCGGCCGAGGCGATCGCGCCCGAGCCGGCGGCGACGTTCCAGGCGTTCCGGACCTGCTCCTCGGAGATCCGGGCGCCCAGGTTCTCCGACAGGTTGAAGAAGTCCTGGTAGAAGTTCGTGAAGTACGCGTACCGGTCCTTCTCGACGTCGGCGGCGATGCCCTCGAAGAACGACATCGGGCCGGCGCCGTCGGGGTTGTCGTCGGTGATCGCGAGGAACGGCTCGAGCGAGGCCAGGAACGCGACCCGGGCGATGCGGTCCTCGCCGTGGCGGCCGATGTACCGGGCGATCTCGCCGGTCCCCATCGAGAAGCCGACGAGGATCACGTCGTGGAGGTCGAGGGTCTCGAGCACGGTGTGGAGGTCGTCCGCGAAGGTGTCGTAGTCGTACCCGGTGGACGGCTGCGACGACTGCCCGAAGCCACGACGGTCGTAGGTGATCACGCGGTAGCCGGCGTCGAGGAGCGGCGGGACCTGCCCCTCCCACGAGTTCCCATCGAGCGGGAAGCCGTGGATCAGCACGATCGGCTGACCGGTCCCCTTGTCCTCGTAGTGCAGTTCGATGTCGACGCTGTTCTCGGTCCCGACGGTGATGGCACCCATGGTCGTTCCTTCCCTGAACCTCGCGGAGAACGGTCGTTCTCCGTCGATGTGGCCTACACTAGAGAACGGCCGTTCCCAGCGCAAGTCCGGATCGTGGACCCGCGGTGGACGGCGAACAGGGAACGGGGAACGTCATGGCGAGCAGCACGCTTCCGAGCGGCACGGTCGAGCCCGACGTGCGCGCGCGCATCGTCGACGTCGCCGACCGGCTGTTCTACGCACGCGGCATCCAGTCCGTCGGCATGGACGAGATCCGTACCGGTGCCGGCGTCTCGCTGAAGAAGCTCTACGCGGCGTTCGCGGGCAAGGAACAACTCATCGCCGCCGTGCTCGACGGACGCCACGACTACTGGGAGCAGGGTGTGCACGGCGCCGTCGACGCCGCGACGACGCCACGGGACAAGCTCCTCGCGATGTACGACTTCCTCGAGTCGTGGTTCGGCGACGAGACCTTCCGCGGCTGTGGCTTCATCAACGCCTTCGGCGAGCTCGGCGCCACCTCCCCCGTGATCGCCGAGATCGCACGGGAGCACAAGGACTCCTTCCAGCGCTTCGTGCAGGGCCTCACGGCCGACGCGGTCGACGACACCGCCCTGGCCGAGGAACTCGCTGCCCAGCTCGCCCTCCTGGCCGAAGGTGCACAGACCACGGCGGCGATCGCCGGCAGCACGGCTCCCGCCGTGCACGCGCGTCGCGCAGCCGAGACCCTGATCGACGCCGCGACGCGCGTCTGAGTCGCGACCCGGCGGCGGACGGGAGGCGCGGTGCACGCCCGCACCGCGCCCGGCGTCCGTAGGGTGGTGGGATGGCAACCCCGTTCGACGAACCGAGCACCCTCCCCTACGCCCTCCCGCCGTTCCGCGACGTGCGGCTCGAGCACCACCGACCCGCCTTCGAAGCGGGCATGGCCGAACAGCGTGCCGATGTCGAGGCGATCGCCGCCTCCACCGACGCCCCGACGTTCGAGAACACGCTCGTCGCGCTCGAGCGCACCGGGCAGCGACTCGCCCGCGTCAGCCACGTCTTCTCCACCCTGTCGTCGGCGGACTCGACGCCGGAGCTGCACGACCTCGAGGCCGAGGTCTCCCCGCTCCTCGCCGCACACCGTGACGCGATCACCCTCGACAGCCGGTTGTACGCACGGGTCCGCGCGGTCCGCGACGGACTCGGCGACCGCACCGACCTCACCGACGAGGACCGCCGTCTGGTCGAGCGCACGTACACCGAGATGACCTTGGCGGGTGCCGGGCTCGACGACGCCGGCAAGGAACGCCTCACCGCGATCAACCAGGAGCTGTCGACGCTCACGACGACCTTCGAGCGGAACCTGCTCGAGGACACCAACGACCTCGCCGTCCACGTCACCGACGAGGCCGAGCTGGACGGCCTCGACGACGGTGCGAAGTCCGCCGCCGCCGGCGCTGCGAGCGACCGCGGGCTCGACGGCTGGCTCATCACGTTGCCGCTCTACACCGGACACCCGTGGCTCGCGTCCCTGGCCGACCGGAGCCTGCGGGAGCGGATCATGCGCGCCTCCCTGTCCCGCGGTCGTCGGGGCAACGAGCACGACAACCGCGACGTACTGCTGCGCATCGTCCGACTGCGGGCGGAACGTGCCGAGCTCCTCGGGTTCCCGAACCACGCCGCCGTCGTCACCGCCGACGAGACCGCCGGCACGCCCGAGGCCGTCGACGGCCTGCTGTCGTCGCTCGTCCCGGCCGCCGCCGCGAACGCGGACGACGAGCGGGCGGTGCGCTCCCGCGTCGTCGGGTTCGACGTCGAGGCGTGGGACTGGGCGTACGCCACCGAGCTCCTGCGCGGTGAGCAGTTCGCCGCGGACAGCTCCGCGCTGCGCCCGTACTTCGAGGCGGACCGGGTCCTGCACGACGGTGTCTTCCACGCCGCCGGTGCGCTCTACGGCCTGACGTTCACCGAACGTCCCGACCTCCACGGCTACAACGACGAGGTCCGGGTCTTCGAGGTCACCGGCGAGGGCGGGGAACAGGTGGGCCTGTACCTCCTCGACCTCTACACACGCGACGGCAAGCGCGGCGGTGCCTGGATGCACCCCGTCGTGGAGCAGTCGCACCTGCTCGGCACGCTGCCCGTCGTCGTCAACAACCTCAACGTCGCCAAGCCCGCCGAAGGGTCGCCGACGCTCCTCATCCAGGACGAGGTCGAGACGCTGTTCCACGAGTTCGGGCACGCGCTGCACGGCCTCATCGCCCGGACGACCTACCCGCGGTTCTCCGGCACGAACGTCGAGCGCGACTTCGTGGAGTTCCCGTCGCAGGTCAACGAGATGTGGGTGTCGTGGCCGTCGGTCCTGGCGAACTACGCCAAGCACCACGAGACCGGTGAACCGCTGCCGCCGGAGCTCGTCCTCGGCCTGAGCGACTCCGCCGGGTTCAACGAGGGCTTCGGCACGACCGAGTACCTCGCGGCGGCGCTGCTCGACCAGGCGTGGCACCGGCTGTCGGCCGCCGACGCCGCCGCGGTGACCGACGTCGAGGCGTTCGAGCGTGCCGCGCTGGAATCCGCCGGGATCGCCGTCGAGGCGGTTCCGCCCCGCTACTCGTCGACCTACTTCGCGCACACGTTCTCGGGCGGGTACGACGCCGGGTACTACGGGTACATCTGGTCCGAGGTGCTCGACGCGGACACCGTGGAGTGGTTCCGCGACAACGGCGGGCTGTCCCGCGCGGCCGGGGCGCGCTTCGCGGAGCGACTGCTCGGGGTCGGCGGATCGAAGGACCCGCTCGAGGCCTACCGCGACTTCCGCGGGCGGGACGCCGAGGTCGGGCCGCTGCTGCGCCGCCGCGGACTCGAGTAACGCTCGCGCCGCCCGACGACGAAGGGCCCGCGCCGGACACGGCGCGGGCCCTTCGATGACTCCGACCTACGCCGACTTCTCCACGCGCTTCGCCCGCGGACGCGGCACGATCGTCGGCGCGGCGTTCTCGAGCACGGACTCGCGGGTGATCACGACCCGGGCGACGTCGTCCTCGGAGGGGACGTCGAACATCACCGGACCGAGCACTTCTTCGAGGATGGCGCGGAGACCGCGCGCACCGGTCTGCCGCAGGACGGCGAGGTCGGCGATCGCCTCGAGCGCGCCCTGGTCGAACTCGAGCTCGACGCCGTCGATCTGGAACATCCGCTGGTACTGCTTCACCAGGGCGTTCTTCGGCTCGGTCAGGATCCGCATGAGGGCTTCCTGGTCGAGCTGCGACACCGTGGTCACGACGGGGAGACGACCGATGAACTCCGGGATGAGCCCGAACTTGTGGAGGTCCTCCGGCAGGACGTCGGCGTACAGGTCCTGCTGGTCGAGCGGGCTGTGCAGCGGGGCGCCGAAGCCGATCCCGCGCTTGCCGACGCGGGAGGACACGATGTCCTCGAGCCCGGCGAACGCCCCGGCCACGATGAACAGCACGTTCGTCGTGTCGATCTGGATGAACTCCTGGTGCGGGTGCTTCCGACCGCCCTGCGGCGGCACCGAGGCCACCGTGCCCTCGAGGATCTTGAGCAGCGCCTGCTGCACGCCCTCACCGGAGACGTCACGCGTGATCGACGGGTTCTCCGCCTTGCGCGCGATCTTGTCGACCTCGTCGATGTAGATGATGCCGGTCTCGGCACGCTTCACGTCGTAGTCGGCGGCCTGGATGAGCTTGAGGAGGATGTTCTCGACGTCCTCGCCGACGTAGCCGGCCTCGGTCAGGGCCGTGGCGTCGGCGACCGCGAACGGGACGTTCAGGCGCTTCGCCAGGGTCTGCGCGAGGTAGGTCTTGCCACAGCCGGTCGGGCCGATGAGCAGGATGTTCGACTTCGCGATCTCGACGTCGTCGCGGTCTTCCGCCGCGGTGATCTGCCCCTGCGCGCGGATGCGCTTGTAGTGGTTGTAGACGGCCACGGCCAGGGAGCGCTTCGCCGGGTCCTGCCCGATGACGTACTCCTGCAGGAAGTCGAAGATCTCGCGCGGCTTGGGCAGCTCGAAGTCACCGCTGGCGGTGTCCTCGCCGGCTTCGGCCAGCCGTTCCTCGATGATCTCGTTGCACAGCTCGACGCACTCGTCGCAGATGTACACCCCGGGTCCGGCGATGAGCTGCTGGACCTGCTTCTGGCTCTTGCCGCAGAAGGAGCACTTGAGCAGGTCAGCGCTCTCTCCGATGCGTGCCATGTCGGTGCCCTCCCTGGTTGACCGCGGCAGGCCGATGACCTGCCCGACTGTGGACGAGCCTAATCGCAACCGGCGACACCGGCTGCGACGCCGAGCCGCTTTCGGCCAGCGCGTTCGCCGACGGCGTTCGATGCTGCTACCGTGTCCTCGGCTCCTCTACAACTTGTAGAAACTCGACCGCCTCCCCGCTCCGGAAGGAACCCCATGTCCAAGCGCCTCGCCGTCGTCGGCACCGCGACCCTCGGCGTCACCGCTGCCATCGTCCTCGGGACCGCCGCGACGGCCAGCGCGCACGTCTCGGCCACCGCGACGTCGACCGCCGCCGACTCCTACACGACGGCGACGTTCTCGGTCCCGCACGGCTGCGACGGCTCCCCGACGACGAAGCTCCGGTTCCAGGTGCCGGAGTCGGTCATCGAGGTCACCCCCACCGTGAACCCGAACTGGACCATCGCGAAGACGACGGCGAAGTACACCAGCCCGTCCGCCAGCGCCGACGACGAGTCCTCCGAGGACGCCGGCGAGCGGGTGACGAGCGTCACCTACACCGCGAAGACCCCGCTCCCCGCCGACGAGCGCGACACGTTCCAGCTGTCGTTCTCGCTGCCGGACGGCAAGCCCGGCGACCTCGTCGAGTTCCCGGTCCTGCAGACGTGCGAGCGTGGCAGCGTCGAGTGGAACCAGGAGCAGAAGGCAGGCGAGGCCGAGCCGGAGCACCCGGCCCCCTCGGTCACCCTGACCGCCGCCGAGGCGACGGACGACGACGGCGACCCGATCGCCGCCACCCCGACGGCCGAGACCGCCGGCTCGGACACCACGACGTCGACCGACCCCGACCTCGTCGGTCGGTTCCTCGGCCTCGGCGGCCTGGTGCTCGGCGCCGTCGCCCTGGTCGTGGCCGTCGCGGGCACGCGTCGTCGGAGCACCGGCAAGTGACCACGGGCGTCGAACGCCGCGCGGGCGTCCGGTCGCGGGCCTGGAGGCTCGTGGCCGGGTCCGCCGCGGCCCTCGCCGTGGTCGGCGGCGCGGTCCTCGGCGTCGCCGGTCCGGCCAGTGCGCACAACTACCTGGTCGCGTCGACCCCGAAGATCGACGGCACCCTGACCGCACTGCCGGACGCGTTCGAGATCACGACGAACGACAAGCTGCTCGACATCGGCGGCAGCGACTCCGGGTTCGCCTACCGGATCGTCGGCCCGGACGGGAAGTACTACGAGGACGGCTGCCTCTCCGTCGACGGTCCGTCGATGACCACGAAGGCGGCGCTCGGCGACTCCGGCGAGTACACCGTCGAGTGGCAGATCATCTCCGCCGACGGCCACACCGTCTCCGACCAGTACACGTTCACGTGGGACGCGCCCGCCGGGTTCGAGCCGGCGACGGGCAGTGCGAAGCCTCCGGTCTGCGCCACGAGCCAGGACGACGGGGCGAAGGCGACGGACGACGGCACCACGGGCAGCGCCGCCGGCGGAGGCGACTCCACGGCGTCCGACGCGCTCTTCATCGGCGCCGGCGGGATCGTCCTCGTCGGCCTGGTCGTGGCCGTCCTCCTCCTGCTCCGCAAGCGCCCCGCGCCCGCGGCGGAGGACGCCGACACCGACGAGGACTGAGGCGGCGGGGCGGGCCCGCGCCGCGCCTCCAGGCCGTCCGCCGGAACCTGGTTCCGGACACAGCACCGCGGAGAACCACGGTGCCGTGTCCGGAACCAGGTTCCGCACGGCGACGGCGTTCCCCGCAGTGGACGACGACGAAGGCCCCGCACCGATCGGTGCGGGGCCTTCGTCGTGCGGGTCGTCGGTGTTACTTGACGAGTGCCGGCAGGTTCTTGCGGCTGGTGAGGACCTGGTCGATCAGGCCGTACTCCAGCGCCTCGGCAGCGGACATGATCTTGTCGCGCTCGATGTCGTTGTTGACCTGCTCCGGCGTGCGGTTCGAGTGCTTCGACAGCGTCTCCTCGAGCCAGGTGCGCATGCGGAGGATCTCCGCCGCCTGGATCTCGATGTCCGACGCCTGACCGCCACCCTGCTGGACGGCGGGCTGGTGGATGAGCACCCGGGCGTTCGGCAGCGCGAGGCGCTTGCCCGGCGTCCCGCCGGCCAGGAGCACCGACGCGGCCGACGCGGCCTGGCCGAGGCAGACCGTCTGGATCTGCGGACGGATGTACTGCATCGTGTCGTAGATCGCCGTCATCGCGGTGAACGAGCCACCGGGCGAGTTGATGTACATCACGATGTCGCGGTCCGGGTCCTGCGACTCGAGCACGAGCAGCTGGGCCATGACGTCGTCGGCCGACGCGTCGTCGACCTGCACACCGAGGAAGATGATCCGGTCCTCGAACAGCTTCGCGTACGGGTCCTGGCGCTTGTAGCCGTAGGCCGTGCGCTCTTCGAAGCTCGGCAGGATGTACCGATCAGTGGGGGCCGGGACGTTCTGCGCGCCACCGAGCATGGGGAGGTGCATTCTCGTTTCCTTCTCTTCGGTGGTCGGGTCAGGACTGGGCGTCGGGCTCGGCCGCATCGGTCTGGGTCTCGCCGTCGGCGACGGTGCCACCACCGCCGATGACCTCGGTCGAGGACGCACGGAGGTGGTCGACGAAGCCGTACTCGAGGGCTTCCTGCGCCGTGAACCAGTTGTCGCGGTCGTTGTCCTTGAGGATCTGCTCGATCGACTTGCCGGTCTGCTCCGCCGTGAGCTCGGCCATCCGCTGCTTCATGTCGAGGATGACCTTCGCCTGCGTCTGGATGTCGGCAGCGGTGCCGCCGAACCCACCGGACGGCTGGTGCAGCAGCACACGCGCGTTCGGGGTGATGTAGCGCTTGCCCGGCGTGCCGGACGAGAGCAGGAACTGCCCCATCGAGGCGGCGAGGCCGATGCCCACCGTGACGATGTCGTTCGGCACGAACTGCATCGTGTCGTAGATCGCCATGCCGGCGGTGATCGATCCACCGGGCGAGTTGATGTAGAGGTAGATGTCCTTCTCAGGGTCCTCGGCGGCGAGCATCAGCAGCTTGGCTGCGATCTCGTTCGAGTTGTCGTCGCGGACCTCGGAGCCGAGCCACACGATCCGGTCTCTCAGAAGGCGGTCAAAAACACTGGGGTTCAGTGTTGCTTCGGCCATGGAAAAGCTCCCGTTCAGTTGTCGCTTGATGTCGAACTTATCGGGTGCAACGCACCAGTTCTCGTCTGTTCGCTGTCGGCAATGCGGGTGGCCCGGAAACGGACGGGAGGCGCGGTGCCAGCTGGCACCGCGCCTCCCGTCGCGTCGTGTGGGGACGCCTACTCGGCGTCCTCCGCCGGGGACTGCGCGACACCCGCCGTGAAGGCGGAGAGGTCGACGTCGTCACCGTTGGTGTCCTTGACGGTCACCTTCGACAGGACGGTGGCGACCGCCTTCGAGCGGGCGACCTCGCCGACCATGCCGGGGATCTGACCGTTCTGGTCGATCACCTTGATGAACTCGCCCGGCTCCATGCCGTACTGCGCAGCAGCCTGGATGAGGTACTGGGTGAGCTCTTCCTGCGAGACCTGGATCTCTTCCTTCTCGGCGATCGAGTCGAGGAGGATCTGCGAACGGAAGGCCTTCTCGCTGGACTCCGAGACCTCCTTGCGGTGCTCGTCGTCCTCGAGGCGGTTCTCCTGCTCGAGGTGACGGTGCACCTCGTCCTCGATGAGCTTCTCCGAGATCGGGATGTTGACGTCCTCGATGAGCTTCTCGACGAGCTTGTCGCGGGCCGCGGCGCCCTGGCCGAAGGTCTTCGACTTCGCGATCTGCTCCTTGAGGTCCGCCTTGAGCTCGTCGATCGTGTCGAACTGGCTCGCGATCTGGGCGAACTCGTCGTCGGCCTCGGGGAGCTCGCGCTCCTTGACGGCGGTGACGGTCACGGCGATCTGCGCGGTCTCGCCCTCGCGGTCGCCGCCCACGAGCGTCGACTCGAAGGTGGTGGACTCGCCGGCGGTCAGGGACTCGAGCGCCTCGTCGATGCCCTCGAGCAGGTCGCCCGAACCGATCTCGTAGGAGACACCGGTGGCGGAGTCGACCTCGTCGTCACCGATCGTGGCGGTGAGGTCGATCTGCGCGAAGTCGCCGGTCTTGGCCGGGCGGTCGACGGTCACGAGCGTGCCGAAGCGGGTGCGCAGGTTCTGCAGCTCCTCCTCGATCTCGTCGTCGGAGACCTCGACAGCGTCGACCGTGAGCTCGTACTTGTCGTACTCGGGCAGGTCGAACTCGGGACGGACGTCCACCTCGAAGGTGAGGACGAGGTCGCCGGTGAAGTCCTTGACGTTCGGGAGCTCGGCGACGTCGGCCTCGGCACGGCCGAGGATGCGCAGCTCCTGCTCCTCCACCGCCTGGCGGTAGAAGTTGTCGATCGCGTCGCCGACGGCGTGGTTCAGGACCTCGCCACGGCCGACACGCTGGTCGACGATCGCCGGCGGGACCTTGCCCTTGCGGAAGCCGGGGATGTTGATCTGCTCGGCGATGTGCTTGTACGCGTGGTCGATGCTCGGCTTGAGATCGTCCGGCGTCACGTTCACGGTGAGCTTGACGCGGGTGTCGCTCACCTTGTCGACGGTGCTGGTGGCCAAGGGATGTTCTCCTGTTGGTTGACGTTCGTGTGGTCGGTGATTCTCGAGGACCTGGTCGGGGCGACAGGATTTGAACCTGCGACCTCCCGCTCCCAAAGCGGGCGCTCTACCAAGCTGAGCTACGCCCCGTCTGACTGGGCCAGGGTGTCCGCGCACGCCGAACGGGCGCACGCGACGCCGATGAGTCTAGCGGTCCCCGGGTGCTCGGTTCCCGGGAGCTTCGCCGTCGTCGTCAGCGGTGTCGTCCGCGCGCCGCCGCAGGCCCGCCCGCCACCGGACGCCGACCACGACCTGCACACCCAGGGCGGCCAGCCCGAGCACGATGCCGAGGACGATCCGCCAGACGTGCAGGAGCGCGTGGGCCGGCTGCGACTGGGGGTCGCCGAAGACCTCGGGGCGCAGGGAGAACACGACCGCGGCGAGCAGCAGGAACACGAAGGACAGCGCCCGGGACCGCTTGATCCGGCGGGCGTCGGCGTCGCTCGGCGGGAGCGTGACGAGAGGTGGCATGTCGGTTGTCGTTCGTCCGCTACGATGGTGGCGCTGCGATCTGGGATCGCGGTGCGGGGATGTAGCTCAATGGTAGAGCCCCAGTCTTCCAAACTGGCCACGCGGGTTCGATTCCCGTCATCCCCTCCATAGAAACCCCCGGTCATGCCGGGGGTTTCGTCGTTTCAGCAGTCAGAGTCCAGGTCGCCTCCCGGCTTCGTGACACTTTCGTGACGCGAGGATGACCGGTTCCGGGGCGCTCCTCTGTACACGAGGTATGGCAAGGACTCGCATGCGCTCAACGTTTGGTTCCGTAGACCAACTCCCGTCAGGCAAGTATCGGGGCCGCTTCCGGGACCCATCCGGCAAGCACCGGACCACAGGCACTCACAACACGGAGAAGGAAGCATGGATGGCGTTGGCGGCTGTCCAGACCGATCTCAACCGCCGACAGTGGGTGGACGAACGTAAGGGAGACATCACCTTGGAGGAGCACGCCAACGCTATCGCGGCACTCCGGAAGAACGAACTGGGTGTCGGAACCCAGAAGAACAACGCTGGCTACCTGCGTAATCAACTGCTGCCCCACTTCAAGAACAAGCGGCTCCGAGACATCACGATCCGGGACGTCGACACGTGGTGGGCTACCGTGCCGACGGGGGCGGTCAACCGGCGCAACGCCTACTTCTACCTTTCGTCGCTCATGCGGTACGCACTCCGGTACGGGTACATCCAGGCATCCCCGTGCCAGGTTGTCGCAGCCGGGAAGGACGTGGCGGAGCGCCGTCCCGCGTTCACCGAGGAGAACTTCCGCGCCGTGGTCGATCGGATGCCCGCCGACCTCCAAGTAGTGGCCTGGGTTATGTACGGGGCGCACCTCCGCATCGGCGAAGCGTGTGGGCTGGACTACCGCCACTACAACCCGATGACCGGGCAGGTGACCGTGGAGCAGCAGTACACGGACTCCGGAGGCCGCTCGCTCCGCAAGACGAAAACCGAGAACGTCAAGACCGTGACGCTCGGACCTACCGCCCGGACGCTCCTGAACGCCCATGTGAAGGAGCACCCCGGACTCCCACGTGCCCCCCTCTTCCGGGGACCACGCTCTCCACGTCTGAACCTGGCGACCTTCAGGCGCGAGTGGAACAAGGCGAGAGATGCCGCTGGGCTTCCCGAGTTCCACCCCCACGACGCTCGTCACACTGGCCTCACCAAGGTGGCGCAGAAGGGTGGTAGCACCCGCGAAGTAATGGCCAGGGGCGGTCACGCATCAGTTACCGCATCGCTGAGGTACCAGCACGCGACCCGAGATCGAGACGTCGTGCTCGCCGAAGCACTGGGATAGCCCTCCACGCACGGCACCGGCACGAACAAGAATTCTGCCTGCGACCTGGTGGACGTCAGCCCTGAACATCACAACCGTTGGCGCAGGTTCGAGGGCGCGGACACGCCCACCGGTTGCTTTCCTGCCCAGGAGTGTTCGCGCCCGACGAGTACTCCGCCAGGCGTTGAACAAGAATTCGAGCAGGCAAAATTCTTGTTTGACGAGCGCAATTCTTGTTTGCAAACTAAACTGAGACCCGGGACTCGCTCCTGCTACCCCGACGACATGCCTCCTCCCCTGAGGCTTGTCGCCGGGGTAATTCTGTCAAGCGGGTCAACTCGCCAGCATGAACGTGGCACATGCGGCAGACTTCCACCAGGGACTCGGGGAGGGGTTCATGGGTGACAGACAACCCGGAAAAAAGCATAGCCATTCCCAGGCTAAGGAGCCGAGCGACTTCACCTGGGGAAGCATGCCACCGGCACCACGGGAACCGGTCAAGGAGAAGCGACAGCGCACCTCGGCACTCGACGCGGATGGCGTCTTGCGACAGGGGACAGGACGAGTCCTTCGGAAAGAAGATTCGTGGCGGTCGCGCTTCTACAAACACTTGTGCAGCGCCGCTCTTGCCATCCTGAGTCGTCACGCCGTCCCCGAGTCCCCGCGCCGCGACCCAGTGACCCACCGCGTCGAGTGGAGGCCGCTCTGGCGGCTCATGTCCCTTGACGACCTGGTTGTGGCGCTTCGCGCGTACGCCACGGAGTTCGCTAGCCGTCACCTAGATCCGGAAGCGGCGAGCAGCCGCTGGGACGCGACTGTTCTCTGCCGAGCCGAGATGGACCGCGCCATCCAGAACGCCGCCGCCTTCGCGCTCGACCACTGGGATCCCACTGAGGCGGTTATCGCGCGACATCGGCATGAGCGCGCGGTGCGAGGCGGCAGAGCGCACGGTGCTCGCCGGCCGGACGTCACCGTCGAGATGGTCGCCGTCCACCTGGACGAAGTCAG
Organism: Curtobacterium sp. L1-20; assembly: GCF_048755855.1. Taxonomy (GTDB): domain Bacteria; phylum Actinomycetota; class Actinomycetes; order Actinomycetales; family Microbacteriaceae; genus Curtobacterium. The sequence continues at coordinate 1,653,940 of NZ_CP151473.1, read as the reverse complement.
ACATCTCACGCTCGCGCAAGCCGCCGCCGAGATGGCCTCGTGGGCTTGGACCACGCCGACGGGGCGGCCGGTCCCGAAGGTTCATCCAGACACGATCCGCAGCAGGTTGGTCGAGTTGGGCTTTGAAGGCTCAGGGCGCACGCGGGTTCGACAACCCACTGTCCACTGGAGCGTGTTGGACGACATGGACGGGATGACAAACGAGCAGATTGCCGCCGAGATCGGGAGGAGTGTCAGAACGGTGATCCGCATGAAGAATGCTCGCCGAGCGGCGCGGGCTGACTCTAACTCAGCCCGCTCTTCTCGAATCAAGAATTGAACCGACCCTGGCGAAAAGCCCCCGGCGAAAAAGTGCGATAACCCTTCATTCCTGCTGAAACTGAACTATGATGTGTGGAGAGGTTTTGCACTGTGAGGAGTTTCTCTTGGCCGGACGACCGTGCTTCACTTGCACGCACCGACACAGCGAAGCGATCAACACTGCCCTACTGTCGGGAGAAAAAGTCAGCACTGTCGCGAGGCGGTACAACCTGCCAACAGACGCATTGTTCCGTCACATGCGTAACCACCTCGCAACGGCGCTGAGCGCCCACAACCTCGACCTCGTGACCGTACTGCCTGACCTCACTCGTCGTGTACTCGACGTGGCCAACGGCGCGGCCGAAGCCCGCGAGGAGGCCCTTCGCAAGGGCCAAACCGTCCAGGCTGTGCGCATCGGCGACGCAGAGATCCGAGCCATCGCCACGCTCACTCACCGTCTTGGGATCGATGACGAGGACGTGCTGGACCAACTGGACGCCTTCGCCGCGCTCGCGCAAGCCGTCGGTCAGGTCATCAGAACGAACCCCGAACTCGGATTCATCCTTGCTCGGCGACTTCGTGATCTGGAGGCACATGGACTTGCGGATGACGTCGAACAACATGCACACCGATCACGCGGAACGACAGAGTTGGAGAACGCATGACTGAGAAGGCCGGACGCGTAGAAGCGGGAGACCGCGTGCACCTCCTCGGGGCGTTGACCGTCATCTTCGAAGGAGGCCTATTTGGCCGCTCCGAAGTCCTGGGACGCGGAACGACACTCGCCCTGACTTCGACGCTGATCGAACTCAACCAGGACGGACGCAGCGGCCGATCCATTTTCGACCTCGCTCACGACAGAGACGAGCAGATCCGCCGTTGGGAGAAGGTTCGGCTCGCACCCGGCCCGTGGCCGGACGATCAGCCGACCTGGGTACACGGAGATCTAGCTTGGGCGGACGCGCGCGCCGTCGCGCTGGCGGACGCCTGGGACATCCGTGACGAGCGGAAGCGTGACGAAGCGCTCCGACATGTCCGACACGTTTATGGTTCCGCCCCCACCAGCAAGACTCTCCTGACGGGCCACCGTACGGGTTGAGCACGAAGCTCCGCGGTCCACATCTCTCCTTTGATACCGCGGTAGTGAGAGCGTGGCTGTTCGCCCGGTAGCCACCGCTCCACAACGAAACGCCCCCCGGAAGTCCAGAGCCGGGGGGCGTTTCTAATCCTGAGCCTCGTACTTGGGTGGGTCGTCCGGCATCGCGTGCAACTCATCGCCTTCGATTGCCTGGCCCGTGCGAACGTCGATCTGAGGTTCACCTCGATCGAAGCGCTTGACGTTTTCCTCCATTTGCGCCCAATACTTTTCCGGCTCGCGTCCATCCCACGCGCCGGACGTCATCGTGAGGTTGATCCTCCGGACGAGGTCGTTGATTTCATCGATGTCCCCGCCGTGAAGCACCTCGAACTGCTCGTTCACCCACGCGTACAGCTGCTTCATCGCGGCCGCATACTCTCTAACCGCTTGAGCAAGCGGCACACCGTCTGGAAACGAACCGATGTACGTCCTGGTTGTTGCGTTCCATCCGCTCCATGTGAGTAACGATGCTGCATCGAGTCGTATGTCAAGTTGGATCGTGTCGAATTCGGTATGTTCAGTCGGAAATTGAGCGTGCGTGTTAAAGGGAGCGCTTCCGACATGCAGGAGATAGTTCCGGAACTTCCGCAGGAACATCGAAGACGGCGCATCCGCTACAGCGGTGTTGCGCTTCTCGAAGTGCTCGGCGAACGCGGTTTCCGCGTACTTCGTCATGTGCCTGCGCGTGTGGTCCACGAGACTCGTGGCTGCCGCAAGCATGTTGTGTAGGCGCTGATCGAGTCCTGCCATGATTGCCACACGGCCGTCCGGCGGACGCACGTTTTGGATGAGTTCGATCTTCAATTCCTCCTCGTCCTCAAGCGCTTGCAGCAGGCCGAGCAACTCTCCGGTATTCAGCGACCAAACCCTTTGTGCGCGGCCCAGTTCTTGCCACTGTCGGCTCGCGATGTAGCCGGGGTGCTCCTTCAGCTCGCCCTGAAGTCGTTCGTACTGAGCCTCGCGATCCTCTGGCGTCAGGCTTTCGTAGATCTCGTCGTCCGGTGCGTGCCCAGTGCGGGTGGGTTCCGTCATGGCACCTTCCTAACGCAACTCACCCTGTCTCGGAAACGATCGCGCAGTGAGACGCCTGCGGTAGTGCTCAAGCGTGGTCGTCACGTGGTCTCAAAATCCGTGTTCGAAACGTTAACCGAAGGTCTGGTTTCTGAACACCAGTTATGAGACTCTCGATACATGAACTCACCGACGGTGATCGCTGGACGATTGATTGGGTACGCTCGAGTCTCGACGGCTGATCAGAACGAACAACTTCAGGTCGACGCGCTTCAAGCCGCGGGCGTGCGACGTCGCGACATCTTCGTCGACCACGGAGTCAGCGGTGCCAGATCCAGCAGGCCACAGCTCGACGCGATGCTCCTCAACCTTGAAGCAGGTGACGTCGTAGTCGTGTGGAAGCTGGACCGGCTCGGGCGCAGCTCGGGCAACACGATCATGCTTGTCGACGACCTTGCGCATCGCGGTGTGCACATCCGCACTCTGGATGGTCTAGACAGCACGACTACGACGGGCAGGGCGATGCTCGGCATGCTTGCAGTGTTCGCTGAGATGGAGCGCTCGTTCATGCAGGAGCGAACGAAGGCCGGGTTAGCCGCCGCACGGGCCGAGGGCCGTAAGGGTGGTCGCCCTCCGAAACTGGACGAGGTAGGAGTTCGTCAAGCCCGCCAACTCATTGTGGAGGGCCACTCGATGGCAGACACCGCGAAGCGGATGCACGTGAGCCGCGCCACTCTCTATCGCGCGTTGGGTCAGTAACGCCATGATCTGGTACGCGCGTGTGCGTCTCTAAAGGCGCGTAACCGGTCTCGACGGCACCCGCAGCATGTAACTGGATCTTGCTCAACTTGTGCCATGCTGAGCTGACCTAGGAGGGCGTCATGGCATTCGGATATCGGATTTTTCAGGTCGGGGTTGGGAAGAGGCAGAAGCCAGACGTCAGGTTCAACTTCGACAACGTGGGCCTACACTCGAACGGCGCACTGGGGTTGTTCGAAGAGGCCCTTCGGAGCTTGGTGGTGAGCGGGAACTCCGACGTTCACCGATCCACGTACTTCACAGTCGACTCCGCGCAAGCAGGCGGATGGCTCTTCCGAATCTCAGCTTCAGGAGGACAGTTCGGGCGGCCGAGACGGGTGCGTGACACGACCACTGGTGTGGAGCAAACACCTATCGACAGCAACCACGCAGTGCTTGACGACCTTCCGATGCTGCTTGTGGTCCCTGACCACGGGCAGCAAGGCCTCCTGGTCGCGGCTTGTGAAGGCCGGTCACACAACGCGTTCAACCTGCAACGCGTGATCGAGACCAAGCTCAAGGCCAAGAATCTCACGATGCCCCTCGTCAGCGATCTGGCAGACGCCGCAGCTTGGCAAGGGTTCCTCAACCAAACGGACATCGACGTCAGACACGTCGAGTTGGTCCAGTCAGCTCTGGACCCGACCCGCCCCACGTTCGGACAAGCCGCGAACGTGACGAGGGCAACCGTTCGGTTGACGATCGCCAACGCCGCGACGAAGGCGAACGTGCTGAGCCGCGTGAAAGCCAAGGTCCTCAACAACCGGCCCCTGAACCTGACCGGCGCGCTGGGGATGACTCTCAGCGACGGCGACTTCGATGACTACCGCGTCGTGTACGTCCAGAACGGACGTGAGAAGACGTTGTCAGTGGCTACGGACTATCCTCACTTTATCTACCCGCTTGATGGACCGACGGCTCCGACTGTCGATGACCTGCTTGCGGCGTCGGCTCCGGAGGTCGAACATCTGATGACAGAGATGGGGATCAACCATCCGACGAACTGGGCCGACGCCGGAGGCGCGCTTCGGTCGTTGTAGTTGCACGAGTGAGGAGCAACGTGAGCAAGGGCACGTACGACCTTCGTCCGCTCCTTCACGCGCAGTTCCTCCCTGCTGATTCGTCCCGTGGGCAGCGCGTCTGGTCCGTGTTGCTTCAGGTCGGTGCACCTCTGACCGCCGGGGCGGGCATGGTGCTTGCCGTCCTTCGAGGGCTTGACGTGGCAAACGGCGTCGGCGTCGCTCTACCAGCCGCTTCGTTGCTCGTCGGCGCGATGTTCGGCGCATTCGTCTTCTTGACGAACCTCCGCGTCAAGCTCGCTGAGTCCGCTACATACGCGTTCCGCGCCGACCTTCAGCGCCTGGTCGGCGCTGCTGCTGCATCGTGCCTCTACGTCGCCGTAGTCGCCATCGCTCTGGCGGTGATGCTCGCGCTAGTAGGCACGTTCCCATCCCTACGACAGCCGCTGATGGCCCCGTACGTCATCGGCGTTTTAGTCGCGGTGGGTCTTCACCTTGGGCTGAACCTGATCGCCACTGTTCGGCGCCTCTTCGTCATCTACCTGAACATGTTCGCCCCAGACTTCAACCCCCCGGTCGGCAGTCCTCACGTACGTACGCCGCATCGAACAAGTTCCCGCGGCAGTGCAGTGGGGAAGCGCTGAAAAGTCGCTCGGGATGGTGACGTCGTGACACCGGTGTGACACAAATCGGCTAGTGTGCGCATTGGACACCGACTGCTCAGATTTCGATTTGGCGCGGAGTTCCGCGGTATCACTGGGACTACCGTGGCGGGTCGCCCAGTCTTCCAAACTGGCCACGCGGGTTCGATTCCCGTCATCCCCTCCCTTGTGGCTACTGGGAAGTAGGCCCGTCCGGGCAACGAGCGCCCAGGCCGAACCTCTCCAAAAGCCCTCATAAGAGGTCGGAACGGCCCGATCACTCGCCAGGGGCCCGCCTCCTGCGCTCGCCATGCAGCTCAACCACCAGCGACGCGCGAGCGCGAGCGTAGCGGTACGTTCCGAGTGGAGCGGGCGCTCTTCGGGGTGCCAACTTGCCACTCGCCGTTCACCCGGCGGATGGACTGCCGGACTTCCACGTGCCCGGCCGCGCGGTCGACATCGCGGATACGCAGCCCCTGCGGCCCGAACGTGCCGGACGGTTGATCTGGACATCGGTCAGGACGGCCGCGGAACACGAATGGATTTCGGCGACGCCCGATACTGCTCGGTAGCCGCCCGGGACGATGGCGTACCCGAGCACCATCGGTGCGCACTCCGATCCTCAACAGTCCCGCGAGCAAGCGGATCGACACGCTGTACGGCCCTCGCCCTCAATCGGACGTGGGTCGAAGAGCTGATGTTGCGCGTTTCACATCGGATATGCCAGTCTCGGGCCACTACGAAGGGAATGCAATGAAGCACTCATTCACCGGTCTCGCGGCCGCGGTTCTGCTCGTCGGAGGCATGATCGGCGGCAACCCGTCGCACGCGACTGCCGAGGCCTCGATGACACGCGGACCATCTGACGTGGAGATCGTCGATGCTCTCGCGTACGGCGCTGGGAACCTTGCTCGGCAGCTCGGAACCGAGGTCGGCAGCGACACCCTGACGTCGGGCGATCTCGACGTTGAGGACTACCGGGCGAAGGCACACGCGGCCAGCAGGGAAGTGCTGGCAGCCGAGCGCGAACGACTCGACCCGGTCCTGTCGGATCTGCGGAGCGGGAACGTCTATCGAGCGCAAGAAGCATCGGAGGAGTTGGCGCAGATCGTCGTGGATCACACACGCCAGCAGATGAACGCCGAAGGTGTCGATCCTGCTGACCTTCCGTCGGCGGAGAGAAGCGGCCGGTGTGGTGTCGCGGTGGTGTGCGTGGCGTACGCGGCAGTCGGCTTGCACAACGCGGCGGTGGCAACGGCTGCGGCCGCGGTGGTCGTTTCGGTGGCTCTCTGGTGCGGAGCGTGGAAATGGTGCGGGAAGGCCGCGAGCGGTGATGAGAGCACCGCAGCGCGGGAGCGTCTCGCCGTTCAGATCGCCTCGACCATCCGTTGACTCGCGATGCCCACTCCGCAAGCTCAGGCACTTGCCCTGTGCGTGACCATCGTCACCATCACCGTGACCTGTGTGACGGCGATGGCTCTGCCCTCGGCTGATCATCTCGGACCCGAGACGAAGCGTGCTGTGAACGTGACACGGGACCTTCTCCCAGAGGGATGGTCCTTCTTCACGAAATCTCCGCGGGATGCGTTCGTGGTGGCGTACGACGCGGACGGTGATGAAATCGGGACCGCGCCGAACGCGCAGCCGAAGTGGGCGTTCGGCCTCAATCGAGCCTCACGGCTAGGCGGAATCGACGTCGACCGCGTGATCAGGAAGCTGGACAGTGATGCATGGCAGCACTGTGAGGTCGGCATGAGTGTGTCTGCATGCCGCAACAAGTCGGCCATCCGGGGTGTCCGGGTCACCGATCGGACGCACTCTCTGTGCGGCGAGATCACGCTGGCGCGGATGAAGCCCACCCCCTGGGCCTACCGCGGAACGCATTCTCCCGTGGAGAAGGTCGCGGTGGTGAGCATCCAGTGCAGATGAGCTACCGGGCACTGACCGCAGTTGTGCGTTCAGAATGGCAGAGCGGCGCATCGACCGGTCGGGCGCTCCTGCGCGCCGCGTCACATCTCATCGATCGGGTCTCGCCGTACAACTCGTCACTGGCCATCGCGCGCTCCCTGCTCGCACTGTCCACACTCCTCACGGTGCTCCTGACGCCGGGCGGGGCACTCTTCCTCACCAGTCCGGACAACCCAGACGGAATCGTGTGCCACGCGGTCGCGGCTCATTTGTCGTTGTTCTGCATGGCTGGCAGTGCCACACCCGTCACCGTCCTGATCGTGGTCGCCTTGATGCTCGCTGTCCTGAGCGGCTACTTGCCCGCCGTCACCGCGATCCCACACTGGTGGGTCGCTTGGAGCCTGAACATCGGTTCCCCTGTCCGTGATGGCGGAGACCAGGTCGCTGCTGTGCTCACCCTGCTGCTGGTCCCGCTGCTGCTCCTCGACTACCGACGCAATCACTGGGCTCCCGACCGGCGATGGGTGTCCCGGTCGTGGGGAACGCGAGGGACCGCTTGGGCCGTCTTGGTGATCGTCTGGGTCCAGGCGTCCGTGCTCTACGCCAACGCGGCGATCGCGAAGTTCGCTGTCGCCGAGTGGGCAAACGGCACGGCGCTCTGGTACTGGATCCAAGAGCCCAGCTTCCGACCCCCCGCACCATTCGTCTGGCTCGCCGAGACCGCACAGAGTTCGCTCGTCGGCGCGATCATCATCAACTACGGCGTACTGGCTCTCGAACTCTTCGCCGCAGCCCTGCTGTTCGTGCGACCGGGCGTCCGCAGGATCGCGCTCCCGATCATGCTCACGTTCCACCTCTGCATCGGCGTGATGTTCGGGCTCTGGTCGTTCTTCCTCTCCATGGCAGCGCTCCTGGTGCTCTATCTGCGAGTGCCACACAACGATCGGGCAGACCGGTGAGCATCCTCTCCTGGCAGCGTTTCAACATCGGCCTTCGCCTCCTCCTCAGCGGTGGCCCCATCCTGGTCTGCGCGTTCTCCGTAGCCGAGTTCCCGAAGACGAGCGGCTGGTGGATGCTCGGCATCGGAACCGGTGTGCTGCTCCTGACACTCGTCGTGCCGGCGGTCGGCATCATCGCAACGCGCAAGTCGGTGTGGCTCCTCGCCGTGCCGTTCTGGGCCGTCCGCATCAGGCTCGTCGAGATCACCTCCGTGGACACCGTGGACGTGCACCCCTTGGAGGAGTTCGGCGGATGGGGCATCAAGGGGTCGAGCCGCCGGAAGGGCTTGCTCCTCGCCGCGGACGGTCAGCGGGCCGTCCGGATCAGGATGAAGAACGGACGGTTGTTCCTTGCCACTTCCGGGGAGGCAGAGCATGCCGCCACCGCCATCGGTCTTGCTGCCGGCATCCCGTGATCACGGTGCGCCGAGCATGAGTGTCAAGTGCGGGACGTCACCCAGCTCGACACCCGCACGCCCACGCTCGGCAGCACGGAGCGGCACGAGGTACCCGCCGTCCTTCGGGAAGAGGGACGTCGTCCACCGCACCGCACCGATCGCGACTCCCGCAGGGACCACGCCCCACCCGTACGTCAGCTCGGAGGCGAGCTCGTGGATGAGGTCTGCGACGTCGTCTGGCACGACCACGTAGAAGAACGGCGCTGGGCCCCGCCATTCGATGACTTCACCGTCGAACTCGATCTCCACGCCGAGATCGTAGGCCGACGATCCACGAGGAGCGAGCAGCGGGACGGACGCACCCCGCGCCTCCCGGCCGGAGCCAGGAGACGCGGGACGCGAGCCGGCGCGGTTACCGGTACGTCGCAGCCTGCCCGTACAGCACGTTCGTGAAGGACGACACGTACGCCGACTCGTCGCCTCCCGGCAGGTTGTACGTCATGAACACGCCGTAGCCGTCGGCCTTCGTGCGCTGGGCGAGGGACACCGCCGTCGCCTGCGGGGTGTTCTGGATGTCGACCGCTGCCGCCGACAGCGACGCCTTGCCGAGCCCCGGGATCGACGGCGCCGAGTAGGTGCCGTAGTACGGGTTCCAGGCGTAGTCGAGCTGCGACCCGATCGTGCTGCTCGACGACGACAGCGCGGTCGACGCCGGGCCGATGTCGTAGAACGAGATGAGCTTGCCGGGCATGTTCGCGCGGAGGGCGCTGATCAGCCAGCCGATCGACTGCTGGTTCGGCTGCGGTGTGCCGTTCACGCCGTAGTCCGAGTACTCGTCGTCGAGGTCGACCCCGTCGAGCCCGTACTTCTTCACCGTCGCCGCGACCTGGGCGGCGAAGTCCGCCGCGGCCGCCTGGGTCGGGAAGTTCGCGATGCCCGCGCCCTGGTGGTTGCCGAGGACCGACAGCGACACCTTGATGCCCTTGGCCTGCAGCGGACGGATCTGCGTGGCGGCGTCGTCGAGCGTGCGCTGCACGTTCTCGTTGTTGACCAGGACCGCCTTGCCGTCCTGGTAGTTGATGTTCGCCGCGAAGATGATCGCGACGTCGAACGCGTTGGCGCCGTTCGCCAGGGTGTACCGGCCGACGTTCGCGAGCTCGTCGTTGTTGACCTCGACGTACGCGATGCTCGTCGGCCCGGACTTGGTCGGTGCGGCGTGCGGCTGCTTGCCGTGCCCCACACCGTGGTGGGCACCGGCGCCGTGGGCGAGCCCCGTGGGTGACGGCGCCGCGGAGGCCGCGGCCGGCACCATCGGTGCGACGACCATCGCGGCGAGTGCCGCGACGATCCCGAACTTCATCGTCTTCTTCATGTCGCTCCTCGTCGAGTGGACGACCCGACCGGCGGACGCCGGCCGGGGACCGCCGCCGGGACACCCGGAGTCCCGGCGGCGGGGTCTCAGCCGCGGACGCGCGGGTAGCGGAAGGTGCGGACCTCGTAGGCGTCGACGGCGAAGGAGGTCGCGTCGGTGTCGGCGAGCGCCTCCTCGAGCAGGGTCACCTCGGCGCCCGGACCGAACGGTCCGTCGACGGCGATCGCGGCGGTCCCCCGCCGTCCGACCGGCTCGTAGACGCGGACCACGAGGTCGCCGGAACGGTCGTCGGCGAGCTTGACGCTCGACAGCACCGCGCCACCGGACACCCGCACGAGCGGCTCGAATCCGTGTGCGCCCGGCACCGTCCGCACGCTCGCGTTCATCACGACGCCGGCCGCGGTGGCGCCGAGCTGGTCCGTGCCGACGACGATGCCGTAGCGGTGCGTCTGCACGCCCTGGTCGGTCTCGGGGTCGGGGAACCGGGGTGCGCGCAGCAGCGAGAGCCGCACGGTCGTGGTGACGTGGCCGTCGACGGCGTCGCGCGTGGTGTCGAACCCGTGGATCGAGTCGTTCACGAGTGCGACGCCGAAGCCGGGCTCCTCAACGAGCACGTACCGGTGCATCGAGGTCTCGAACTTCGCCGCCTCCCACGAGGTGTTCGTGTGCGTCACCCGCTTCTGCGCGCCGAACTGCGTCTCGGCGACGGTGTGCTCGGCGCGGACGTCGAGCGGGAACGCGACCTTGAGGAACTTCTCGGTCTCGTGCCAGTCCGTCACCTGGTCGAACTCGACGGTGCGGGAGCCCGGTGCGACCACGATCTCCTGGGTGACCGTCGAGTCGCCGAACGCACGGGCGACCACGACGTGCGCGACGCCCGCCGCGTCGACGGAGGCGTCGAGCGAGGTCACCGTGACGAGGTCCTCGACGCGGTTCCGGTAGTACCGGTCGACGTCCCACGCGTCCCACATGTTCGGGAAGTCCTGGTGCAGCTGCAGGAGGTTCGCGGCCTGCCCGGCAGCGATCGCCTCGCGTCCGCTGGTCAGGTCGACGGCACTCGTCACGAGACCCTGGGCGCTGACGGTGACCCGCACCAGCTCGTTCGCCAGCACGTACCCGCCGTCCTGCTCGGTGAGCGTGACCGGCACCGTCGCGGGGACGTCGGTCGCCGCGACCGCGCCCTGCGCTGGTGCGCCGGCCTGGAGGAACGGGGCCGGGTTGACGACGACGGTCGCGTCCCCGGCACCGGCCAGTGCCGACAGTGCGTCCTCGATGATCGCGGACAGGCGCGCGGCCGTCTCGGCGTACTTCGCGACCGCTTCGCGGTGCACCCAGGCGATCGAGGTACCCGGCAGGATGTCGTGGAACTGCTGCAGGAGGACCTGCTGCCAGAGGGCGTCGAGCTCCTCGTACGGGTAGGGGTGATCGGAGCGCGCTGCTGCGGTCGCGGCCCACAGCTCGGCCTCGATCAGCAACTGCTCGCACCGGCGGTTGCCCTGCTTCGTCTGGTGCTGGCTGGTCAGGGTGGCGCGGTGCAGCTCGAGGTAGAGCTCCCCCACCCACACCGGCGGGTCCACCAGCTCGGACTTCGCGCGGTCGAAGAAGGCGTCGGGGTGCTCCCACCGCACCTTCGCGCTGCCCTCGAGGTCCGCCAGGCGCCGAGCGGTGCCGGTCATCTCGCGGGTCGTCCCACCACCGCCGTCGCCCCACCCGACGGGTGCGATGGACCCGGTGGCGAGCCGGTTCTCGCGGAACTGCCGCGAGGCCTTGGCGACCTCGCTGCCGGACAGCCGCGAGTTGTAGGTGTCCATCGACGGGAAGTGCGAGAACACGCGCGAGCCGTCGATGCCCTCCCAGAGGAAGGTGTGGTGCGGGAACTTGTTCACCTGGTTCCACGAGATCTTCTGCGTGAAGAACCACTCGAAGCCCGCGCGGCGCATGAGCTGCGGCAACGCCGGCGAGTACCCGAAGCTGTCCGGCAGCCAGACGCCCTTCGGCCGGATGCCGAACTCGCGCTCGAAGAACCGCTGGCCCTGCGAGAACTGGCGGACGATGCTCTCACCGGTCGGCATCACGGTGTCGGACTCGACCCACATCCCGCCGAGGGGCAGGAACCGGCCGGCCTCGACCGCGGCACGGACCCGGGCGTAGACCTCGGGGCGGTGCTCCTTGATCCATGCGTACTGCTGCGCGCTCGACATGCCGTAGAGGAAGTCGTCGGTCTGGTCGATGAGCTCGGTCATCGTCGACGTGGTGCGGGCGACCTTGCGGATGGTCTCGCGGACGGGCCAGAGCCAGGCGGAGTCGATGTGCGCGTGGCCGACCGCCGAGATGGTGTGCGCCGACGCTTCGGCGGGTGCGGCGAGCACGTCGGCGAGCGCCGCACGGGCGTCGCCGGCGGTCTCGGCGATGTGCTGCAGGTCGAGCCGGTCGAGGGCGTCGTCGAGCGCCTGCAGGATGCGCATCCGGCGGGGTCCCTCGGGCAGCTCGGCCTGCAGTTCGAGCAGGACGTCGATGTCGAGGGCGAGTTCGTGCACCTCGGACTCGAACACCGCCAGGTCCATCCGGCGCGAGGTGTAGAGGCGCTCCGGCGAGGACGTCTCGACGTCGCCCTCCTGCGTGACGAGGAAGGGGTGGTAGTCGAGCAGGACGGGGTTCGACGCCGCCTCGACGAAGAGCTCGACGGTCTCGCCGCCCTCGGCGCGTTCGGTGACGAGCACCCACTGGTTCCGCGGGTTGATCGACTTCACCGGGGTGCCGTCGGCGAGGTAGACCAGGCCCTCGCACTGGAAGCCGGGCATGTTCTTGTCGAACCCGAGGTCGACGACGGCCTCGACGCGCCGTCCGGCCCACGCCGTCGGCACGGTGCCGGTCAGCCGGAACCAGGTCGTGCCCCACGCGGCGCCCCAGGTCGTGCCGACCGCGTAGGGCTCGAACGTCAGCGCGAGTCCCTCGGCCGGTGGGATCGGCTCCCCGGGCAGTTCGTGCCACGCGGTGTCCAGCGGTGTCGCCGTGGCGTGCACCGCGGGCAGGATCCGCTCGTCGAGGACGCGTCGCGCCCGGCCGGTGGTGAGGGGGATGTCGTCGTGCATGGGGACCTTCCTGGTGGCGGGAGGGCCGGCGTCGGTGCCGGCGGCAGGGCGGGTGTCGGGTGGTTCGGTCGAGCGGTCGTGCGGGGTGGATCGGGTCAGGGCATCGTCGCGGGGTGGGCGACGGTGAGCGCGGTGCCGTCGAGGTCGTCCGGCACGTCCACGGTGCTCGTGATCCCCCGGGACCGGACGAGTGCCTCGTCCGCGAGCCGGGAGCGCAGGACGACCTGCGGACCGCGTCCGTCGGACGACTGCTCGGCGAGGGCGAGCCACGCGGCGGCGAAGCGTCCACCGGGCGCGCAGTCGGCTCGCGTGCCGTACCGGGGCGACCCGTCGGGGAGCACGTCGTCGAGGACGAGCGCGGTGGCCGGTGCCGCCGTCGGGGCAGCGGCTCCGGACCGGGCGAGGGCGGCGAACGCCTCCCCTGCCGGCTTGAGCCGACCGTCGTTCGTGAACAACCCGAGGTCGTACTCCAGCTCGGGGAAGTCCGCGAGCGACCGGGAGACGTCGTGCGAGCACCACCAGGTGACCCCGAGGACCTGCTGGGCGCCGAGGACGTGCCGGATGGTCTGCTCGGTGAAGGACGCCGCGTCGGCGGGCGCGACGACGTTCGTCGGTGCGCCGACCTCCTGCAGCCAGTTCGGTCGGGCCGCGTCGCGGTTCCAGGCGGCGGCTAGCTGGAGGAGGTACTCCCCGTGCCGCACCGAGCCGGGGCCGAGCGCGCCGTGGAGCGCCGCGGAGCCGTTGAAGACCCACGAGTGCGTGACCGTGGCGTCGCCGTGGTCCGCCGCTTGCTCCGGGCCGAACGGCTGCGCGTCGTCGTACCAGGCCGCGTCGTACTGCGCGACGGTGACCAGCGGCCCTGGACGCTCGCCGTCGGCGGGGGCGGGCGGCGGGGCGGACCCGTGCCGCGCCTCCGGGCCGACGGAGCCGGCCGCGCCGGCTGCACCGGCTGCACCGGACGACAGGCCGTCCCGCGCTGCCGCGACCATCGTCGCTGCCCACGCGTGCCCCTGCTCCGCCGTCGTGGCGTGGGGCGTCGGGTGCGGCGCGTGCGCGAACTGGTTCACCTCGTTGCCGATGGTGATGCCGAGCAGGTTCGGCCGGTCGGCGACCGCCGCGGCGAGCGCTCGCACGTACGCGGCGGTCGAGGCGACCACGTCCGGGTCGGTGAACATGTTCCGCCGGTGCCAGCTCTCGAGCCACGACGGCACGAAGTCGAAGCTGGACAGGTGTCCCTGCAGCGCGTCCACGTTCACGTCGAGGCCGAACGACCCGGCGATGTCGACCACGGCGGCGACGTCCGCGAGCGCCGACGGCCGGATCAGGGTCCGGTTCGGCTGCACGACGGGCCACAGCGGGAAGATCCGCACGTGGTCGGCGCCGAGCGAGGCGATCGCCTCCATGTCGCGGGCGGTGTCCGACGGCGAGAAGTCGAGCCACGAGTGGAACCAGCCGACGGAGGGGGTGTGGTTGACGCCGAAGCGCATCAGCCCTTCACCCCGCCTTCTTCGACGCCCTTGAAGAAGAAGCGCTGCAGGACGGCGAAGATCACGGCGATCGGGATGAACGCGATCATGGTGCCGGCCGCGATCATCCGCTGGTCGGTCGCGAACGTGCCCTGCAGGTACTGCAGGCCGACGGTCAGGGTCAGCTTGTCCGGCGACTGCAGCACGATGAGCGGCCACAGGAAGTCGTCCCACGCGCCGATGAACGAGAAGATCGCGATCACCGCGATCGTGCCCTGGACGGCGGGCAGCGAGATGTACCGGAGGCGCTGCATCGCGTTCGCGCCGTCCATCACCGCGGCCTGGTCGATCTCCTCGGGGATCTGCCGGAACGCGTTGAACATGAGCAGGACGTTGAGCGCCGCGATCATGCCGGGGAGCGCGACGCCGACGAGGGAGTCGGCGAGGCCGAGGTCCTTCACGGTCACGAACTGCGAGATGATCGTCGCCTCGCCGGGCAGCACCAGGGTCGCGAGGAACAGCCCGAGCACCGCCTTGCGGAAGCGCCACTGCAACCGTGCCAGGGCGAAGCCCGCGAGCGTCGCGAACAGGATGTTGCCCAGGACGTCGATCGCCGCGACGACGAGCGAGTTGCCGATGTACCCGAAGACCGGGATGGCCTCGCCCACGCGCAGGTAGTTGCCGAACGTCGGCTGCGTCGGGATGAACGAGGGGTTCGCCGTGTAGATGTCCTCGCCGGTGCCCTTCAGCGAGGTGGACAGCTGCCAGAGGAACGGCCCGATCGTGATGAACAGCACCACGACGAGCAGCACGTAGCGGAGCACCTTCTCGCGGGTGGACATGACGCCCCATGAGGCGCGGCGGCGACGCGTCGGGCGGTTCCCGCCGTCCCGACCGGAGGCGCGCCCTCCGGTGGTCGCGCCGGTCACGTCCGGCGTCGGTGCGGCCGCGCCGGCGTTGCCGCCGATGACCGGCTCGGTGGTGCTGGTCGTGTTGCTCATCGGTCCGCCTTGCTGTTCATCCGCGCGAGCGCGAGCATCGGGATCAGGGTCACGACGAAGAGCAGGAGGCTCAGGGCCGAGGCGTACCCGAGGTTGCCGGTGAAGCCGCGGGCGTACTGCTGGATGAGCATGACGAGCGAGTTGTCCTGCCCGCCCGGTCCGCCCGTGCCGTTGGTGAGGATGTAGAGCTCGCTGAACACCCGGAGCGCGGACACGCACACCAGGATGCCGACGAGGGTCATCGTCCCGCGGACGCCGGGCATCGTCACGGACCAGAACCGCCGGACGGCTCCGGCGCCGTCGAGCGCCGCCGCCTCGTGCAGGTCCTTGCCGACGTTCCCGAGGGCGGCCAGGAAGATGATCATGTAGTACCCGAGTCCCTTCCACACCGTCAGGCTGATCGCGCTGAAGACGAGCAGCCACCGGTCGGTGAGGAACGGGATGGAGCCCTGCACGATCCCGAGCGACTGCGCCATCTCGTTGATGACGCCGCGGTCGTCGAGGATCCAGTTCCAGATCAGCCCGACGACGACCGCGCTCGCGATCACCGGCGTGTAGTACGCCGTCCGGAAGAAGGCGATGCCGGGGAGCTTGCGTTCGACGAGCACCGCCATGAGGAGCGGGAGGACCGTCAGCAACGGCAGGCACACCGCCATGTAGATGACGCTGTTGAGGAGCGCCTCCCACACCTGCGGGTCGGCGAGCAGGGTCTGGAAGTTGTCCAGCCCCACCCACCGGCTGACGCCACCGAGCGGGCTGGCGTTCGTGAACGACAGCCGGACGGTGTTGATCGACGGCCAGAGGCTGAAGGCCAGCAGCCAGACCAGCGCCGGCAGCACCAGCAGCCAGGGTGTGAACCAACGGTTCGCGCGCATGACGGTCCTCTCCGCTTCTCTCGGTGACCCGGATCAGCCGTTGGCGAGCAGGGTGTTCATCTTGGTCTGCGCGGTCTGCAGCGCCTTCTCCGGCGTCGTGCCGCCCTTCATCGCCAGGGCGATCTGCTGGTCGAGGAAGTCCGTCATCGCCGAGTTCGCCTCGACCGGGTTGAGGTTCTTCGCGGTCTTCAGCGCGTCGTTGGCGAGCACGCGGGCCTTCGCCTCGACGGTGCCGTCGTCCTTCGAGAAGTACGGGTCGGACTGCGACGACGTGGTCGACGGGAAGATGTTGACGAGGTGCGCGAACGCCTCCTGGTTCTTCGCGTCCGTCATGAACCGGGCGAGCGCCTCCGCCGTGGCGACGTGCTTGCTCTTCGCGCTGACGCTGAGGCCCTGCACGTAGAGCGGCGGGTTGTCCAGCGCCGGCGAGACGATGATGTTGCCCTTGAGCGACGGGTTGTTCTTCTCGAAGTCGCTGATCGCCGTGGCGCCACCGGTGGTCCAGGCGACCTTGCCCTGCGTGAACAGGGTCGAGTTGCCGAGGTAGTCGGTGTTCAGGACGGAGGACGGCATGAGGCCCTCCTTGTACGCCTTGGCGTACTTCGCGATGAGGTCCGCGGCCTTCGAGGAGTTCGCGAAGGTGAACTTCGTGCCCTGGTCGTTGATGATCTTGACCCCGGCGAGCGAGAAGTCGGACAGGCCGGGCTTGCGGCTCATCAGGTAGTCGTCCGGGCACTTCTGGTGCATGGTCTCGGCCTGCGAGAACAGCTCGTCGGTGGTCTTCGGCGGGTCGGCCGGGTCGAGGCCGCACTTCTGGAACATCGTCTTGTTCCAGTAGTCGACGTCGGTGTTGAGGTACCACGGGTAGCCGAAGGTGCCGTCGACGCCCTTGTAGTTGTACGCCGCCAGCGCGCCCTTCACGTAGGTGCTGGAGAGCTTCGTGTCGTCCTTCGCGACGTCCTGCAGGAACCCGCGCTTGGCGAGGGGGAGGGCGATGTCCGGCGGCAGGTTGATGACGTCCGGCAGCGAGTTCGAGGACGCCTGGCTGAGCACCTTGTCGGCGTACCCGTCGCCGGGCTGGTCGACGAGCTTGACCTTCGCCTTCGGGTACTTCGCCTCGAAGTCCTTGACCACGCCGTTGAGGTAGTCCGTGTAGGTGGGGGTGAGCGCCCAGGTCTGCAGCGTGATGGAGCCGCTGACGTCACCGCTGCCGGTGCTCGCTCCGCTGCTGCCGCTCGAGCACCCCGTGAGGACGAGGGCGGTGGCTGCGGCGCCGGCGAGCAGCGCGATCGCGCGGCTCGTGGTGGTTCGTGTGGTCGGTCTCATCGCGTCGGACTCCCTTGTGCTGACGATGTCTGCTGACGTGGTGTGCGGTACGCCGTGCGTGAGCGCACCGCGTCGTGCTGCTGAACCGGTTCAGTGGATCGCACCGAACCATCGCGTGGCAGCGACTATGAACGACTAAAGCGCTATAGTCAACCCCGTGGCCACCAAGCGTCGAACGACGATCGCCGACATCGCCGCGCGGGCCGGCGTGTCCATCAGCGCCGTGTCCTTCGCGCTCAACGACCGCCCCGGCGTCTCCGACGAGACCCGCCGTCGCGTGCGCGAGGTGGCCAGCGAACTCAACTGGCAGCCCCACACCGCGGCACGGGCACTCGGCGGGGCGAAGGCCGGCTCGATCGGCTTCGTCCTGAACCGTCCGGCCCGGACGCTCGGCACCGAGTCGTTCTTCGGCGACCTGATCTCCGGCATCCAGCTCGGCCTGGCCGGCAGTCACGTCGGCATGAACCTGCTCGTCGCCCGCGACGCGACGGAGGAACTCGAGACCTACCGCGACTGGTGGCGCGGCCACCGGGTCGACGGCGTGATCGTGATCGACCCCCGACGGGACGACGACCGCCTGACCCTGCTCGCCGAACTCGGCATGCCCACGGTCGTCGTCGGGTCGCACCCCTCCCCCGACGGTGCGGCACCGACGGTGTGGATCGACGACTCGGACGCGACCGACACGGTGCTGCGGTACCTGCACGCCCTCGGGCACCGGCGGATCGCGCACGTCGCGGGTCGGCCGGAGTTCGAGCACACCGCGATGCGGACGGACCGGGTGCGCGCGTTCGCCGCCGCCGAGCACCTGGAGGACGCGGTGTCGATCCCGACCGACTACTCCGCCGAGGCCGGTGCGACCGCCACCCGGACGCTGCTGTCGCGGAGCACCCGGCCCACGGCGATCGTCTACGACAACGACGTGCTCGCCGTCGCCGGGCTCGGCGTCGCCAGCGAGATGGGCGTGGCCGTGCCCGGGGACGTCTCGATCGTGTCGTTCGACGACTCCGCGATGATCCGGCTCGTCCGCCCGGCGATCACCTCGCTCACCCGCGACACCGTCGAGCTGGGGCAGCGCGCCGCGACCCTCCTGCGGGAACAGATCGACGCCGGCGTCGTGCTGCCGTCACGACCCGGGCCGTCGCTGACGCTGAGCGTCCGCGAGTCCACGGCGCGCGCTCGTTCCTGATCGGCACCGCCGACACGCCGATCCGCTGTCACGAGCGCGCGGATCCCGCGCGGTCGACTTGACGACGGTTCGAACACACGTTCGAATACCATCGTGGGACGGCGTCGCGAGAACCGGTGGCAGCCCCCGGAGCACCCGGAGGTCGAACGCCCGCGCGCCTACTCGCTGTCCGAGGACGCCCGCGGGCCCGACGTCTGCCACGCCGTGACCCCCGTGCCGGTGTGGGCGTGGATCCAGTTCCCCACCTTCCACGTCCGCGTGAAGGCGTTCGCGAAGAGCTGGACACGGGACGCCGTCCTCGTCGAGTGGGCACAGTTCGGACAGCAGGCGAACGCGTGGGTGTGGCGGTCGGCCGTGAAACACCGGACACTGCGCACCGACGCCCGGACGCGCAGTCCGGAGAACGCACCACGTTGACTTCACCCGGCATCACGAGGATCGTTTAGCGAACACCGGTTCAGCAACTAACTCACTGATCGAGACATTCGGTTCGAGTGCTGATGCGGGAAGGAGGCACCAATGAAGAAGAGCGAGGTGCCGTCCTGGGTTGCACACGTGCTCACCCCGCCCGAGGTCATCGCGGCCTACGTCGAACGCCGGGTCAACGACCCGTCGCTCCTGACGGGTGAGCAGACGGAACCCACGTACGCGGACTTCCTCCGCGACGAGTAGGCGGGTCTTCCAGGAGGCGCGGACCGCGTCCGTCACGGACGGCGCGGGTCCGCGCCTCCGGTTCTGCCCGCACGGCCGCGTCCGTCACGACGGCGGGGTCCGCACCGCCGGTCCTGCCAGCACGGCCACGTCCGTCACGACGGCGCGGGGTCCGCACCAGCGGTCCCGCCCGAACGACCGCGTCGTGCCGACAGCGTCACCCCGACGCTCGCCGTGGTGACGCACGCCAGGGCGACGACCTCGAGCAGCGCGAGCCGCTCGTGCAGGATCGCCAGCCCGGCGAGGGCCGCGATCGCCGGACCGAGGCTCTGCAGCACGCCGAACACGCGCGTCGGCATACGCCGGAGCGCGAGCATCTCGAGCGCGTAGGGCAGGACGCTCGACAGCACCGCGACGGCGCCGAACACCGCCAGCAGCACCGGCTCGCGGACCACCCCGTCGACGGCGGAGCGGAGCCCGAACGGCAGTGCGACGACCATCGCCACGAGCATCGACACGGCCAGCCCGTCCACACCGGGGATCGTCGCCCCGACGTGCCGGTTCATCACGATGTAGCCCGCCCAGCACGCCGCGGCGAGGACCGCGAACACGACGCCGCCGACCGCGGTGACCGCCGCAGGACCGACCCCGAGCAGCACGACGCCGGCGAGCGCCAGCAGCGCCCAGGTCACGTCTCGCCAGCGCCGCGTGTGCACGAGCGAGAGGGCGAGCGGGCCGAGGAACTCGATGGTGACCGCGACCCCGATCGGGATGCTCGCGAACGCCACGTAGATGAAGACGTTCATGCCACCGAGGGCGAGCCCGAGCCCGGTCGCACCGAGCCACTGCGACCGGCTCCAGGTCCGCACCCGCGGTCGGACGACGAGGGCCAGGACGACGGCGCCGATCACCAGGCGGAGCGTGGCCGCACCGACGGATCCGACCTCGTCGAAGCGGGTCTTCGCGATCGCGGCGCCGAGCTGCACGGAGACCATCGCGGCGAGCGCGAGGACCGGTGCGGGGACGCGGTTCACCGGCGGCTCGTCACCCGAGGTACGCGAGGACGGCGAGCACACGGCGGTGGTCCTCGCCGGTGTCCTCGAGCGCGAGCTTGCCGAAGATGCTCGACACGTGCTTCTCGACGGCCCCGGTGCCGATGACCAGCGCCCGGGCGATGGCGGCGTTCGTGCGCCCCTCGGCCATGAGCCCGAGGACGTCGCGCTCACGTGGCGTGAGCGCGGCGAGCGGGTCGCGTCGACGGCTCATGAGCTGGGTGACGACCTCGGGGTCGAGCACGGTGCCGCCGGCAGCGATGCGGCGGACGGCGTCGTCGATCTCGTCGAGGCGGGTGACGCGGTCCTTGAGCAGGTACCCGATGCCGGTCGCGCCGGCGGCGAGGACGTCCTCGGCGTAGGTGGCCTCGACGTACTGCGAGAGCAGGAGCACCCCGGTGCGCGGGGACAGGCGACGGGTCTCTACGGCGGCGCGGACGCCTTCGTCGGTGAAGGTCGGCGGCATCCGGACGTCCATCACGACGACGTCGGGTGCGTGCTCGGGCAGCGTGGCGACGAACGACACGGCGTCGGCGTACTGCCCGACGACGTCGATGCCGGCTTCCTCGAGGACCCGTGCGAGCCCTTCGCGCAGCAGCACGGCGTCGTCGACGACGACGGCCCGGATGCGTGCTGCACCCGGGCCGTCGCTCATGCCGACCAGCCTAGTGGGAGCGGTCCCGCTCCCGCGGCGTCAGGACCGCGACACCGGCACGCCGTTCAGGGCGCCGAGCGGGATCCGCGCCGTGGCCTCGGTGGGACCGCCCTCGGGGCTGGACACGGTGAGCTCGCCGTCGAGGGAGCGCATGCGGCCCATCAGGCCCTCGATGCCGTGGCCCTCCTGCGGTCGGGCGCCGCCGCGGCCGTCGTCGGTGACGCTCACCGTCAGGTACCAGACCCCGGACGCGTCGACCACGAGCCCGAGGTACACGCCCGCCGTCGACGCGCCGGCGTGCTTCGTCGTGTTCGTCAGCAGCTCGCTGACGGTGAAGTACACGTTGCGCTGGATCTCCGTGGCGAGCTCGAGCCCCTCGGGCAGGCGGACGTCGAGGCCGACCGCGATCGGCGTGCGGGCGACGAGCGCCTCGAGTGCGGCGACGAGGCCGCGGTCGAGGAGGATCGGCGGGGCGAACCCGCGGGACAGGGCGCGCAGTTCGTCGAGGGCGTCCTTGGCGTGCTCGGAGGCTTCGCCGATCAGCCGCTTCGCCTTCTCCGGGTCCTTCTCGAACGCGCGTTCGGCGGCGGACAGGTCCATCCGGAGCCGGACGAGCCGCTGCTGCGGACCGTCGTGCAGGTCGCGCTCGATCTGGCGGAGCGCCTGCCCCTCGGCGGTCACGGCGCCGGCGCGGGACGCCTGCAGTCCGGCGACGCGCTGCTCGAGCTGCTCGGCGCGGAAGCCGCCGAGCAGGCCGAAGTCGATCCAGTAGTGCGCGAGGACGGAGCCGCGGGACCACAGCGGGAACAGCACGACGGCGGCGGCCGCGCTCACGACGCAGGCGATCGCGCCGAGGACCCACGCCCAGCTCTGGTCGATGCTGTTGAGCGCCAACCACTGGTTGATCTGCCACCCGTACCGGAGGGCGGTGAAGCCGGCCACGATCGGGCCGAAGAACCCGACGACGAGTGCCGCGCCCGCCCCGACCGTGACGAGCGCCGCCAGCGGGTGCACGACGGCCGCGTGCAGCAGGTACAGCCAGTAGTGCGGGTTCGCCACCGCGGAGCCGGTGCGCGTCCACCAGTTCTGCTGCCAGCGCGGCGTCCAGTCCACCGGTCGGATCGGCCGCGGGTCGGCCCAGCCGATGCGCAGCTTCTCGAACTGCCCGAGCCACCGTGCGACGAACAGCGCGATGAAGAACATCAGCAGGACGAACGGGTTGAGGAGGTCGCGCGCCCCACCGCCCAGGATCGCCGCCGGGAACACGAAGTACAGCGTGCAGAGGAGCACCGCCGTGAGCGCCATGTAGCCGAAGTCGCGGGGCAGTCGGCGCCACGCCTCACGGTAGAAGGCACCGGCGGTCATCCCGCTGCCGGAGCCCGATCCGGACCCAGCTCCGGGGCCCGTCGGCGGCGGCGTCGACGACCACGACGACGGCGGTGCGTCCGTGGCGGCGTTCGGCGGGGTGGGCATCGGTTCGGTGGCTCCTGGCGGCAGGTCGTCGTGCAGCGGGACGGTGTCGGCCTGGTCGAGGCGGGCGGTGTCGGTCATGACACCAAGCCTCGCGACCGCGGACCCGATCCCCCATCCTGCACTCTCCCGGAGTCGGGGTGGGGTTATCCCCCGCTTCGGAGTACCGTGCCCGACATGCAGCACGTCACGGGGGTTCGGACGGTCTCGGGGGCGGCCACGGTCGCGGCACTGGTCTTCGGCGCGCGGGGGCTCCTCGGCGGCCTGCCGTTCGCGTGGGACGGGCCACGTGCGGTGCTGCTCGTCGCCACGGTGGTCGCCGGTGCGGCGGCCGTCCTCGTGCTCGTCGCCGCGGTGCGGGCACGCGACCGGCGGGCACTCGCGCTCGCCGTCTCGTCCCTGGCGTTCGCGCTCGCGTGGGGCGCGCCGTTCCCCGTCGGGACGGCACTGTACTTCGTCGCCCAGGCGGCTCTCGTCGCCTTCGGCGTGCTGGCCGTCCGCACGGCCCGGGGCGTGCAGCGCACGCTCGGCTGGGTCGTCACCGTCGCCGCCGCGCTCTGGTTCGTGGTCGGCCTGGTGACGCAGACCGTCCCCCCGCTGTCCACGTCGCAGGAGTTCCTGGTCGTCGTGTACTCGATCCCCGGGCTGCTCCAGGCGGTCGCGTACCTCGCGGCCGCGGTCCTCGCCGCGGCCCCGCTCCTGCGCGTGGTCGGTGCCGGGGCCGGCCGCCTCTGGGACACCGCTGACGTCCGCTGACCCGGCCGGCGGTGCCGGGTCAGGCGGACAGTGACGCCAGACGCGCGTGCCGTCGCGCCGCCTGCTCGACGGGGTCCGGGACCGGCGCGGCCTGCACGAGCCGCCGCGTGTACGGGTCCTGCGGGTCGCGGAGGATCGCGTCGCACGTCCCTTCCTCGGCGATGCGTCCGCCGTGCAGGACGACGACCCGGTCGCACAGGGTGTCGACCACGGCGAGGTCGTGCGTCACGAACAGGCAGGCGAAGCCGAGCCGCTCCTGCAGTTCGCGGAAGACGTCGAGCACGCGCGCCTGCACCGACACGTCGAGTGCGCTCGTCGGCTCGTCCGCGATGAGGAGCGCCGGGTCGAGCGCGACGGCCCGTGCGATCGCGACGCGCTGCCGCTGGCCACCGGACAGTTCGTGCGGGTACCGCTCGCGGAAGCCGCCGTCCAGCCCGACGTCGTCGAGGAGGCGCTCGACGCGGGCCTCCACCTCGGCCGCCGGCAGCCGGAGGATCTGCCGCAGCGGCTCGGCGACGGTCTGACCGACCGAGTACCGCGGGTTGAGGGACCGCAGCGGGTTCTGGAAGACGACGCCGACGCGTCGCCGCATCGCGTTCCGGACGCCTCGGCTCGCTCCCGCGACGTCGGTCCCCTCGACGACCACGGACCCGCTGGTGATCGGCGCGAGACCGACCGCAGCCCGTCCGATGGTGGTCTTCCCGCTGCCGGACTCCCCCACCAGGCCGACGATCTCACCGCGTCCGACGGTGAACGACACGTCGTCGACGGCGCGGAACCTCCCACGCAGCGCGCCCCCGTACTCGACCACGAGGTGCCGGACGTCGAGGACGGCGGGGCCGCTGACCTCGCTCGCGGGCTCGTCCGGCGCGGGACGTGCACCGTCGGCGGGGAGCCCCGGGACGTCGCGCGCCCGGTCGGCCCCGGTCCCCATGCGCGGGACCGCGGCGAGCAGCTCGCGCGTGTAGTCGGCGGACGGCGCACCGAGGACGTCGTGGACGCCTCCGGTCTCGACCACCCGGCCCCCGCGCATCACGACCACGCGGTCGGCGACGTCGGCGACGACCCCCATGTCGTGCGTGATGAGGAGGATCGCGGTACCGGTGCGCTCGCGGAGGGCACGGAGCACATCGAGGACCTCGGCCTGCACGGTGACGTCGAGCGCGGTGGTCGGCTCGTCGGCGATGAGGAGGTCGGGATCGGCGGCGAGTGCCATCGCGATCATCACGCGTTGGCACTGCCCGCCGGACAGCTCGTGCGGGTACTGGCCGAGGCGGCGCTCGGGCTCGGGGACCTCGACGGCTCGGAGGAGTTCGGCGCAGCGGGCACGGACGGCGGCCCGGTCGAGGGAGCCGTCGGTGCGGCGGACGGCCTCGGCGAGCTGGAACCCGACCGTGTACACGGGGTTCAACGCTGCCGAGGGGTCCTGGAAGATCATGGACACACGGCGACCGCGGACCTCGCGGAGCGCGCGCTCGTCGGCGTCGAGCACCTCGAGGTCCCCGATCCGGATGCTGCCGGACGCCCTCGCACCCTCGGGGGCGATGCCCATCGCGGTCATCGCCGTCATGCTCTTGCCCGAGCCCGACTCACCGACGACGGCCACCACCTCGCCCCGGCCGACGGCGAACGAGGCGTCGTCGACGGCGCGCACGACTGCTCCGTCGACGTCGAACGTGACGCTAAGGTGGTCGACGGTGAGGACGTCGTTCATGGGGTCTCCGATGGGTCGGTCTCGTCGCGGGCGGCCTTGAAGGCCTCCCACTCCTCGAGCATCTTGAAGTGGTGGCCGCGCAGCCACTGCATGTAGTCGCGGCCGTTGCGGAGGCGCTCGCGGACCTCGGCGTCGACGTCGCCGTCGCTCGCACGGCCGCCGGACTCGACGATGGCGAGCCCGCGGCCGATGATGTCGCGCTGCCGGTCCAGGTAGCGCCGTTCCCCGGCGAGCCAGGAACCCCACACGTCGGCCTCGGCGCGGAAGTAGTGGCTGCGTTCCCCCGCGACGGTGTGCCGCTTCACGAAGCCGCTGTCCACCAGCCGCCGCGTGGCCATCGAGATCGAGCCGGAGCTCGCCCCGAGCGCGACCTGCAGGTCGGACGAGGACGAGTGCGGGGCCCGGGTCATCATGAGGTACCCGAGGACGCGCGCGTCGGTGAGCGGCATCCCTGCGATG
This sequence comes from Curtobacterium sp. L1-20, assembly GCF_048755855.1. GTDB lineage: Bacteria > Actinomycetota > Actinomycetes > Actinomycetales > Microbacteriaceae > Curtobacterium. The sequence goes on along the minus strand of NZ_CP151473.1, from coordinate 1,628,651 downwards.
TCGCTGAACATGAGGGCGAACTCCTCGACGAACGCCTGGCGCTCCGGTTCGAGGACGACGTCGTCGCGCGCGTCGCGCACGTCGTCGCGCGCGTCGCGCACGTCGTTCCGCACCGACGTGCCGTCCCCGGCGCTCATGCCTCGAGGCCAGCCGCGACCGCTGGCGACTCGCTCGGGATCGTCCACGGTTCCTGCGTCATGCCACCGCCCGCGCGGATCGCCCGCACCGCGCCGTCCGCGTCCCGGTCGTACGTGATGTCCTCGTCGACCGAGCCGAAGCGGTTGCCGTGGGTCATCCGCAGCGTGTCCGCGTCGACCACCTCGAGCCGCGTCGGCGACTCGAGCGGCGCGGGGGCCGAGGGGTCGATCTCGACGAGCCGGTCGCCGATGCGGGCGACGTCGGTGACGCCCCACGGGTTCGCGAAGCGTCCGGTGAACGACGACGCGTCGACGTCGTCCGGTACGGCCGCACCCGGGGCGCCCTCCGCGGCCGCCGCGTCGAGCAGGGTGATGATCGCCGTCGCGATGAGCGTCGCAGGCCCGGCCGCAGCGCTGGTGAGCACCGAGACGACCAGACCGGACTCCGGGTCGAACATGGACTGCGTGATGTGGCCGGGGAAGCCGCCGGAGTGACCGCGGATGTCCCGCCCGCCGATGCGGTCGACGACGAACCCGGCGCCGTACCCGCGCTCGGAGTCGTCGTCGGTGGCGCTCCACGCCTTGCGCTGCGCGAGCCGCTTCGAGTGGTCGCTGAGCAGGGAGCCCTGCCCGATGACGTGCTGCGAGAAGTACCGGACCAGGTCGGACGCGGTTCCGTGGAAGCCGGTCGCCGCGGCCATCGCGCGGGTGTCGACGTGGTCGATCCGGCGGCGGGTCCTGGCCACGTGGAAGCCGGTGTAGCCGACCACGAAGTCGTCGGCGCGGGTCGGGTCCCAGTCCGGGCCGGTGTTCCGCAGGCCGATGGGCTCCGTGATCGACTGCCGGACGAAGTCGTTGTAGGACTGCCCGGACACCGCCGCGATGACGAGCCCGAGGAGCGAGTAGCCGAGGTTCGAGTAGTTGAACGAGGACCCCGCCGGTACCTTCTGCCCGCGGTCGAGGACGAGCGCGAGGAGCTCCTGCTCGTCCGGGAAGGGGTGCTTCAGCGACCAGTAGTCACCGTCGTGGCCGTCGCGGATGACACCGGCACCCATCTCCATGAGTTCCCGGACCGTGGCGTCGGCGAGCGGGGAGCCGCCCTCGACGAGCGCGGGCACGTACGTGCCGACCGTGTCGTCGAGTCGGAGCGACCCCCGCTCGACGAGCTGCAGGAGCGCGGTGGCCGTGAAGGTCTTCGAGTGCGAGGCGATGCGGAAGAGGTCGGTCGTCGTGAGCCGGCGGCCGGCTTCCACGTCCGCGTACCCCCAGGCCTCGTCGAGGAGCACCTCACCGCGGTACCCGATCGCGACCTGCACGCCGGGGACCCGCAGCTGCCAGACCTTGTACGACACCCACTCGTGGATGTAGGGCAGGGTCTTCCGGTACGCGGCGAGGGTGTCGGTCACTTGGGGGTCCTTCCGGGGACGGCGTGGATCGGTGGGTCGTGCGGCGTCTGGTGACGAGTCTGGCGGATCACCGGCGGCGCGGGTCGAGCGCGGCACGCAGCGTGTCCCCGAGGGCGATGACGGAGAGGACCGTCACCGCGAGGAACGCCGCGGGGGCGATGAGCATGTGCGGGGCCCGGAGGAACTGGCTCGTCGCGGCGGACAGCTGCAGTCCCCACGAGATGGCCGGACTCTCGAGACCGATGCCGAGGTAGGTCAGGGACGACTCCGACACGATGACGCCGCCGACGGTGATGGTGGCGAGGACGAGCAACGGGGAGATCGACGACGGCAGGACGTACCGGGTCGTGATCCGCCACGTCGACAGCCCCATCGTCCGGGCGGCGAGGACGAACTCCGCGTTCCGGACGCTCCGCACGCTCGACCGCACGAGCCGGGCCATGGTCGGCCAGCCGAACAGGGCGAGGACGAGCGAGACGGTGACCACCGAGCGCTCCCCCACGCTGTTGAGGACGACGACCGCGCCGAGCAGGAACGGGAAGCCGAGGAAGACGTCGGTGAGCCGCGCGAGCACGGCGTCCACCCACCCGCCCACCATGCCCGCGACGGTCCCGACGACGACGGCGACCACACCGGCGAGCACGGTGGTCAGCACCGCGACCGTGATCGACGAGCGCGTTCCGTACACGACGTTCGCGTACACGTCGCAGCCCTGCAGGTCGAACCCGAACGGGTGCCCGGTGGTCGCCGGCGCACCGCTCCGGCCGAGGTCGCAGGCGCGGGGGTCGCCGTGGCCGAAGAAGCCGGCGAAGAGGGACGGGAAGCAGGCGACGAGCAGGACGACGGCGAGGACGCCGGCGGGGAGCCAGAAGCCGGGACGTCGGACGGCCGACCGGAGCGGCCGTCGCTTCGTGACGACGGACTGCGGGACGGTCGCACCGATCGCGGAGGTGGTCATGCGGAGGCTCCTGTCCGGACGCGGGGGTCGAGGGCGGCATGCAGCAGGTCGACGAGCACGCTCGTGACGAGGAACACCAGGATGAGCGCGGTCGAGATCCCGACGACGACGGCGCCCTCGTGCGATCGGATGCCCTGGAAGAGCAGGTTCCCGACACCGGGCAGGTTGAAGATGCCCTCGACGATGACCGTCCCGCCCATCAGGTACCCGAGGTCGGTGGCGAGGTAGGTCGCGGTGGGGATGAGCGAGTTGCGCATGACGTGCACGCCGACGACGCGTCCAGGGGCGAGGCCCTTCGCGCGGGCGGTCCGCACGAAGTCGGCGTCGAGCGTCTCGATCATCGAGGTCCGGGTCAGTCGCGACACCGCGGCGAGGCCGAACAGCGCGATGACGAAGGCGGGCAGCAGGTAGGCGGTGGGCCAGCCCGCGGTGGCGCCGGCCACCGGGAACCAGTGCAGCCGGACGGAGAACACCAGTTGCAGGGCGACGCCGAGCACGAAGACCGGGACGGCGCCGACGACGATCGTGCCGACCAGGACCGTCTTGTCGAGGACGGTCCCGCGACGGAGCGCCGACACGACGCCGAGCCCGATGCCGAGGACGATCTCCATCGCCCACGCGGTGAGCGCGAGCGTGATCGTCACCGGCCAGCGCGACGCCATCTGCTCGCCGACCGACTGTCCGCTGAAGTCCGTGCCGAAGTCGCCGCGGAACAGTCCGCCGAGGTACTGCAGGTACTGCACCCAGAGCGGCTGGTCGAGGTGGTACTCGGCGCGCAGTGCCCGCACCACCGACTCGGTGAGCGGCCGGTCGCCGCCGAGCGCCTTGATCGGGTCGCCCGGGAGCGCGAACGTCATCGCGTAGATGAGGAAGGTCACGCCGAGGAAGACGACGACCAGGCCGCCGACCCGGCGGCCGACCGTGAGCGCCGAGCGCATCACGCGCCTCCACCGACCGGCACGACCGGTCCGCCGACGGTCACCAGGGACGGCCGGGCGGCGCGGGACGGGTCCGACACGTGGCTCGCGCAGGCGAGGATCGCGCCGAACTGCACCCCCACCAGCTTCGCGATCGGGATCGGCGCGGCGTCCGGCAGGACGTCCGCCTGCCACGTCGCGTACAGCTCCGCGAGGCGGTCGCGGAGGCGCCGCAGCGGCGCCGGCGCCGTGCCGGCGGTCGTCTCCGCCTCGAGCGCGCGGAGCAGCATGCCGCCGTAGCGGAGCCGGAAGCAGCGCACCAGGTCCTCGCACCCGAAGCGCTCGGCGGCGGTGGCCATCCGGTCGGCTGGTTCACGGTCGGCACGGGCGCGGTCCGTCTCGGTCATCCCGCCGATCATCGGGATGAACGCCCGTGAGCCCTCGAGGAACGGCGTCGCGACGGTGAGCATCGGCGTCGCGGCGTCGAGGATCTCCTGCAACTCGGTGCCCGAGGCCGCGAGGCCGTCCGCGCACCGCCGGAGCAGGTCCGCGTAGGACTCCGTGGTGACGCTCGGGTCGTCCGCGTCCGGGTGGCTCCAGTACGGCAGCTCGGCGACCAGGCAGAGCGCCCCGTACCGGGCCGCCCACGCGGCACTCGAGGCCCCGTGGATGTGCTCACCGGGGTCGACGCCGAGGCTCTCGAGGTAGTCGTAGGCGGTCTCGGTGCCGTCCAGCGCGAACACGGCCGGTGCGAACGCCCGCAGGTGCGGCGACTCCGGCTCGCCGGTGTCGAGCGGCAGCCCGAGCGCCTCCGGGACGGCGTGCAGGACGTCGATCACGTCGGGCAGGTCCTCGGACAGGTAGTAGTAGACCCCGCCCATCTCGCCGTTGTGCAGCGAGACGAGCAGCTCCGGACGGGTGTCGTCGATGAGCCGCATGAAGGCGAGGGTCTCCGGCAGCACCTGGTCGAAGTACACCGACTTGTAGGCGTTCGGGAACGTCCACTCGACCTGGCTGTCCGGGGCCGGCCGGTAGAAGTGCCTGGCGTAGTGGACCCGGTCGTGCGGGTCCGGGAACCACGCCTCGTTCAGCCGCATGCCGTCCGGGTCGATGGTCGGGACGATGTGCCACGTCGTGTCGAGCGACGCCACCGCCGCGACGTCGTCCTGCTCGGTGCTCAGCAGCCAGGATGCGAGGTGCAGGGCCGTCCACGACCCGATCGGTTCGTTCGGGTGCACGCCGCCGACGACGACGGCGGCGTGCGACCCGGAACCGATCCGGTAGCTGCGGAGGGGTTCCCCGAGCCGGCTGGTGCCGATCCGGGTGACCGTGACCTGCTCGGGGTGCGCTGCGGCGAGCGCGTCGAACCGGGCGTGCAGGTCGTCGACCAGGGGGAAGCCGTCGCGGTCGGGGACCTCGTCGACGAGGCGGAGGATGGTGCGCTGCTCCATGCGGTGGTGCCGGTCCCTACTTGACGGTGATCGCGGGGACGACCGGGCTGCCGTCGACGGCGGGCAGCGAGGCGATCTTGTCGCTCACGACGTACGAGTACTTGTCGAAGAAGGTGGGGACGACCGGGAAGTCGCGCAGCACCGCCTCCTGCGTCTGGGCGTAGTACTCGTTCGCCTCGTCCTGCGAACCAGCGGAGTCCGCCTTCGCGAGCAGCGAGTCGACCTCGTCGGACTGGTAGTAGCCGGTGCACGGTGCACATCCGCCGGCGCTGGTGAACAGCGCCCGGAGGGTGTTCTGCTGGCTCGCGTACAGCGCGCCCCAGTGCCCGAAGTGCGGCCCCTCGATCTTCTTGTCGGTGAGCTCCGAGTAGTACGACGCCCAGTCGGTGGTGGCCTTGGCCTCGGTGTCGACGCCGAGGTTCTGCCGGATCTGGTTGGCGTACGCCTGGTAGAGCGAGTCGAGGCCGTTGCCGCCCGGGTAGACGAGGGTGATCGTGCCGTCGAAGCCGCCGGCCTTCGCGAGGAGCGCCTTGGCCTTCGACGGTGAGAACTCGCACGCCTCGCCGCAGATGCCCTCCTGCGTGCCGGACATGCCCGGCGGCGTGAGCGCGGTGGCCGGTTCGTACAGACCGCCGTAGATCGCCTTGTTCACCTGCTTGCGGTTGATCGACATCGAGATGGCGCGGCGGACGTCCGGGTCCGAGTAGCGGTCGTCCCAGAGCGGGAACCCGAGGTAGTCGATGCCCGGAGCATCGAAGGAGTGCAGCCGGTCACCGAAGTCGCCCGAGGCGCTGGTCATCTTGTCGGTGGGCAGGAACAGGACGTCGGCGTTGCCGGCGAGCACGTCGGTGTAGGCGGTGTTCTGGTCCGCGTAGCTCTTGAAGGTGATGTCCTTCGTCTTCGCCTTCGTGCCCCGGTAGTCCTTCCACGCGGTGACCGTGAAGGGCTGGTTGGCCTTCCATGCGCCCTCCATCTTGTACGGGCCGTTGCCGATGGGCTTCGCGTCGTACGCCTTGAGGTCGTCGTACGCCGCCTCGGGCATCGGGTAGAAGCCGGTCTGGGCCTGGCTGAGCTGGAGCGGGAACTGGCTGTCCGGGTGGTCCAGGGTGACGGTGAAGGTGTCCTTCCCGGTCACCTTCAGCCCGGACATCTCCTTCGTCTTCGGGGTGCCCGAGGTCGGGTTGAGGTCCGAGTACCCGACGATCGCAGCGAGCTCGCCGCTGTTCTCCCAGGCGTTCGGGCCGTACGCCGTGTGGTTCCAGGCCTTCACGTAGCTCTCGGGTGTGACGGCCTCGCCGTTCTGGAACGTCCAGCCGTCGCGCAGGGTGATCGTCCACGTGGTGTTGTCGCTCGACTCGACGCTCTTCGCGGCGACGTCGTGCAGCTCCCCCTTCGCGTCCGTCTCGGTGAGCGGCGCGAACAGGCTCATCGTCTGGGTGAAGGCCACCGTCTGGCGACCGGGGGTCAGGTGGTCGGGCTCGCCGGTCGCGTAGACCAGGCTGCCGCCCGAGCCGGCTTGGCTGTCCGCCGTGCCGGTGGCCGAACAACCGGTGGCCACCAGCGCCAGCGTGGCCGCTGCGGCCACCGCGGCGATCGTCCTGCGTCGCATCGTGAACTCCTCGAGTCGGGGCGCGTCCGGTTCGGGCCCGGTCGTCGTAGTCCGTGACGGTAGGCGCGGCGCAATACCGAGCACAAGACATCTTTCAGTGATCTCTGAAACCTTTACCCGCCAGAAACACCCTCGAAACGACACCCGTCGCGGAGGACGGCGACCTGTGCCACGCTCGACCCATGCGACACACACCGCACTTCCTGATGACCGACGTCGACGAGGTGCGACGCCTCGTCGCGGAGAACCCGTGGGCGACGATCGTGTCCCACACGGGCGCCGGCCTGGTCGCATCGCACTACCCGTTCCTGCTCGAGGCGACGCCGGACGACGACGAGATCGTCCTCGTCTCGCACGTGGGTCGTCCCGACGAGCAGGCGCACGAACTCGGACAGCACGAGGTGCTCGTCGTCGTGCAGGGGCCGCACGGCTACGTCTCCCCCGCCTGGTACCCGCCGGAGCAGTTCGTGCCGACGTGGAACCACGTCACGGCGCACCTGTGGGGGACGCCGGAGATCCTGTCCGACGAGGAGAACTTCCGGGTCCTCGGCGAGCTCGTCGACCACTTCGAGCAGGTCATGCCGTCGCCGGTGTCCCTGCGGGTCGACGAGGAGACGGCACGTCGGACGGCGAAGGGGACCGTCGGCATCCGCATCCGGGTCACCCGCTTCGACGCGCGCGCGAAGCTGTCCCAGAACAAGGCGCCCGAGGTCGTCGAGCGCATCGTCGCCGGGCTGCGCGGGGACGGGCCGTACGCGTCGCCGGGGCTCGCCCACGAGATGGAGCGGGTGCACGGCCTCGCACGGGGAGCGGACCGGCCGTGACCGCGGTGGTCCACGACGTCCTGCTCCGCACCGTCCGCCGGGTGGGCACGTCCGGTGCTCCCTGCGACGTGCACGTCGTCGACGGGCGGGTCGTGACGATCGCCCCCGCGGGCACGCTCGACCCCGCGGGCGCCGACACCGAGGTCGTCGAGACCGACGGGGCATGGCTCGGCCCCGGGCTCGTCGACCACCACGTGCACTTCGACCAGTGGGCGCTCGTCCGCCGGCGCGTCGACGTCTCGGCCTGCGACTCGGCGGAGTCCACCGCCGCCCTCCTGGCGGACGTGGCGCGGACCGGCGTGGCGGACCGCGTGCTGGTCGGGCACGGCTACCGCGACGGGTTGTGGCCGCGCCCCGCACGACGCGAGCTGCTCGACCAGGCCGCGCCGGGCCTCCCGGTCGTCGTCATCAGCGGTGACCTGCACGCGGTCTGGTGCAACGCCCTCGCGCTCGCCCACTTCTCGCAGGCCGTCGGCCGCCCGCTGTCGGCGGGCGAGGACGGGGTCCTGCGCGAGCAGGACGCGTTCGACGTCACCGGCGCGCTGTCGAACGTCGCCGACGACGTGCTCGACGGCTACGTCGCCGACGCGGTCGACGCGGCGAGCGCCCGCGGGGTGACCCGCGTGGTCGACCTCGAGATGGTCTTCGGGCTCGATCGCTGGACCCGGCGTGTGCGTGCCGGGACCGACGGTCTCCGGGTCGGCTCCGGGGTCTACCCGGGTGAGCTCGACGCCGTGATCGCCCGCGGACTGCGCACCGGCGACGTCGTGGACGGGACCCGGGGCCTCGTCCGCATGGGACCGTTCAAGGTCATCACCGACGGGTCGCTCGGCACCCGGACCGCGGCGAACGCCGACGGTACCGGGGTGCTCACCTGGTCGTTCGAGGAGCTCGTGCCGATGGTCCGGCGCGCGGTGGCCGCCGGTCTCACCCCCGCCGTCCACGCCATCGGCGACCGGGCGAACACCGTCGCGCTCGACGTGTTCGAGGCCGTGGGTGCCCGCGGGACCATCGAGCACGCCCAGCTGCTCGACACCGCCGACGTCGAGCGCTTCGCGCGGCTCGGGGTCGCGGCCTCGGTGCAGCCCGAGCACGCGATGGACGACCGGGACATCGCCGACCGCCACTGGGCGGGACGGACCGACCGGGCGTTCGTGTTCGCGTCGCTCGACCGCGCCGGTGCCCGGCTGCTGCTCGGTTCGGACGCGCCCGTCGCGCCCCTCGATCCGTGGGTGTCGATGGCGGCTGCCGTCGGGCGCGACCGGGACGGCCGGGAACCGTGGCACCCCGAGGAACGCCTGTCGGCCCTGACCGCGTGGCGGGGCTCGACGGACGGGCGGGTCGCCGTCGCGGTCGGGGACGTCGCCGACCTGGTGCTGTTGGAGGCGGACCCGCTGGCCCCCCGGACCGCGTCGTCAGCACTGCGCGGGATGCGGGTGCTCGCGACGGCCATCGCGGGGCGGTTCACCCACCGGGAGCTCTGAGCCCCGGGCGGGACGCTACTTCTGGTCCTTCGGGCACCAGTAGAGCTTGCGTCCGGCCATGTCGGCCATGCGGATCTCGGTCCCGCAGACCCGGCACGGTTCGCCCTGGCGGTGGTAGACCCAGTGGCGGTCCTTCCGGGAGCGCTTCGCCTTCTTCACGTCCGCCTCGGACAGGCCGTCCATCGTCAGCATCAGACCGTCGCGGACGCCGTCGTGCAGGAGCTTCGACCAGTCCGCCCACAGGGCCTTCGCCTGCTTCACCGTGATCTTCCTGCCCGGCTTGTACGGATCGATGCGCTGGCGGAACAGCAGCTCCGCGCGGTAGATGTTGCCGATGCCGGCCACGACGGACTGGTCCATGAGGAGCTGGCCGATCGCCACGTTGCGCTTCCGGACGTTCTCGACGAACGTCTTCTCGGCCTCGGGGCCGTCGTCGTTGATCGGGTCCGGGCCGAGCTTGTCGAGTGCCTGCTGCACCTCCGCCGGGTTCTCGACGACGCACGCGGTCGGCCCGCGGAGGTCCGCGACGGTGTCCTCGGTGAGGATCCGGACACGGACCTGACCGACCGGGTCCGGCGGGAAGGACTCGATCGGGTCCTCCACCTTCTCCTGCTCGGCCATCCGGTACCGCGCCAGTCGCGGCGCACCGATCGAGGCCAGGGACTCCTCGCCGTCGCCCTCCTCGGACAGCGCCTCGGCCGAGGAGATCACGCCGGCGAAGTCCCACGCGCCGTAGAGCCCGAGGTGGACACGGAGGAACAGGTCCCCCTCGAACTCGAGGAACATCTGCTTCGCCACGGCACGCGCAGCGATCATCGTCCTGCCGTCGAGCTGCGCGGCGCCGGCGGCGAAGCGTCCCTGCGGACTCGACACCTCGCAGCGCTTGCCGACGAAGTGCCGGGTGAACTGGTTGGCGATGCGGTGGACGGAGTGACCCTCGGGCATTGCTCTTGTCTACTCGGGACGGCTGACCTACTCGTCGATGACCCTGCCGGCGATGCGGCCGGTCGTCTCGTACTCGGCGAGCTGCGCGATGCGACGGGCGTGACGCTCCTCGCCGGAGAAGGGCTCGGCGATGAAGAGGTCCACGAAGCGGATCGCTTCTTCCTCGGTGTGCTGACGTGCGCCGATCGAGATGACGTTCGCGTCGTTGTGCTGACGGGCGAGGAGCGCCGTGGACTCGTTCCAGACGAGCGCCGCCCGGATGCCCTCGACCTTGTTCGCGGCGATCTGCTCCCCGTTGCCCGATCCGCCGAAGACGACGCCGAGCGCCGCGACACCCGCACGCTGGTCCTGCACGACGGCGTGCGCGGCGTTGATGCAGAACGAGGGGTAGTCGTCGAGCGCGTCGTACTCGGTCGGACCGTGGTCCACCACGTCGTGCCCGGCTTCGGTGAGGTGGGCGTTGAGGGTCTTGTTGAACTCGAGGCCGGCGTGGTCCGTTCCGAGGTGGATGCGCATGGGACCGATCCTATTCCTGCGCCTACGGCGCCCGGACCACGAAGGTCCGTGCGTTCTACGGTGCGCGGACCACGATCACGACGTAGCGGACGCCGGTCTCGCCGGGGTTCCGGTAGACGACGTCGGCCGGCTCGCCGAGCTCGATCCGGTCCCCCGCTCCGAGTCGGGTCGGCGTCCCGCCGACCACGACCTCGAGCACCCCGTCGACCACCCAGATGCAGTGCCGGAGGAACGCGTACGCGGACGCCGGGTAGGCGACCTCGCGGCCGGCCGGGAGGCGCACCTCGGTGACGTCCGCGGGGAAGGACGCACTCGAGACGGGGCGGCGGCGGTACCCGGTCTCGGGATCGGTCCAGGAGTCGGCGGTCGCGCCGCGCTGGACGCCGCGCGCCTCGTCGGGATCGGCTCCCCTCGGCACCTCGTGGTCGAGGGCCTCGTCGAGGAGCTGCGAGATCGTGAGTCCGAACGCTCCCGACAGTCGCCCGAGGATCGTCGCGGTGGGGCTGGACACCCCGCGTTCGACGCGGTTGATCATCGCCCGGGACACCCCGGACTCCTCGGCGAGTTCGGTCAGGCTCCACCGGCGCTCGGTGCGGAGTCGCTGCAGGCGCTCCCCCAGGCGGCGCTGGTCGGCGTCGTCGGGGTGCTCCGGGGTCTCCGCGCCCGGCCCGGCGTCGTCGGGGTGCTCCGCGGTTTCCGCTTCCCGCCCGGCGTCGTCTACGATCTGAGACATGACGACAGCATATGCGACGAACGCGGCCGATCCGGCCACCGTCCGGGACTGCGAGCCGCGCGACCTCGACGTCGTCCACGCACTGCACGTCGACGCCGTGCTGCACTCCACCGCCATCTGGCAGGAGGAGCCGCACCCCCGCTCCTACTTCGACGGTTGGCTCGCCGACCGGCAGGCCGACGGGTACCCGGTGGTCGTCGCCGAGGTCGGCGGGCAGGTCGCCGGCTACGCCACGTACTCGCAGTGGCGGCCGCACCAGGGGTACCGGCTGACCGTCGAGCACAGCGTCTACGTCGTCGAGGCGTTCCGTGGCAGGGGCATCGCCACGCAGCTGATGGCCGAGCTGGTCGCGCGCGCCACCGCCGAGGGCCGGCACGTCATGATGGCCGGGATCTGCAGCACCAACACGGGGTCGATCGCCCTGCACGAGCGCCTCGGCTTCACCACAGTGGCGGTCGTGCCCGAGGTCGGCCGGAAGTTCGACCGGTGGCTCGACCTGACGATGATGCGGTTGCCGCTGGTCTGACGCGGCCCCGGTGACGGACGGCCCGTCGTGCCGGGCTCAGTCGTCGCCGGGCATCGGGATCTCGAGCGGCGGCAGTGACGGTCGGAACGGCGGCGCGGTGTCGCCGTGCGCGATCGGACGGTGATCGGCGAACCACGCGTACGCCGACGCTTCGTCAGGCTCGGCGGGACTCTCGTCGAGGCAGTCGTTGCACCGCGCGTGCCAGCCGTCCTGGTCGTGCCACCGGTGCGGGTGCCCCTCGGCGACCCAGTCCGGCGACCACTTCACGTCGAAGGCGTACACGATCTCCGCGGCGATGCCCCAGGCGGTGTTCTTGAGCACTTCGTCCTCGATGCCCTTGCCCCACGACAGCCAGCCGTTGCGGAGCTCCTCGAAGACGTTCGCCGCGAGCAGCTCGTGGTGCCGGTCATTCCACTCGTCACCCTGCGAGCGGACGACCACGGCGGGCGCGCGGGTGGCGGTCGTCGGGCGGGCCTCGCTCGGTTCCCCCGTCCCGGGGGCCTCGCCACCGTGGGTCCGCGCGTAGCGTTCGCCGTCCGTCGTGTTCATCAGCCACACGGAGTTCGCGAGGTCGCCGTCGGACTCGCCGGCAGCGGGAGCGCTGACGTAGCGGTCACGGACCGTCTCCACGCGGTCGGCGGCGCTCCGCTCGGGTTCGACGAACGCGAGCTCCGAACCGGCCCGGACGAACATCCCGCTCGTCAGGAGGCCGCGGCGGATCCCGACCTCGACGGCCCGCAGCGCGATGGCCCGTGCTCGGACACCGTCGGGTTCGTGGTCGGTCCGGGCCAGCCGGTGCAGCGCCCGGAGGTCGGTCGCGCAGCCGTTCCGGTTGAACTCAGTCAGCTCGAGGAGCAGTTGCTCCTCGGGAGTCCGCGGCGCTGGTTCCGCGCTCGGCTCGAGGCCGTCGTCGTGTCGCACGCTGCGCCGTTGCACCCGAGGGTCCTCGGCGTCGACGGGAGGGATCACGTCGATGTACGCCTCGTACCCGGGGAGCGGCTCGCGCATCGCAGCAACGGAACCGTCCGGCATGGCGCGGACTTCCTCGGCGGGGAACGGGACGTACTCGAGGCCGGCGTCAGACAACGATCTCGTCCCCGTGCGGCTCGATGACCTTGCCGTCCTCGTCCCAGATCCCTCCGAAGAGGTCGTCGATGTGCGCCCATGGATCCCGCCCGGCGGCCTCTCGCCGCGCTTCCTCCGCCTCGAACACGGCCACCCCGTGCGGCGTTCCCGTCACCAGGAGATTCCACACCGTGTCGGAGCGCCCGTACCGCGCCGCTGCCCGTTCCACGAGTTCAGCGACGTCCCCTCGCCAGTTCGTCCACACGCCCCTGCCCGCTGCGTCGGCTTCGATCGACCCGAGGCCGACCAGGTCAGCTCGCAGCATCTCGCCGAGGTAACCGAGTACTCGACCCTGCACGATCTCCTCCGCTTCGTGAGTCCTCGCGGCAATGCCGATGTGCCACCCGTACAGATCCGATCCGACCTCGTCGGACACGTCAGCGAGTAGTTGGTACGTCAGCTCGTTCAACGGGGTTCCTTCGGTAGGTCGTGTCGTGGAGATCCCTTGGGGAGATGGATCTTGTACTTGCTGTCGCCGCCTGCGTTGATCTCGATCGCCGGACCGCCCGAGCCAGTGTCCGGTCGCCACTGCACACGCGACCCGTCAGGGAGCTGCACCGACGTCGAGTCAGGGGCACCACCGTCCATCGGCTTGCCACCGCGCGTGAGCTCCTTCCAGATGTCGACGAGTTCCTCCGGGGTGTCGACCTCGCCAACCGGCTTCTTCTTCGGCACCCGGCCGTACTTCCGTGCATGCTCGATGGCTTCCGAGCCGGTCATCGGCTCGACCAGATCAGCCATGATCCCGGCGCCACCCGCGACCTCGAGCGGCTTGCCCGTGAGCGGATCGTGCGTCCACGCCCATGCGTCCTGGTCCGCCTGCGCCATACGTTGCTGCGCCGCGTCCTTCGGGCTCCGTTGCTGCGTGTCTCCGCTGAGGCCGAACAGGATGCCCAGCGCGCCGAGCACCGAGAACCCGCCGACGGCGCTGCCGGTCCCGGCAGCGGTTCCGCCAGCAGCGCCGAGCCACGGCCAGGGGAACTGGAACGGCGTGGACGGGAAGCCCGGTAGCGGCATCGGAGCCACGAGGCTCGCGGTGTGCACGTCGGTCGCGTCGTCAGCGAGGCCAGCGGTCGAGTCGCCGCCGGTGACGGCGCGGATCTGCGAAGCGAGTCGCCGCTGCCAGTCCCGCCACTGTTCGTTCCAGTCGGACACCTCCACCCGGAGCGCCGCGTCCTCGGCAGCGAGGCCGGGGACCCGGTCCCACGGCGTGCTCGAGTCCGGCGGTTCGGGCGTCGCGGCATCGTGACGCTGGACCGCGGCGTGGACTCCGCCGGCGAAGGACGAGATGCGCTCGACCAGTACGGCCCGGCGCGTCCGGAGCTCGGTGAAGTCGAAGGACGCCCGGTCGATCAGCTCGTGGAGACGGTCGGCACTCTCGGCGAGCTCGGTGGCGACGGCGGTGGAACGGTGGGTCATGGCGGGCATCGCGGAGCTCACACCAGGCATGTCGAAGCCTGCAGGCAGGGCCGACCACGAGCGGGCGCCGTCCGATGCGGCGCTCTGAAGTCCGTCGGATGCCTCGCGGAGCGCTGCGACCGCGGACACCACCGCGCCCATGTCGAGACGGATCTCGTCGATCGACGAGACCGAGACCGGGCTGCTCATCGCTCGGCGGCCTGTACGGCTGTCCGCGCCATCTGCCCGTCCGCCTCGTCGACAGCGGCGAGCGCGATCGATCCGACCGTGCTGACGGCGTGCAGATGTGCGCCGATCCGCGGGGCGGTCCCGGTACGCGCGGACGCGAACGAGGCGAGCGCACCGGAGATCTCCGGTGCGCCCTTCGCCGCCTGCGCGAGTGCGTCGAGCGCGCGCTCGAACTCGTCTGACTGTCTGTCGACGTCGGCCGCTGCCGTTCGGACGTCCGAGACGATCCTCACGGACGCGGCACGGTCGACGCGGTACGAACTCCCCATGTCGATCCCATCGCCCTGGTACTCCGCTGGCCCGGATCGACCGTAGCAGGGCCTGGCGCCCCGCTGGTCGACGGCGCTGAGCGCCGTGCGGGGCGCTTGCGGACCTGCGTGGGCAGACGGTGCCGTCCGGCACCGCGCCTCCAGTCCGTCAGTCGGTGGTGTCGAAGATCGGGCCGACCGTGCGCGAACGCTTCAGCTCGAAGAAGCCCGGGTACCGGGCGGCGGCGACGACGCCGTCCCAGAGGTCGAGGGCCTGCTGGCCCTTCGGGGCCGGCGAGATGACCGGTCCGAAGAAGGCCGTGCCCTCGACGGCGATGACCGGCGTGCCGACGTCCTGACCGACGCGGTCGATGCCGTCCTCGTGGCTGGCACGCACGGCCTGGTCGACCTCGTCCGTCCAGGCGTACTCGAGCAGGTCGGCCTCGAGGCCGAGTTCCTCGAGGACCGCGGGCACGACCTGCTCGGGGTCGTCCTCCTGGCGGTGGTGGATGTGCTCGCCGAGCGCGTCGTACAGCGGCTTGACGATGTCCTGCCCGTGCCGGAGCAGCGCGGCGGTGACGATGCGCGGGTAGACCTGTCCGGCCTGCAGCCGCTCCTTGTACGAGTCGGACACGTCCTGGTCCTCGTTGAGCACGAAGAGGCTCATGACCCGCCAGGTCACGTCGAGCGGGCGGGCCTGCTCGACCTCGCCGACCCAGCGGCTCGTCATCCAGGCCCACGGGCAGTTCGGGTCGAACCAGAACTCCACAGCGGTGCGGTCGTCGGTCGTGTTGTCCACAGTCGTCTCGGTCACGATGCGAGCGTACGCGCGGTCGCTAGGCTGGTCGCACCGTCCCGCCGGCGCACGACGCCGAGCCGGGGCCCCCTCAGCGCGGACATCGATCGTCCGCGTCCGCAGCGAAGATGGAGCGTCCGTGCCCGGAGAGAACCTCACCCGAATTGAAGCCCAGGAACGTGCCGCGATCGTCGACGTGCAGACGTACGACGTCGAGCTCGACCTGACCCGCGGCGCCGAGACCTTCGGCAGCACCACGCGCGTGCGCTTCACGGCGACCCCCGGTGCGTCGACCTTCATCGACGCGATCACGAGGACGGTCCACTCGATCACGCTGAACGGCACGGCGCTCGACGTCGCGGCCGTCAACGACGGTGTGCGGATCCAGCTCGACGGCCTGCAGGAGCAGAACGAGCTCGTCGTCGTCGCCGACGGCGTCTACACGAACACCGGCGAGGGCCTGCACCGCTTCGTCGACCCGGTCGACGACGAGGTCTACCTCTACTCGCAGTTCGAGGTACCGGACTCCCGCCGCATGTTCGCGGTCTTCGAGCAGCCCGACCTCAAGGCCGAGTTCAGCTTCACCGTGACTGCGCCGTCGCGGTGGCAGGTCGTGTCGAACTCCCCCACGCCGGAACCCCACGTCGACGGCGACGTCGCCACGTGGACCTTCTCCCCCACCGCGAAGATCTCCAGCTACATCACGGCGCTCGTCGCCGGCCCGTACGAGGTCGTCCGCGACGAGCTGACCAGCCGAGACGGCCGAACCATCCCGCTCGGGGTGTTCGCCCGCAGGTCGTTGGCCGGGTACCTCGACCCCGAGTACGTCTTCGACATCACGAAGAAGGGCTTCGCCTACTACGAGGAGAAGTTCGACGTCCCGTACCCCTTCGAGAAGTACGACCAGCTGTTCGTGCCGGAGTTCAACGCCGGCGCGATGGAGAACGCCGGCGCGGTCACCTTCACCGAGACCTACGTCTTCCGCTCGAAGGTCACGGACGCCATCAAGGAACGCCGGGTCGTCACGATCCTGCACGAGCTCGCGCACATGTGGTTCGGCGACCTCGTCACGATGAAGTGGTGGAACGACCTCTGGCTCAACGAGTCCTTCGCGGAGTGGGCGTCGACGATCGCCACCGCCGAGGCGACCGAGTGGACCGAGGCGTGGACCACGTTCCAGGCGATGGAGAAGTCCTGGGCCTACCGGCAGGACCAGCTCCCCTCGACGCACCCGATCGTCGCGACGATCAACGACCTCGAGGACGTCCAGGTCAACTTCGACGGCATCACCTACGCGAAGGGCGGCTCGGTCCTCAAGCAGCTCGTGGCGTGGGTCGGCATCGACGCATTCTTCGCCGGGGTGTCCGCGTACTTCAAGAAGCACCACCACTCGAACACCGAGCTCCGCGACCTGCTCGTCGAACTCGAGGCGACGAGCGGCCGCGACCTCTCCGAGTGGTCCGGTCTGTGGCTCGAGACCGCCGGCGTGAACACGCTCCGGCCGGAGATCGAGGTCGACGAGTCCGGCGCGATCACCTCGTTCGCCGTGCTGCAGGAAGCCCCCGCCGACCACCCGACCCTCCGCCCGCACCGTCTGGCGATCGGCGTCTACGCGTTCTCGAACGACGCCGAGGCACCGTTCGGTGCGGACACCGCGTCCGCAGGGGGCAAGCTCCAGCGCACGCACCGCGTCGAGATCGACGTCGACGGCGCCCGCACAGAGGTCCCCGAGCTCGTCGGCGTGCACCGCGGCGACCTCGTGCTCCTCAACGACGACGACCTCGCCTACGCGAAGATCCGTCTCGACGAGCACTCCCGGCGCACCGCGATCGAGCACCTCGCCGCGATCGCGAACCCCCTCGCCCGCTCCATCGTGTGGGGCGCCATGTGGGACGCCACCCGCGACGCCGAGTCCCCCGCCAGCGACTACGTCCGCCTGGTGCTCGGCAACATCGCGACCGAGACCGAGTCCACGACGATCCGCACGACGCTCTCGCAGCTCCTCCTGACCGCGCGCAACTACGTGGCACCGGCGAAGTCCGACGCGACCGTCCGTTCCGTCGGCGAGACGCTCTGGCAGCTCGCGAGCTCGGCCGAGGCCGGGTCGGACGCACAGTTCCAGTTCGTGAAGTTCTTCGCGCAGATCGCCTCCACGCCCGAGCACGTCGCCACGCTCTCGGGTCTCCGCGACGGTTCGGTGACGCTGAACGGGCTCGAGATCGACACCGACCTCCGCTGGGAGCTGCTCGAGGGCCTCGTGCTCGCAGGTGCTGCCGGCGACGCCGAGGTCGACGCGGAGCTCGCCGCCGACAAGACGGCGTCCGGTGAGCAGGCGGCAGCGCGTGCCCGTGCGACGATCCCGACGGCCGAGGGCAAGCTCGCTGCCTTCTCGTCGCTCGTCGACTCGTCCGACCTGCCCAACGCGATCGTGCGCCAGACGACGGTCGGGTTCCAGCACGTGAACAGCCCGGTCGTGCTCGAAGGCCTCGTCCCGGAGTACTTCGACGTGCTCACCCGCATCTGGGCCGAGCGCAGCTACCACATCGCCGACACCATCGTCACGGGCCTGTACCCGGCACCGTTGGCGTCGGTGGAGCTCCGTGATGCGGCGACCGCGTGGCTCGAGGCGCACCCGGAGACCCCGGCGCTGCGTCGCATCGTGACCGAGAACCTGGCCGGCACCGAGCGTGCCCTCCGGGTGCAGGCGGCGGACGCCTGAGGCACGGCTGACGACGGGCGGGGTCGTGGCGTTCCTCAGCGGACGCCATGGCCCCGCCCTCTAGCATCGACCGGATCATGATCTTGGCTGCACAGACCGACGACGTCTCGAAGTGGGCGTCGAACGCATTCACCCAGTTCGTCGACACCTGGCAAGCGCCCATCACGATCGTCATCACGATCCTCGCCGCGATCCTGTTGCGGCTCATCCTCCGTCGGATGATCAAGCAGGTGGTGGACCGGATCGTGAACGGGGTGAAGAAGCGGCAGGGTGCCGAGGACACCCAGGCGCTGATCGCGTCGCCGATCCAGACCGCGCGCGTCGTCCAACGGACCCGGACCCTCGGCAGCGTGCTCGAGAACCTCGCGACCGTGGTCGTCGTCGTGATCGCGCTCGTGATCATCGTGACCGCGATCTGGCAGGGGGCAGCCGTCGGCATCGTCGGGGGCGCATCGCTCATCGCCGCCGGTCTCGCCGTCGGCGCGCAGAGCATCGTCAAGGACCTGCTGTCCGGTGTCTTCATGATCCTCGAGGACCAGGCCGGCGTCGGCGACGTGGTCGACACCGGCCAGGCCACCGGCGTGGTCGAGAACGTCGGCCTGCGGGTCATGCAGATCCGTGACGTGAACGGCATCCTCTGGTTCGTCCCGAACGGGCAGATCCTCCGGGTCGGCAACCTCTCGCAGGGCTGGTCCCGCGTCCTCGTCGACATCACCGTCCCGTACGACACCGACATCGATGCCGTGCAGGACGCCCTGCTCGCGAGCGCCGTCACCATGGCGCAGGAGCCGCGCTGGCGACAGCGCATCGTCGAGAAGCCCGAGATCTGGGGCCTGCAGTCCATCTCGGACGCGGGCATGGTGTTCCGCCTCGTCGTGAAGACGCGCGCGTCCGAGCTCGACGTCGTCGGCCGTGAGCTCCGCATCCGCCTCAAGCGGTCCGTCGACGAACTCGGCGTGACCCTGCCGGCGATGGCGATGATCATGCCGGAGGGCTGGGAGAACGCCACCTCCATCAACGGCCTCCGCACGGTGCGCACCCAGCCCACCCCGGCACCCACCAAGCCGCGCCGCGGTCGCAAGAACCTCCTCGGTCAGCCGATCCGGACCGACGACCACGACGCCGGGAAGGACCCGCAGTGACCGACCCCGTCCCCTCCTCCGGAGACTCGTCCGCCGGCGGTACCGTGCCGACGACCGGCGGCACGTCCGCGCCCCTCGGCACGCCCGCGCCCGGCGGCACGCCCGCACCCCTCGGCATGCCCGCGCCCGGCGGCGCACCCGCTGGTGTGCCCGCGCAGCCGATCACCCTGCGCATCGGTGAGCACGGCGCGTCCGCGACCGGTTCGCTGTTCGACCGCATCGGCGGCGCGCCCACGTTCGACCGGCTCGTCCGCCGCTTCTACGAGGGCGTCCAGCAGGACGACGTCATCTGGCCCATGTACCCGGCGGACGACCTCGACGGAGCGGTCTGGCGACTCTCCGCCTTCCTCCAGCAGTACTGGGGCGGCCCCGGGACCTACAGCGAGGAACGCGGGCACCCGCGGTTGCGCATGCGGCACATGCCGTTCCGGATCACCTCCGAGGCGCGCGAACGATGGCTGCACCACATGCGGGACGCGGTGGAGTCGCTCGGCCTCGCCCCGCTCGACGAAGCCGAGCTCTGGGCCTACCTCGACCGCGCTGCCCACGCGATGACCAACACGTTCGACTGACCGACGAGCGGTCACGTCGCACACTGCGCGGACTGGAGGCGCGGTGCCGGCTGGCACCGCGCCTCCCGTCCGTCACGCGTCGGTCCATCCGCTCGACGCTCCGCGCCGGTACGGAGCGCGCCAGGACGCGCGATCGCCGCGCCGGTGCGGAGCGCGCCAGGCCGCGCGATCGCCGCGCCGGTGCGGAGCGCGCCAGGCCGCGCGTTCGGTCACGCGCCACGGGCACTCGACGTCGCGGGACGCGACGCGTGTCAGGCCACGCGTCACCGAGCGGCGTCAGCCGACGGAGGAACCGTCCGCCAGTTCTCGGACCAGCGACGGCCGGGTGGGCGTCCAGCCGTACGCGGAACGAGCGTGCGCTCCGGACGCCTCCTGGTGCATGAGCAGCGCGTCCGCGTACTCGATCCCGAGCCGCTCGCGACTCGCATCGGCGCTCTCAGCGACGACCGGCGACCCGTGCGCTCCGGCCTCGGCGATCTCGCGGACGGTCGGGTTGTCGCCCGTTGCGGCCAGGACGTACCCGTCCTGCTCCCCGCGGTGCACCGCGAGGACGTAGAGCTCGGCGAGGTCGTCGACGTGCACGGTGGTCCACCGCTGCGAGCCGTCGCCGACCAGGCGGACCTCGTGCTCGCCGTCCCCGACGAACATCGTCGGGATGCCGGCGCCACCGCCGTACACGATCCCCGGCGCGACGATCGTCGTGCGGACGTCGCTCACGCGGACTCGCGCCTCGTTCGCGCCGCGCCAGGCCGTCAGGGCAGGCGGGGACGCCGGCGACTGCTCGGAGATGTCGGTCGAGTCCCCGAAGGTGAAGATCCCGCCGGTGTGGACGAACGGCTTCGGGGTGCCGCGCAGCGCGTCCAGCACGGTCGCGGTGAACCCCGGGTCGACGTCCTACGCGGACGCCGTGTGCACGACCGCGTCCGCTTCGTGCGCGAGGCGGCGGACGACGTCGGTGTCGGTGACGTCGCCGACGAGCGCTCGGCCACCGGCGTCCCGCACCGCCTGCGCCTTCTGGTCGGAGCGGACGAGCGCGGTCACCTCGTCCCCGTGGGCGATGAGCGCTCGGAGGACGGACGAACCGATGTAGCCGGACGCGCCGGTGAGGAAGACGTGCATGCCGCCAGCCAACCACTCGGGGCCGCGAGCACGCCGTGGTCTGGCGTCCGCTGCCGGAGTCTGCGCTACGAGTTCAGCGTCCAGGCGCGACGCTTGACGAGCACGTGCCCGCGGGACGTCGTGAGGCGGCTCCACGGACCGGTCTCGAACAGCCGGACCGGGTCGTGCCCCAGGAACCCGAGGCTCTCGCCCGCGAACCCGGCACCCGCCGGGACGTGCTCGATGCCGGCGACCGGGCGTCCCCACACCTCGGAGCGGACCTTGCGGACGATCGCTTCGCCGGCGTTCGTCGGGACCGCGTCGGCGACCTCGGCGATGCCGTCGCGAGTAGCTCGACGGAGGATCTCCGGCGAGATGTCGGGCAGGGGCACCCAGCCACCGCGCGGCGGCGAGATCGCTGCCCAGGTCACGGTGTGGACCTCGTGCGGGAGTTCCACCTCGACCGGGGTCGCTCGGGTCGGATCGGCACCTTCCGCGCCCTCGGCGTCCTGCTCTTCAGCGAGGAGCCGCAACCGTTCCTGCAGCGAGGCGAGGGGCACGACGGCGTCGATCGTCGCGGGTTCCGTCAGCGAGAACGTGCGGAGCCCGAGGACCGTCGGCAGTTCGTCGAGCAGGCCGAGCGGGTAGAGGATCGCCGTGTAGACCGCGAGGACGCCGGAGTCGGCGATGAGGCGGACGGAACCGTCCTCGATCCGGGCGGCCCGTCCGAGGTAGGTGCGCAGGTCTCCGAGGGAGGCTGCGTCGGGAAGCGTGAACGAGGTGCCCATGTCACCACGGATCCTACCGGGGCGGACTGGGTTCGTAGACTGCGGGTGTGAACGGCGAACCGGACTTCCTGCGGACCCTCCGACTCGAGGACACCGGCGCGAGCACGGGCGAGACGATCCTCACCGGTGCGAGCCACTGGTCCCCCGGCGGTCGTGTGTTCGGCGGCCAGGTGCTCGCGCAGTGCGTCGTCGCCGCACAGGCCACCATCGAGGGCCGTGCGATCCACTCGATGCACGGGTACTTCCTCCGCCCGGGCGACATCGAGCTCCCGATCACGTTCGCCGTCGAGCGCATCCACGACGGGCGGTCCTTCGCTGCACGGCGCGTGCAGGCCTACCAGCGCGGTGTCCCGATCTTCTCGATGATCGCGTCGTTCCAGCGGCCCGACACCGGTGTCGAGCACCAGGACGCGTTCCCCGTCGACATCCCGGCGCCGGAGTCGCTGCCGTCGGCCGCATCGGTGCTCTCCCGGATCGACCACCCCGTGGCCCGGGCGTGGGCCGAGCGTTCCATCGACCTGCGACACGTCGAGGGCCCGGTGTTCGTCGACGTGCAGGGTGACCACGTCCCGCACCAAGCGGTGTGGTTCCGCGTGCAGGGAGACCTGCCGGAGGACCCCGCCCTGCACCGCGCGGTCCTCGGGTACGCGAGCGACCTGTCGATCCTCGAGCCGATCATGCGACGGCATGGGGTCGCCTGGGGCACGCCCGAGGTCAAGAGCGCGAGCCTCGACCACGCGATGTGGTGGCACCGAGACGGCCGGGCGGACGAGTGGATCCTCTACACGCAGGAGTCGCCGAGTGCGCAGGGCGGGCGGGGGCTCGCCTTCGGTCGGATGTTCGCCGAGGACGGCCGGCTGCTCGCGTCGGTCGCGCAGGAGGGGATGATGCGCGTCCCACGCTGACCGCGCTACGCTGACCGTCCCGCGCCGACCGTGCCGCGCTGACCATGCCGCCCCGACCGCTCGGCGCCGACCGTCCGCTGAGCGGCCGCGATCGGACCCACGTACCCGGGTCCACGCATGCTGCACACGCGACGGCCGGCTACGAGCGCGCGAACTCCACCGGAGTCTCGGCGTACCGCGCGCACGCCTCGGGCTCGGCCTCGGTAAGCCGTCGTGGCCGGTTGCTCGCCGCGTCCACCATGACCAGGGCCGTCGTCGCACGGGTGTACAGGACCGCCGGTTCCTGCCCCACCGGCGACCACACCTCGTAGGACACGTCGATGCTCGCGCCGCCGATCCGCCCGATCCACATCTGGATGTCGAGCGGCTGCCGGAGGTACGGGATCGACGCGAGGTACTCGAGGCGCTGGGCCGCGATGACGGTCATCGTGCCCGACCCGGGTCGGCCGTCGATGATCGGCTCGGGGATCGACCCGTCGGACAGGAGTTCGTCGGGGTCGGGTCCCCAGAACCCCACGATGCGCGCCTCTTCGAGGAGGCGCAGCATCGCGGAGTTGTTGACGTGACCGTACGCGTCGATGTCGCTCCACCGCATGCGGATCGGAGCGTGCAGCCTCGTCACCGTCAGTCGCGGGTGAGCTTGCGGTACGTCGCGCGACCGGGCTTGGCCGCGTCGGCGCCGAGGCGCTCGATCTTGTTCTCCTCGTAGGCCTCGAAGTTGCCCTCGAACCAGTACCAGTTGGGGGTGCCGTCCTCGTTCAGGCCCTCCCAGGCGAGGATGTGCGTCGCGATGCGGTCGAGGAACCACCGGTCGTGGGTGATGACCACGGCGCAACCGGGGTACTCGAGCAGCGCGTTCTCGAGGCTGCCGAGGGTCTCGACGTCCAGGTCGTTGGTCGGCTCGTCGAGCAGCAGGAGGTTGCCGCCCTGCTTCAGCGTCAGCGCGAGGTTGAGACGGTTCCGCTCACCACCGGAGAGGATGCCGGCACGCTTCTGCTGGTCCGGACCCTTGAAGCCGAACTGCGACACGTAGGCGCGGGACGGGATCTCGGTCTTGCCGACCTGGATGTAGTCGAGACCGTCGGAGACGACCTCCCACAGGTTCTTGTTCGGGTCGATGCCGCCGCGGCTCTGGTCGACGTACGAGATGTCGACCGTCTCACCGATCTTCAGCGTGCCGCCGTCGAGGGGCTCGAGGCCGACGATCGTCTTGAACAGTGTCGTCTTGCCGACACCGTTCGGGCCGATGACGCCGACGATGCCGTTGCGGGGCAGCGTGAACGAGAGGTCGCCGATGATGACGCGGTCGCCGAACTGCTTGTGCAGCTTCTCGGCGTCGATGACCTGCGAACCGAGACGCGGTCCGACGGGGATCACGATCTCCTCGAAGTCGAGCTTGCGCGTGCGCTCGGCCTCGGTGACCATCTCCTCGTAGCGTGCGAGGCGGGCCTTCGACTTCGCCTGGCGGCCCTTGGTGTTGCTGCGGACCCAGTCGAGCTCGGACGACAGGCGCTTGGCGAGCTTGGCGTCCTTCTTGCCCTGGACCTCGAGGCGGGCACGCTTCTTCTCGAGGTAGGTCGAGTAGTTGCCCTCGTACGGGTAGAGACGACCGCGGTCGACCTCGGCGATCCACTCGGCCACGTGGTCGAGGAAGTACCGGTCGTGGGTCACCGCGAGGACGGCACCGTGGTACTGCTGCAGGTGCTGCTCGAGCCAGAGCACCGATTCCGCGTCGAGGTGGTTGGTGGGCTCGTCGAGGAGGAGCAGGTCCGGCTTCTGCAGCAGGAGCTTGCACAGCGCGACGCGACGCTTCTCGCCACCGGAGAGGTGCGTGACGAGCTCGTCGCCCGGGGGGCACTGGAGCGCGGCCATCGCCTGCTCGAGCTGCGAGTCGAGGTCCCACGCGTCGGCCGCGTCGATCTCTTCCTGCAGGGTGCCCATCTCGGCGAGGAGTGCGTCGAAGTCGGCGTCGGGTTCGGCCATCAGCGCGGAGATCTCGTTGAAGCGCGTGACCTTGCCGTGGATCTCGCCCACGCCTTCCTGCACGTTCTCGAGGACGGTCTTCGACTCGTCGAGCTCCGGCTCCTGCATGAGGATGCCGACGGTGAAGCCCGGGGTGAGCTTCGCCTCGCCGTTGGACGGCTGGTCGAGACCCGCCATGATCTTCAGGATCGTCGACTTGCCAGCACCGTTCGGTCCGACGACGCCGATCTTGGCGCCGGGGAGGAACGACATCGTGACGTCGTCGAGGATCAGCTTGTCGCCGACCGCCTTGCGGGCGCGGACCATCTGGTAGATGTACTCAGCCATATCGACACGAGTCTACTGAAGGTGGCCCCGCGCCGGAACGCGCACGGGGGGTGTTGCATCTGCGCACATCGACGTACCGTTGCCTGGCCTTCCACCAGAGGCCTCGCCGTCCACTCGGAGATCAGGACCACGGACATGCCCAGAACCCGTCTGCACCGACTCGCGCTCCCCTTCGTCGGAGCGATCGCCCTCGCGGCGGCCCTCGTCGTCCCCACGGGCGGTGCGGCGTCCGCGGCCACCGTCGCACCGCACGGCACCCCGCTCGTGGAGTACACCGCGAACATCACCGAGGGCGGCTCCGGCACGGGCTACTCGTCGTACATCAACGTCCACGACGCCTACAACAACGCGTTCTCGGTCGGGATCCAGTCGGACAAGGGGTCCACCGTGAGCAAGGGCGCCCCCCGGTTCATCTGGGAGCGGGTGCAGAACGGCAAGTTCTCCTACGGCTACCTCGGCCCCGCGACGCACAACGTGACGCCGGTCGGGCTCCGCTTCTACCCGAACAGCGTCGGCACCTTCTTCGCGAACGGTCACACGATCGCCGCGGTCGGCCTGAACCTGAAGGGCCGTCTGTTCTTCAACGTCGAGGGGAACGCCCGCCTCAACGGCGACGTCGTGCACTCGTCGATGCGCAACGTGAAGATCACCGTGCGCAACAAGCCCGGGGTCAGCGGCCTGCAGGGCACCTGGAACACGAACTTCTCGTTCCACGGGCTCAAGGCGCGACAGACCAACTCGCCGGCCGTCCAGGGCGCGACCTTCTGGGTCGACGGCCGTGTCAGCGGGCTGCCGAAGGGCGGCAACTGGGACACGACCGAGGTCGCCGGCATCGGCATGATCACCCAGCGCTGGTGACCGACCGCCGCTGAGGCTCCCGCCGAGCATCAGGCGGCCGTGCGGTCGTCGCCGACGACGGGGAACGCGTCGTCGGTGACGTCGACGTGCGGGTCGACGCCGAACCCGGTCGCACCGAAGCCGTCGGGGTCGGCGTCGGTGTCGTGCGGTCCGACCGCCGGTGGCCCCACCTCGGCGACCGTCGGCAGGTCGTCCTGGTCCGGCACGGCGTCGACGGTCAGGGCCGCGTCCGGCAGGGCCCCGTCCGCGACGGCTCCGTCCGGCAGCGCCCCGTCCGCGACGGCCGCGTCCGGCACGGACCCCGTTCCGCTGGCCGGCGACGCGGTCCCCGGCAGCGCGTGCACCTCACCGGTGCGGGGGTCGACCGTCGGGGTCGCCCCCGGGGCTGCGGACGACTCCGAGGCGTGGCGCGGCACGCGGATCCAGTTGCTGATCCCCCACGCCAGGTCGTGACCGATCCCCTCGGCGTCGATCTCGATGGACGTGCCGCCGCGACCGTCGCGCTCCCACGAGCGGATGCGCACCCTGCCCGTCACGACGACGCGGTCGCCCTTCTTGACGGACTTGTGGACGTTGGCGGCGAGGGTCCGGAAGGCCGTGACGCTGTACCAGTTGGTCGCGCCGTTGGTCCACGTGGACGTGCCGCGGTCCCAGCGGCGGGACGGCGACGCGAGCCGCATGCTCGTGATGGCGATCCCGGTGTCGGTGACGAGGTGGCGCGGCTCGGTGGCGATGATCCCGCAGACGGTGATGGTGTCGTTCATGCGTCGATCGTGGAGGAGCCCCGGGGCGCGGATGCGCCCCGGGGCTCGATCTGTGACCGGTCGTCTCGATGAGGCAGGGTGTGGAGGACGAGTCCCCCGCGCCTCCAGGCCGAGGCGACCGCGCGGACGGTGTCAGCGCCGCGTCTGCCTAGTGCGCGTGGAACTCCGGCCGGTCGGCCAGCGGACCGAGTGCGGCGTGGACCGCGCCCTTCGCCGACTCGAGCGACGGGTAGGTCCCGCCGGAGCCGCTCCGGTTGTACAGCTCGACGCGGAACCCGCCGTCGTCGCGGTGGATGCTGCCCACCGCTCCCGCCGGTCCGACCGCGACCCAGGTCGCGCTCGTCGTCGTGTCGTTCGTCATCGTTCGACCACCTCCTCGTGGCCCCGACGTGCTGGTCTCAGGACGCCAGGATGTACTGACTGTAGGCCTTGCGGACCTTGTTCACCTTGGGCAGCGCCACTGCGAGGCAGTACCCCTGCCCGGGGTTCTTCGCGAAGAAGTCCTGGTGGTACTCCTCTGCCCGGTAGAAGGTGTCGAGCGGCTCGATCGTCGTCACGACGCCCCCGTCCCAGATGTCCGACGCCCGCGCGATCGCGCGCTCGAACTGCGCCCGCTGCTCGTCGTCGGCAGGGAACATCGCCGAGCGGTACTGGGTGCCGACGTCGGCGCCCTGGCGGTTCAGCTGCCGCGGGTCGTGCAGCGTGAAGAAGACGTCGAGCACGACGTCCGCCGGGATGACCGACTCGTCGAACGTGACCGCGACCGCTTCGGCGTGACCGGTCGTGCCCGTGCACACCAGTTCGTACGAGGGGTGCTCCACCCCACCGCCGACGTAGCCGGACACCACGTCCTGCACGCCCTGGAGCGTGCGGTACACGGCGTCGAGACACCAGAAACATCCACCTGCGAGCACGAACGTGGTCATGGCTGCAACCTACCGCCCCGCGCTCGGCACGGGCCGGGAGCGTCGGGCGCCGGACTCGTCCGTCCTCCACACCTGGAGGGTGCGGCGCAGTCGTCCACACGGGCGGTCCGCGGTCTCGGACGTGTCGGTGGTCGCCCGTAGCGTCGGACCCACACCGACCAGCAGGAGGCACCACGATGCAGACGACGACCGAACCCGCACTGCGGATCCGCACCGTCCCCGTCGCCCGTTCACGCGGCGACCTCCGCATCCTCGACGTCCGTGACGACCTCAGCCGTGTCACGCGCGCCAACGGCGAGATCGTCGGGTACGTGGACCGGGTCGACGTCGCCGGCGGCACCGCCTACCGCGCCCGGCGCTACGTGTCGACCGAGCGTCGCTTCGTCGAGCTCCCGAACGTCTGGTCCTCCGACGACGCCGTCGACTGCCTCCGCTGGGGTTGACGTGCGAGCGACGCCGCCGGCCGCTCGGCCGCGGTCCCCGCTCCGGGATCACGGCGACCAGGTCGACGGAACGCCGTCCGGCCTCCCCGACGCCTGATCGTTCCGTGAGTATGGTGCGCGCATGGACTGGTGGAACGACCTGACCGACTGGATCTCCTCGGACGACGGCTGGCGCGTGATCTCCGGCGCGATCATCCCCTTCGTCGCGATCGTCGTGGCGGGTGTCATCGCCGCCCTGATCGGGCGGGGTGCGACCAAGCGCGTCGTCGCGATGCAGGAGCGCGAGTCCCGCAACGCCGCCGTCGCCGGCATCGTGACCGCGGCCCGCAAGGCCGCCGCCTGGGGCTCGCTCGGACACGACGAGCGCGCCTACGCCGACCACCTGGCCGAGGACGCCGACATCCGGCTCCGCATGCTCCCGGTCGCCGGAGCGCCGCTCGTCGCGAACTGGACGCAGCACGAGATCGCGGACATCAAGAAGAACTCGTCGACGTTCAGCTTCCAGGCGGAGCAGTCGCTCGCCGAGTTCCGGGAGCGCCTGCTCGAGTGGCAGGCCCGTCCGAGCAAGGCCCGGAAGCTCTTCAAGAGCGACCTCGAGCGGTGGAAGTTCGACTCCCCCGACCCCGACGCCGAACTGATCTCGCGCCAGCAGGACTGGAACGCCGACCAGACCGACGGCGCACGGTCCGCCGACAGCGCCACCGAGTCGACGCCCGCCCCCTCGGCCGAACGCCCCACGCCGACCACGACGTCGCTGCGTCCGGCGCTCCGCTCAGGAGGCACGCCCGCCCCCGCCTCGTCGGCTCCGACCGGCGCCCCCGCGGCTTCCGCCGGCAGCAGCGCCTCGACGCCGACCTCCGGTGCACAGGCGGTCTCCGCCGCGGCCGCACCGGCTCGGTCGAACGGCGCGGGCTTCTCGGTCACCCGCGGGGGCTCGGCGCCCGCCGACCCGAACGCGACCACTCCGATCTCGGACCGGGACGACAACGCGACGACCCCCATCGCCGACGGCAACGCGACGCGCTCGTACGGCGACGGCGCCACCCGCTCGTACGGCGACACCTCCGGCTCCGCGGTGCGCCCGACGCTCGGGTCGCCGGTGTCCCCGTCACGCTCGGCGGCGCCCACCTCCGCCGCATCGCGGGACGACGCGCCGACGAACGAGACCCCGCGCGCCGCCTCCCCGAAGGACTCCGACGACGCCGGCCCGGCCGACGACGCCCGCATCGCAGCACCGACCTCCGCGGACGCCCACGTCAACCGCTCCCGCGACGACGGTCCGGACGCGGCGAGGACGTCCGGCACCACGTCCGTGCCGACTCGCCTGACGGCGGCCCCGGCCGAGCCGTCCGATGCCGACGAGACCTCCGAGTCGACCTACACGCAGCCGATCAGCGCGAGCGAGCTGCGTCGCCGGGCTGCCGACGACGACTGACGGGCCGGGTCGGCGCTCGTCCGCACACGCGGCGATCGACCGACCAGCTCCCCGAGCAACGACGAAGGCCGCCGTCCACCAGGACGGCGGCCTTCGTGGTGCGGTGCCCCCGGCAGGAATCGAACCCGCGGCACGGTGGGTAGAAACCACCTGCTCTATCCACTGAGCTACGGAGGCTGGCGGCCTCGATTCTATCCGTGGGCCCGAGCGAGGTGCTGCACGAAGCGGTCGATCTCGCGCTGCGACCGGAGGCGGACGATCCGGAGGTGCGGCGCCTCCCGGACGAGCGCGGGCATGCGCCGCCGCGTGCTGTTCCGGGTGCTGATCCCCCAGCGGACGATGTGCTCCGGGTCGGTGAAGAACGTCCAGAGCGACGGCTCGACGTTCCCGTTCCACATCTCGATCCGGCGCAGCCGACGTCGGACGGTGCGCCTGACGAGACGCCACAGCGCGACCGTGTTCCGCAGGTCGATCCACACGAGTGTGTCGGCGCGCTCGGCGAGGAGCGGCCGGACGGACGTGTACTGCCACTCCGTGACCCACGCCGGCTCGCTCGTGAACGCGTCGACGTCCGCGACGAAGGACTCCCGCGGCTGCCAGTCCGGACCGTGGTAGAGCGCGTCGATCTCGGTGTGCGGGATGCCGAGGACGGCGCCGATCCGGGCGGCGGTCGTGGTCTTGCCGACGCCGCTCGTCCCCGCGACGAGCACGCGGCGGGGGCGCGGGTCGAGGACGTCGTCGACTCCGGACATCCCTCGACCCTACCGCCGGGTCCGGCGTCGCTCGGCTCGACCCGGGTCGGGCGCCGCTCGACTCGACCCGGCTCCCCGCCCTGGGTTCCGGAACGGTTCCGCGGCCGTCTGCCCCGTGTTCGCCTGCGGGCCACCGCCCCTTCGTAGCGTCCCGGACATGCGCTCCTCCGGTTCCGTCGTCGCGATCGTGCCCGCCCGCGCCGGGTCGAAGGGCATCCCGGGCAAGAACCTCCGCGCCGTCGCCGGCCGGTCGCTGGTCCGCCGAGCCGTCGAGGCCGCGGTCGGCGCGGTGACGATCGACGCCGTCGTCGTCTCGACCGACGGCGACGCCATCGCAGCCGAGGCCGTCGCCGCCGGTGCCCGTGTCGTGCACCGCCCGGAGGACCTCGCCGGGGACGGAGCGTCCTCGGAGTCGGCGCTGCTGCACGTGCTCGACCAGCTCGCCGCCGAGGGCGCGGAGCCGGAGGTCGTCGTGTTCCTGCAGGCCACCTCGCCGTTCATCGACCCGACCGACCTCGACACCGCGGTGGCACGGGTGCGGTCGGGCGCCGCCGACTCGGTGTTCGCCGCCGCACCGTCGCACGCCTTCCTCTGGCGGATCGACCCCGACGGGAGCGCCCGCGCGGTGAACCACGACGCCGCCGTCCGGCCCCGTCGGCAGGACCGCGAGCCCGAGTTCCGCGAGACCGGTGCGTTCACCGTCTTCCGGACAACCGGGTTCCGGCAGCACCGGCACCGGTTCCACGGCCGGGTGGAGCTCGTGGTCGTGGACGGCCGTGGGGCGGTCGACATCGACGACCCGTCGGACCTCGCCCTCGCCACGGCGCTCGCCCCGCAGCTCGACCAGCTCGCTGCACGAGACCTGCACGACCAGCACGACCAGCACGACCAGCGCGACCAGCACGACCAGCGCGCGGCAACCGTGCCGCCCGTCCCCGCACCGAACGGAGCACCATGACCGTCCACATCGGCACGTCCACCATCGGCGCCGGCCACCCCGCGTACCTGATCGGCGAGATCGGCCTCAACCACAACGGCGACGTCGACATCGCGAAGCGCCTCATCGACGTCGCGGCGGACGCCGGGCTGCAGGCCGTGAAGTTCCAGAAGCGCACGCCGGCCATCTCGACGCCGGAGCACATGAAGGCGATGGCGCGGAGCACGCCGTGGGGCGAGATGACGTACCTGGAGTACCGGTACCGCGTCGAGTTCGACCGCGACCAGTACATCGAGATCGGCGACCACGCGACCCTGCGCGGGCTGGACTGGTTCGCCTCGCCGTGGGACGAGCCGTCGGTCGACTTCCTCGAGGACCTCGGCGTCGTCGCGTACAAGATCGCGTCGGCGTCCGTGACCGACCTCGGACTACTCGCCGCCGTCGCGGCGACCGGCAAGCCCGTCATCCTGTCGACCGGCATGTCCACCCTCGAGCAGATCGACCGGGCGGTCGAGGCCCTCGGCACCGGACGCCTCGTCCTCATGCACGCCACGTCGACGTACCCGCTGCCGCCGGAGGAGGCGAACCTCCGCATGATCGACACGCTCGCGAACCGGTACGCCGGGGTGCCGGTCGGGTACTCCGGACACGAGCCCGGCCTGCAGATCTCGATCGCGGCCGTCGCCCTCGGTGCCACGGCCCTGGAGCGTCACATCACGCTCGACCGGACCATGTGGGGGTCGGACCACGCCGCGTCCCTGGAGCCGCACGGTCTGCAGACGCTGACGCGCGACGTCCGGATCATCGAGACCGCGCTCGGCGATGGCGTGAAGCGCATCTTCCCCGGCGAGCGCGCACCGCTCGCGAAGCTCCGCCGCGTCGACGCGTGACCCGGCGGGCTGCGGACGCAGCGGGCGACGCCCTGGAGGGTCGCGTCGACGGGCGCGAGCCGACGGTCGGACGGGAGGCGCGCCTCCCGTCCGACACGGCACCACGCGTCCGACGCGTGGTCGGCCTGGTCGACACCGACTCGTTCGCGAAGTGGGGCGCACACCTGCTCGCCGGCGCACCCGCGCACTGGGACCTCGAACTGCTCACCGTCGCCACACCCCGTTCGGCGAGCCGGTCGCAGCTCCGGTCGGCGTTCCGCGGCCTGGACGATCGGCTGGCCCACCTGGCGACGGTGCCGCCCGAGCCGCTCGGGGTGGACGACGTGGTCGAGCGGATCCGGCGGGACCCGCCCGACGCGGTCCTCGTCTCCCTGATCGGGCCGGTGGCCGAACTCGTCGTCGAGGAGATCCACCGACGCGTCCTGCGGCGCCCGGTGCTCGTGACCGGGCTGCCGGGCATCTCGTTCCCGGCGAAGTGGAAGGGCGTGTTCTTCCGCGCCCGAGCGGACCTCTTCGTGCTGCACAGTCACCGCGAGGTCCGGGCGTACGAGGAACTCGCCCGCACCGGCGGTGTCGAACCGCACTTCGCACTCGCGACGCTGCCGTTCGCACAGCCCCGTCCGACGGCCGCCCCGAGCCCCGGAGCATTCCGTCGGGACTCCGTCGTCTTCGCGGCACAACCCAGCGTCCCTGCCGAGCGCGCGGACCGCGAACGGGTGGTCGAGTGGCTGGTGGAGACCGCGCGACGGCACCCGGAGTGGCGCGTCGTCATCAAGGTGCGGGCCGGCGCCGGTGAGCACCAGACCCACCGCGAGCAGGACCCCTACCCAGACCTCGTCCCGACGGACGCCCCGGTCAACCTGGTCGTCGAGAGCGGCCCGATGTCGGACCACCTCGACCGAGCCGTGGCGCTCGTGACGATCAGTTCGACGGCCGTCCTCGAGGCGGTGGCCCGCGGCGTGCCGGCGCTCACGCTGACGGACTTCGGGACGGGTCGGCAGCTGATCAACGAGGTGTTCGTCGGCAGCGGCCTCGAGGGCGACTCGGTCGACCTGGTCGACGGGCGGTTCGGGACGGTGCGACCGGAGTGGATGCTCGACAACCACTTCCACCCGGACGCGGAGAACGACTGGACCCGGCGGGCCGAGGTGCTCATGGCCCGGCGCGACGCGGACGAGCTCGTCGACCGTCCTCCGGCGCGGCGGAGTCGGGGCGGCGCGCTGCGGCGCGCGTGGGAACGGAAGAACGCCCTCGGGAGCGCCGACCGGAGCGTCCTGGGAACCGTCGCGCTCCTCGTCGGGGCTCCGGTGCGGACGACGAAGCGCGCTGCCCGGTGGGTGTTGCGGGCCGTGCGACCCGTCGAGGTGCCGCCGTTGCTGGCTCCGACGAACCAGCGGTCGGCCGACGGCGTCCTGCGTCCGGCGTCGGGACGCGGGTCAGACGGCCTTGGCGATCGCGAGCAGGAGCTGGTCGCGGGTCGGGACACCCGGTGAGCGGAAGACCTCGGCACCGTCGTCCCGCCGCACGATGATCGTGGGGGTCGACCGGATGCCGAGGCCTTCTGCCTGGTCGGGATGGTTCGCCACGTCGCGTTCGGTCAGCCGCAACCCGGGGACGAGCGCCGACGCCTCGGCCGTGACCCGGCGGGCGGCGGCACAGGGGGCGCAGAACGCGGACGTCCAGAGGTCGAGCTGCATGTAACCGTGCAACGCGGCGGCGCGGGGTTCTACTCCCGGTCGAACTCGCCGCTGCGGTCGCCGCGGTCCTGCAGGTCGTCGACGGGGTCGGACTCGCCGGGCACGTACTCGAACTCGGCCGAGATCTGGTCGAGTACCTGGCGGGACTTGGTCTTGCGGTAGGTCAGCGCGGTCTGCAGGCCCTCGACGTCCGCGAACACCGTGACCTCGTCGTCCAGCGCGTCGCTCGTCGCGGTGCGGGTGTCGGTCGTGCCGTCGAAGGGACCGCCGTGGAAGATCGCGGTGTACTCGTCGCCCTCGTGGATGGTGATGTCGCTCATGCATCCCTTCTACCAGGCGGGACCTGTTGACCGATTCATAGCCCGGCTATATAGTTCATGCATGAAACCGAGTCGCGACCAGACGATCGAGACCCTCCTCGTCTCGGTGAACCGCCTCATCCGCACCGCCGCACAGGCCACGGGGAGCACCACGTCCGCCGCGGTGTGGCGGACGCTCGGCATCCTCGAGACCGACCAGCCACTGCGACTCGGGGAACTCGCGGCCGCGTCACGGGTCGCGCAACCCACGATGACCCGCCTCGTCGCCGGCATGCTCGCCGACGGCCTCGTGTCACGGACCGTCGACCCGGACGACTCCCGCGGGCAGCTGATCGAGATCACCGCCGCCGGTCACGACCGCCTCGTGGAGTGGCGCACGACCCTCACCCACACCGTGGGGCCGATGTTCGCCGACCTCGACGACGACGACTGGGACGTGCTGCACCACGCGGCCACCCTGATCGCGCAGCGCACCACGACGTCGGGCGGCCGCCCGCCCGTCCCCGCGCCGACGTCCGGCCTCGCGCCGTCGTCCGTCCCAGCACCATCGTCCGGCCTCGCACCGTCGGCCGGCCCCACACCATCGTCCGTCAGAACGGAGACCTCCGCGTGAACGCCCACGCACCCGCCGGCCAGTCCGGCTCCATCCTCAAGCAGTCGTCCGCCGTCTGGGCGATCGCCTTCGCCTGCGTCGTCGCTTTCATGGGCATCGGCCTCGTCGACCCGATCCTCCCCGCGATCGCCGCCTCGCTCAAGGCGACCCCGGCGCAGACCGAACTGCTCTTCACGAGCTACCTGGCCGTCACCGGCGTCGCGATGTTCTTCACCAGCTGGGTCTCGAGCCGCATCGGCGCGAAGAACACCCTGCTCATCGGCCTCGCCCTCATCGTGCTGTTCTCGGTGCTCGCGGCGACGTCCAACAGCGTGTGGAGCATCATCGACTTCCGCGCCGGCTGGGGTCTCGGCAACGCGCTCTTCATCTCCACCGCACTCGCGACGATCGTCGGAGCGGCATCGGGTGGCACGGCGTCCGCAATCATCCTGTACGAGGCGGCACTCGGTCTCGGCATCGCCGTCGGCCCGCTCGTCGGCGGTCTGCTCGGCTCGGTGAGCTGGCGCGGCCCGTTCTTCGGCGTCACGACGCTCATGGCGATCGCCTTCATCGCGATCGTCGCGCTGCTCAAGACCTCGGGGCTCGAGAAGCCCACCCCGACGAAGCTCTCCGCGCCCTTCCGCGCCCTCGGCCGTCCGGCGCTCGCCGCCCTCGCCGCGACCGCCCTCTTCTACAACATCGGCTTCTTCGTCCTGCTCGCCTACACGCCGTTCCCGCTCGGCTTCGGCGCGCTCGGCATCGGCTTCACCTTCTTCGGCTGGGGTGTCGGCCTCGCGATCACCTCGGTGTGGGTGGCACCCATGCTCACCGCGCGTCTCCGCCGGACCACGGTGCTGAAGATCGCGCTGCCCCTGCTCGCGCTCGACCTGTTCGCCGCGGCCGTCGTCGTCGGCAGCCCGGCCGGCCTCATCGTCTGCGTCGTCATCGGCGGCCTCGTGCTCGGTGTCCTCAACACCGTGCTGACCGAGTGCGTGATGGAGGCCACCGACCTCCCCCGCTCCGTCGCCTCGAGCGCGTACTCGGCCGTCCGCTTCATCGGCGGCGCGATCGCCCCGCCGGTCGCCACACTGCTCGCCGACGCCTTCGCGCCGTCCGCCGCCTACGTCTTCGCCGGGGTGTCCGTCGCCGTCGCGTTCCTCGTCGTGGTGCTCACCACGCGGGTGCTGCGGCGGGTCGACGACGGTGCCGAGCCGGAGCCCGTCGAGGCCGAGGCGATCGGCGCGGGCGAGATGTCGTAGGGCGGTCCCGCGGGCGGCGCTCGCAGGGTTCGCGGGTGGCGCTCGCGGGACCGCGGCCGGCGCTCGCGGGGTTCGCGGGGTTCGCGCCCGGAAGTCTTCCGGCGAGCGGGCGAACATGCGAGCGGACTCCTCCGGGTGAGCGGGCGGATGGGCTGGGTACCTCAGCGAGGTCACCCGGTCGGTTCGCCCGCTCACGCGCGTACGGCACCGGAGACGGACGACGCCGATAGCGAGCGGGCGGATGGGCTGGGTACCTCAGCGAGGTCACCCGGCCGGTTCGCCCGCTCACGTGCATCTCGCCGCGGGAACGGACGACGCCGACGGCGAGCGGGCGGGAACGGGTGGTTCCGGAGCCGGACGACACGGGCGTTGCGCCCACTCGGCCGACGGACGGACCTCGAGCGCTCCGGGGCTCGGCGAGCGGGCGGAAGTGCGGGATAGGCGAGCGATCTCCCCCGGCAATCCGCCCGCTCGCCGTGAGCGGGCCAGCCCGGCAGCCCGGCGGTGGCGAGCGGGCGGAAACGCGTGGTCCGCACGGCTGCCACCCCGCCCATACGCCCGCTCGGCTCGTGCGGGCTCGAGCGTGCCCGCACCAGCGGCGCCGGGGCCGACGACGAGGCGGAATAGGATCGACCCCATGGCAACTGCGAACGACCGCCTCGTCTGGATCGACTGCGAGATGACGGGCCTCGACGTCGAGGTCGACGAACTCGTCGAGGTGGCCGTCGTCGTCACCGACTTCGACCTCGTCCCCGTGCACCCCGGCTTCGACATCGTCATCAAGCCGGACCAGTCGGCGCTCGACAACATGAACGAGTTCGTGACGAACATGCACACGACCTCGGGCCTCATCGACGAGATCCCCGAGGGCGTCTCCCTGGCGGACGCCGAGTACCAGGTGTTGGAGTACATCCTTCAGCACGTGCCGGCCGAGGGCGCCGCGCCCCTGGCGGGCAACACGATCGGCACGGACCGCGCGTTCCTGGCGAAGTACATGCCTCGCGTCGACGGGCACCTGCACTACCGGAGCGTCGACGTGTCGAGCATCAAGGAACTCTGCCGCCGCTGGTTCCCGCGCGTGTACTTCAACGCTCCCGCGAAGCACGGCGGACACCGTGCCCTCGCGGACATCCTCGAGTCGATCCGTGAGCTGGAGTACTACCGCCGCGCCGGCTTCGTCGCCGAGCCCGGGCCGAGCACGGACGACGTCCGCGCCGTGCAGGCCGAGGTCGTCGAGAAGTGGGCACCCCTCCTGGCGCAGCCCGCGGTCGAGGACTGACACGGGTGGTCCGAACCGGGTCAGGCATGTACTACTATTGAGTGGTCGCGCCGGTCGTCCGGCTCGTACGTGGTGGATATAGCTCAGTTGGTAGAGCGCCTGGTTGTGGTCTAGGAGGTCGCGGGTTCGAGACCCGTTATTCACCCCAGTGCTGACGAAGATCAGTGGCTGACGAAGATCAGCAGTTGATAGAGATCAGCAGCGAAGGCCCCGGTCCGACGGACCGGGGCCTTCGTCGTTCCGCCAGGTTGGTCTGCCACGATGCTCGGCGTGATGGAGATGTCCCTCGACGACTTCGAGCAGCTCGTGACCGACGAGCTCGACCTGCTGCCCGACGAGATGGTCGACGGGCTCGACAACGTGGTCTTCGTCGTCGAGGACGCGCCGGAGGACGGCTCGGACCTGTTCGGCGTGTACGACGGTGTCGCGGCGACCGAGCGCGGCCAGTACGGGTTCGGCGAGTTGCCCGACCGCATCGTGGTGTTCCGGAAGCAGCACCTGGCCGAGTGCGACACGCTCGAGGACCTCAAGGACGAGGTGCACACCACGCTCGTCCACGAGATCGGGCACTTCTACGGCATCGACGACGAGCGCTTGCACGAGCTCGGCTGGGCGTAGCGAGCAGCAGCAGATCCCGCAGCGTCGCTCGGAGCACCCTCGGGCAACGGCGACCCGGAGTCGGAGTCGGAGTCGGAATCACGACTCAAGACATGCGAAATGTTTAGCGCCGGGACCGAGCGCGCGAGACGCTCGCGGAGTCATGTCTTCGAGAACTCCCCCGCGCTCGCTCGCGTCCGCCTTCGACCCTCGTCGGAACGCGCTGAACGCCATGCGTCTCGCCCTCGCGGCCGCGGTGGTCCTCGCGCACGCCTGGCCGCTCGCCGGTTGGCCGGCAGCTCCTTCCGCGGGCGGCCTCTCCATCGGAGACTGGGCGGTCGGGGCGTTCTTCGCCATCTCTGGGTTCCTCATCACCCGAAGCCGTCTGCGCACCCCGCTGTCGGCGTTCGTCGTGCGCCGGTTCGTGCGCATCTACCCGGCCTACCTGGTGGTCACGGTCGTGATCGCCTTCGTCTTCGCTCCGTTCGCCGTGCTCGCGCTCGGCGAGCCGTCATGGGATGTCCGCGCCAGCGCATCGTTCGTCCTCCGGAACCTCTTCCTCAAGGTCCTGCAGGTCGACATCCCGGGCACGCTCGACCACGTCGCCTTCCCCGGCGCATGGAACGGCTCGGCCTGGACCCTCGCGTACGAGTTCGGGTGCTACCTCATGATCGGGCTCCTCGTCACGCTCCTGCCACGAAGGCTCCTCGTCGGCGGCGTGGTCGCGGGGTTGATCGTTGCCAGCGGCAGCGCCCTCGCGCTCGACGCCCAGCTCGTCTCCCTCCCGACGTCGGTGAGCGTCGCGTTCCGACCGACAGCGTTCTTCTTCGGCGGCGCGCTCGTGTTCCTCCTCGCCGATCGCCTCCCCGCCCGTGCGTGGCTCGCCTGCACCATGCTGATGCTGATCGTCCTCGGGTCGGTGACCGGGCTGACGGTGCTCGTGGCGCCGGTGCCACTCGCTTACCTCTGCATCCTCGTCGGTGCATGGTTCCCTGGTGACCCGCTCACCACGCGGCACGACGTGTCGTACGGCGTCTACCTGTACGGGTTCCCGGTGGGACAACTCCTTGCTCACGTCCTCGTTGCTCCAGCAGCCCAGCCGTGGGCAGTGGCCGGGATCACGCTCCTCGCGACGATCCCCTTCGCCGTTGCGAGCTGGTTGCTGGTCGAGCGACCCACGATGCGGCTCACCGCTCCGCGGACCGGACGCAGCGGTCGGCATCGCCGGATCGACGACCATGACGACGTGACAACGCCGACCGTCCGGGACAGACAGGTCACGTCTTCCGAGCGGAGCGGGGATGTCCCAGGATCCGCGCGGCACGCAGTACCCGGCAGCTCGGCAGCATCGCCAGCGGCCGAGGCAGCACGAGCGCCGATCGGACGCTGGGCGGCGCGGGCTGGTCCCGATCGACCATGACCAGAGGCCGGACACTGAGACAGGACGCCCGACACCGGTCGCCCAACGCCAGCGCGCCCGACCGCCGGCTCAGAACCGCGTCGGCCCCACCTCGTGGTACTTCTCCCACGCGTCCACCGGCCCCCGTCCGTGCAGCACGTAGTCCCCCACGAGCCGCTCCTTGTACACGGCGGGGTTGTGCGACGCCACGACCCGCGCGTTCCGCCAGTGCCGGTCCAGCGCACGGGTCCGATCGGCCGCCGACGCTCCCCCGACCTCGAACAGCTCCGACGCCGCCCGGAGGACACGCGGACCGATCTCGACCTGCGCCTGGTACACGGCGTTCTCGGCCTCGTCGAGCAGCCCGTGGTCGACACCGACACCCGGCTCGTTCGTGGCCACGACCTCGTCGAGCAGTCCCGCCGCGGCGACGACGAGCGAGCGCGCGGTGAAGGCGCCCGCGGACAGCCGTCCGAGGACCGCGAGCACCTGCGGGTCCTCCCCGGGTGTGGCGGCGTTGGCGTGGATGTACGTCCGGGTCCGCGGTCGGACGAACGCGACGGCGTCGTCCACGACCGCCTGCCCGATGCCCGCCAGCACCGCCAGCAGGTACAGCTGGTAGAAGGCCTGGATGTGCGACAGCGGGGCGTCCTTGTACGCCGAGACCACGGAGGGATCCACCGACACCCCGTCGAACACGGTGGTCCCCGATGCCGTGAGTCGCTGCCCGAAGCCGTCCCAGTCGTCGATCGAGGTCACGCCGGGGGCATCGGTCGGCACCGCGAACGTCACCCGCTCGCCGGACCGGTCGGCCGCCAGGTAGATCCAGTCCGAGTACAGCGTGCCCGTCGAGTAGAACTTCCGCCCGTCGAGCCGGAGCCCGTCCGGATCGCCCGGACCGCCCGAGCCCCTCGGCGTCACCGTCGTCGAGATGTCCGCGAGGGTCGTGCCGGTCCGCTCCGAGGTCGCGTTCCCCACGATCGCCCCGCCGACGATGCGGTCGAGCCACTCGTCCCTCCCCGCCGACGACGGCCGGAGCAGCACGAGTTCCGTGTAGCCGAAGTGCCCGCGCCAGAGGTGGGCGATGTTCGAGTCCGCAGCCGCCAGGTCCGCCACCAGGTGCGCGAGTTCGACGAGGGTCACGCCGAACCCGCCGCGGTCCTCGGGCACACGCAGCCGTCCGAAGCCGGCGTCCGCCAGCGCGCGCACCTCGTCGTGCGGCAGCGGACGGTCGCCGGGCGTCCCCGACGCCAGCTCACGGTCGACGGCGCCGTCACGGATGCGGTCGAGGACCGGTCGGAAGCGGTCGCGCAGCTCCGCCAGACGGCCCGCCCCGTGTCCGGCCGGGAGGCGCACCCCGCCCCCGGTGGTCGTCGTCGCCTCCGTCACGCGGTCACCTCCACGGCGGTGCTTGCGCCGGCCGCGTCGTCACCGGTGGACACGTCAGCTCCGCCGGGCCCGGCCGCTCCTCCGGTGAACGCTCCGCGCCACCGCCGCGCGGGGTGGGAGTCCGGCAGCTGCGCGTGGCCGAAGAGCTTCTCGCGCAGCGTGCCCTCGCGGTACTCGGACTGCATCAGCCCGCGCTCCTGCAGGGTCGGCGCGATGTGGTCGACGAACTCCTCGTACGAACCGGGCAGCGTCCAGTTGATGACGTTCACCC
The DNA here is from genome assembly GCF_048755855.1 of Curtobacterium sp. L1-20. Taxonomy (GTDB): domain Bacteria; phylum Actinomycetota; class Actinomycetes; order Actinomycetales; family Microbacteriaceae; genus Curtobacterium. Next base: position 1,587,987 of record NZ_CP151473.1, on the reverse strand, counting down.
CGTCCACGCCGACCCGCTGCCAGTCGGCGAGCTCGTCGGCGATCTGCTCCGGCGTCCCGACGACGCGGGCGCGGAGCTTCGCGGACAGCCGGGCGAGGTCGGCGATGGTGGGCTCGCGGTCGCCGGCCGCTTCCCGCAGCCACTGCAGGTGTGACTGGCCGGCGTGCGTCCTGACCTCGGACAGCGGCGTGGCGGGGTCGAGCGGCTCGCCGGTGTCCGGGTCGAACCCGAGGTTCGAGTGCACGAGGAAGCCGTCGGCCGCGAGGTACTCGTCGATCTCCGCCTCCTTCGCCTTCGCCTCGGCCTCCGTGGAGCCCGTGACGAACGTGAGGCCGAGGAAGAACGCGATGTCGTCCCGTCGGCGACCGGCAGCGGCGGCGAGATCACGGGTCTCGCGGATGAGCTGCTCGGTGGCGTCGCGGTTCGACGTCAGGATGAACTGCGCCTCGGCGTTCCGCGCGGCGAAGGCCCGGCCCGCGGGCGACGAACCGGCCTGGAACAACACCGGCGTCCGTTGGGGCGACGGTGCGGACAGGTGCGGCCCCTGCACGTCGTACCGCTTGCCGTGGTGGTCGATCCGGTGCACCTTCGCGGGATCCGCGTAGCCGAGCACCGGGTCCTTCAGGACGGCGCCGTCCTCCCACGAGCCCTCCCACAGCTTCGCGCAGACCTCGAGGTACTCCTCCGCCCACACGTAGCGCTCGTCGTGCTCCTCGAGCCGGTCCTGGCCGAAGTTCCGCGCCGCGCTGTCGAGCGCGCTCGTGACCACGTTCCAGCCGATGCGGCCACGGGTGATGTGGTCGAGCGTCGACACCTTCCGGGCGAAGTCGAACGGGTGCGACTGGATGACGCTCGAGGTGAAGGCGAGCCCGAGGTGCTCCGTCGACACGGCGAGCGCCGAGAGCAGCACGGACGGGTCGTTCGACGGGATCTGCAGTCCCTCGCGGAGGTTCGTCGAGTAGTCGCCGCGTGCCGGGCCGTAGGTGCCGACGACGTCGGCGAAGAACATCGCGTCGAACTTCCCGCGCTCGAGCGTCTTCGCCAGGTCGGTCCACAGCGTGACGTCGTCGAAGTCCGCCTGCCGGGCGTCGGGGTGCCGCCAGAGGCCGTGCTGGATGTGCGACGTCGTGTTCATGACGAAGGCCGCGAAGCGCAGCGGACGGGTCGGTCGATCGCTCATGCACCCATGTTCCCCGCGGGGCGGTCCCCGGCGGCAGGGACGTGACCCTGCGTTACGCCGGGTGTTCCCCGGGGCGCCGGACGCGACCATGCTCCTGACTCATGCCGACCCCGATCACCGAAGCCGCGCCTCCTGGCCGTCCTGTCGCACCGTCCACCACCGCGACCCGTCGTCGCGTCGCCCTGGCGTCCTTCGTCGGGACGACCGTCGAGTACTACGACTTCTACCTGTACGCGACTGCCTCGGCACTCGTCTTCGCGCCGACCTTCTTCCCGTCGGTGACGCCCGCCGTCGGCGTCATCGCGTCGTTCGCGACGTACGGGGTCGGCTTCGTCGCGCGCCCCCTGGGCGGCATCGTGGCGGGGCACCTCGGCGACCGGATCGGTCGGAAGAAGCTGCTCGTGGCGTCGCTCGTGCTGATGGGGATCGCGTCGACGTTGATCGGCGTGGTGCCCTCCGCGGCGACCATCGGGGTCGGCGCCGTCGTCGCCCTGGTGTTCCTCCGGCTGCTGCAGGGCGTGGCCGCCGGGGCGGAGTGGGGCGGGTCGGCACTGCTGTCGGTCGAGCACGCTCCGGCGCGGCACCGGGGCATGTTCGGGGCGTTCACGCAGATGGGCTCGGCGGGCGGGATGCTGCTCGCGACCGGCGTCTTCACGCTCGTGCGGACGCTGCTCGGCAACGAGGTCTTCCTCGCGTGGGGCTGGCGACTGCCGTTCCTCTTCTCCGCCGTGATCGTCGCCGTCGGCCTGATCATCCGCCTCGGCGTGCAGGACGCGCCGGTGTTCCAGGAGCTGCGCGACTCCGGCCAGGTCGAGCGGTTCCCGGTGTGGCAGGCGATCCGTCGGCACCCGCGGTCGATCCTCGTCACGGCCGGGCTGCGGCTCGTGCAGCCCGCGCTGTACTCGATCCTCACGACGTACTCGCTCACGTACCTGCTGGCGAAGCGCGGCGAGGAGGGATCGGCGGCCGGGCTGCAGGCGGTGCTCGTCATCTCGGCGGTCTCCCTCGTCTCCACGCCGTTCTGGGGCTGGCTGTCCGACCGCGTCGGACGGCGGGTGCTGACGATCTGGTCGGCGGTGGGGATCGCGGTGCTGATCTGGCCGTTCTTCGCGTTCCTGGACGCGGGGCCGCTCGTGCTGCTGCCGCTCGTGGCGCTCGTCGGGATGTCCGTCTTCCACGACAGCATCTACGGGCCGCAGGCCGCCTGGTTCGCGGAGCAGTTCCCGACCGGCAGGCGCTACTCGGGGATGTCGCTCGGGTACCAGATCGGGTCGATCTTCTCCGTCGGGCTCACGCCGCTGCTCGCGGCCGTGTTCGTGGAGCTCGGCGGGGGCTCGCCGTGGATCCTGTGCGTGTACATCGGCGGGTACGCGGTGCTGAGCATCGTCGCGGCGGCGTTCGCGGTGGACCCGGTCGCAGCTGCCCGACGTGCCGACGCTACGTCCGCAGCACCACGTCTGCCCGGTGCGCCGGCTGCTCGGCCGCGATGAACGACGCCTCCTGCGCGGCCCAGCGGTCCCACTCGCGGGCGAACACCTCGCCGTCGCGGCCGATCGCCCGGTCCCGCCGCACCACGTCGTCGGCCTCGAGCCAGACCCGGAGCGACGCCAGCGGTGCCGACCCCCGGGACAGCGCGCCGCACCCCTCGACGACGATCGGGGCGTCGGCGTCGAGCGGGACCCAGTCGGTCGGAGCGGACGCCGACCAGTCCCAGCGGCGGTACCCGCTCGGTGGTCCGAGGACGTCGCGCACCACGGCGTCCGCGGCGGCCTGCAGCCCGTCCCACCCCGGGTAGACGTCGTCGAGGTGCACGACCTGGGCGCCCAGGTGGTCGGCGACGGCGGCGCCGAGGGTGGTCTTGCCCGTGCCGGACCGGCCGTCGACGAGGACGACGACGCGCCGGTCGCCGCGGGCCGTGGCCGCGCCGGCTGCGGCTGCGGCGAGGGCAGCGGCGGTCTCCGCCACGGGCGCTGGGGCGGTCGCGGACGGCTCGAGGTGCTCGCCGTCCGAGGCGGCGGCCGACGCGGTGGCCGGCCGGTGCTCGTCGCCGGCCGCCCCGGCGACCGACGCGGCTGCCGACCGGCGCCCGTCGCCGGCCGGCAGGGTGCCCGCCCGCCGGTGGTCGCCGACGGGCGCGGCCTCCACCGCCCCGGGTGTCCGCCGCTCAGGCACGCCACGTCCCGGCGACCACCGCGACCGCGATCGACACGACCCCGATCCCCACGAGCACCGCGACCATCCCCCACTCCGGCCCCGCGAACCGTGCCGTCCGCGCCCAGGTCCGCCGTCCGGGAGCGCCGAAGCCCCGCGACTCCATCGCCACCGCCAGCGTCGTCGCCCGCCGGAGCGCCAGCACGAGCAGCGCGAACGCCATCGAGGCGCCCCGACGCAGCCGACCGGTGTCCGCCACCCCGCGCGCCCGTCGTGCCATCCCGAGCTGCCGCCAGTCGTCACCGAGCAGCGTCACCATCCGGAGTGCCGCGAGTGCCCCTAGCACGAACCGCGCCGGCAGCCGCAGCAGTTGAGCGAGCCCGTCCGCCAGGTCGGTCGGGTCCACCCGGACGAACAGCGCCACCGCGGGGAGCCCCACGGCCAGCACACGCAGGGCCGTCGCGAGCGCGAGGGTCAGCGAGCCGTCGGTGACGTGCGCGAAGCCGAGGTCGAACCACTCCCGACCGGAGGGCCGCCCGTAGAGCGCGATGCTCAACGCCGTCAGCGGCACGGCCACCAGGACGGGCGACGTCCGGAGCAGCAGCGTGCGGGCCGGCACCCGGAGCAGCGGCAGCAGCAGCAGTTCGAGTCCGAGGGCGACGGCCGCCGAGACGACGTCGAGGCTCAGTACGAGGCAGACGCCGAGCGCCATCACCCCGAGGAGCGAGGCGACCGGCTGCACGCCCCGCCGCGACGGCGCGGGACCGGACGTCAGCTGTGCGGTCCGGCCGGGAGGCGCGGTCCGGCCGGGCACGTCGGCCGGCGTCCCCGGGGCGGTCACCGCGGCACCCCGCTGGTCGCCCCCGGTGGGTCGCACGCGGTCGCCCCTCCCGTCGCGGTGCCGTCGGCGTCGTCCCCAGCGGGTCCGCTCGTGACGGCCTCGGCGCGCGGGACGGTGACGGCTCCCGTGCCGGCGGCGGGCGCGTGCGGGGCGGTGGCGGAACCCGGCGCGGCGGGCTCGGCACGCGGGACGACCGTGGCGCCGTCCGGTCCGAGGACGACCTCGTCGGCGTCGAGCGCGCGGACGAGGTCCTGGTCGTGCGTGATCGCGACGAGGGCGGTCCCGGCGTCGGCGAGCGCGCCGAGCCGGTCGACCACCGCCTGCCAGGTCGACCGGTCCTGGCCGGAGGTCGGTTCGTCGAGCACGACGACGGGCGGCCGTGCGGCGATCACGGTCCCGATCGCCAACCGCCGCTGTTCGCCACCCGACAGGGTGAAGGGGTTGGCGTCCGCGAGGTCGTCGAGACCGAACGCGACGAGGAGCTCGTCGACGCGGGCGTCGACGTCGGGGAGGCCGAGGGCCCGTGGTCCGACGGCGAGCTCCTCGCGGACGGAGCGCGCGACGAACTGGTGCTCGGGGTCCTGGAACACGGTGCCGATGCGGGCGGCGAGCTGGCGGCTGGACCACGAGACGGGGGCGTCGCCGATGCCGTGCGCGAGGGCCGGGGTGGCGCGCAGGGACCCGTCTGCGGGTCGCAGGAGTCCGGCGAGCGTGAGGCCGAGCGTCGACTTCCCGACGCCGTTCGGCCCCGTGACGGCGAGCACCCGACCGGCGCGGACGTCGAGGTCGATCCCGTTGCCGACACGCTGGCGCTTGCCCCGTGCGGTGCCGAGGCCGCGCGCTTCGAGCAGCACGTCGGCGCCGTCGTCCGTCCCGGCGTCCGTGGCCCCTGCGTCGAGCGGGCGGAAGTCCCCCGTGCCCGCCGCGGGCGACCCCGCACTTCCGCCCGCTCGCGCAGACGCGGCAGCGCCCGAGGCCTCGACGCCCGCGGCCGCCCGGCCGAGCGGGCGGAAGTCCCCCGTGCCCGCCGCGGGCGACCCCGCACTTCCGCCCGCTCGCGCAGACGCGGAAGCGCCGAGACCCCGGGCGGACCCTCGCGCCGGCTCCGACCCCGGCACCCACACGCCGGCAGCCGTCAGCGCAGCGCCGTGCACGGCCAGGACCTCGTCCGGGGCGCCGTCCGCCACGACGCCCCCGGCGGGCTCGAGCAGCACGAGTCGGTCCACCAGGTCCAGCCACGTCCCGATGCGGTGCTCCACGACGAGCAGCGAACACCCGGTCTCGTCGAGCAGCGCCCGCACGGCGTCGTGCACCTGTACCACGCCGGCCGGGTCGAGGTTCGCGCAGGGTTCGTCGAGGACGAGCGCTCCCGGCCGCATGGCCAGCACGCCCGCGAGGGCCAACCGCTGGCGCTGCCCGCCTGACAGCATCGTGGTCGACCGGTCGAGCGCCAGGTCGAGTCCGACGACGTCGAGCGCCGACCGCACCCGCTCCCAAATCTCTGCGGCGGGCACCCCGGCGTTCTCGCACCCGAAGGCCACGTCGTCGCCGACCCGCGACATCACGGTGTGGGCTTCGGGGTCCTGCATGACGAGGCCGACACGCCCGCGGACCGCGCGGGGGTCGGCGCCGTCGACCAGGACCGAGCCCTGCACGGACGCGGCGGTGTCGTCGGTGTCGTCCGGCTCGTCGGGCAGCACCGCGGCGACGGCCCGCAGGAGCGTGGACTTCCCCGCTCCCGAGGGTCCGACGATCGCGACGCGCTCGCCCGGTGCGACGGTCAGGTCGACGCCGCGGACCGCCCACGCCGCACGTGCGGCGTACCGCCAGCCCCAGTCACGGAAGGCGATGCTCGCCGGACCCGCAACGGTCGGGGCCACCGTGCTCACGCGCGGGCGCGGGCCCCGCGCCTGGTGTGCTCACGGCCGGCGGCGAACGACGACAGGACGCCGGTCGCGGCGAGCGCCCGGACGAGCAGCCAGGACCCGACGCCCGCGATCACGGCGCCGCCGATGATCCCCGCGATGACGTAGGCGACCTTGAAGGACAGGTCGTACCCCGGGTACCAGAGGACCGTGTCGTTCAGGCCCATCGCGAGTCCGGCCGCGGCACCCGCGAGCGCGACGACCGGCAGGCGGTAGACCCGGTACAGGAACAGCGCGAGGACGAGTTCGGCGCCGAGGCCCTGGACGAGTCCGGCCTCGAGGGTGAGCCAGCCCCACTGCGTCCCGAGCAACGCCTCGACGGAGGCGGCCACCATCTCGGCGTAGAGGGCGGCTCCGGGCTTCCGGACGACGATCGCGACGAGGGGCCCGGCGAGGAGCCAGACCCCGCCGAAGACCGCCTGCGTGCCGGGGAGCACGAGGGTCATCAGGGCGCTGAGCGGCTCGTAGCCGAACTCCCACACCTTGAAGAGGACGCCGACCGCGACCGCGAGGACGCTGGCGACGACGATGTCGACGACCCGCCAACGGAGCGATCGCGTGACGGTGGTGGACGGTGCAACAGGTGACGTGCGTACGGACATGGTCCTGGGACTCCTCCCTGCGCCGGCATGATCCGGATCAGGTTCGACGGTCGGAGCGCCACTCGCTCCCTCTCAGCCCGGCGGTCCCGGACTCCCGTGTGTGTCCTGTCAGTGTAGACGGGTCGCGACCGCGTGGCGGGTCGCGACCGCACGACGGCCTGGAGGCGCGGGGCGGGGCCGCCGCGCGCCTCCAGGCCGTGAGTGGGTCACTTCTTGAGGACGCGGACCAGCTTGCGCAGGACCCTGCCGGTCACCCAGATGACCGGGATGCTGACGGCGAGGAGCGAGATGAGGTTCGGCTCGAACTCGAGGTCCTTGCCGGGGCGGCGCACGTAGGCGCCGACCGGGATGGACGCGCCACCGCCGCCACCGCCCCCGTTGTCGTCGCCGTCCCCGCCGCCGCCGAAGCCGAACCAGGCGATGGAGACCGGGATGAGGGTCTGGTCGCCGACCTCGACCGGCTCCCCGTAGTTGGTGGACACGCCGACGGGGCGGACCTTGTCTGCGATCTGCGTGACGATGTTGGTCATGCGCGCGAGGCTACTCGCCCGCTCCTCCACAGGCGGCGACGGACGGCGACCGCCCACAGGGCTGGGGCTTGTCTGCGGACGTGGAGGGCACCCACCGATATGTTGGCGAAACCCACCACTGGAGGACTGCTTGCACACCTGGCCCGGCAACCCGTACCCGCTCGGGGCGACCTACGACGGGAGCGGCACGAACTTCGCCCTCTTCAGCGAGGTCGCCGAGCGCGTCGAACTCTGTCTGTTCGACGACGACGGCAACGAGACCTGCGTCCCCCTGCTCGAGGTCGACGCCTACGTCTGGCACGCGTACCTCCCGAACGTCGGCCCCGGCCAGCAGTACGGCTTCCGCGTGCACGCGGACTACGACCCGGCGAACGGGCTCCGCGCGAACCCCGCGAAGCTGCTGCTCGACCCGTACGCCAAGGCGACGAGCGGTGACATCGACTGGGACCAGGCGCTCTTCTCGTACACGTTCGGCGACCCCGACTCGACGGACGACCAGGACTCCGCGTCGCACATGATGAAGGGGGTCGTGATCAACCCCTTCTTCGACTGGCAGGGCGACCGGCCGCCGCGCATCCCGTACGGCGAGACCGTGATCTACGAAGCCCACGTCAAGGGCCTCACCGAGACGCACCCCGACGTGCCCGAGGACCAGCGCGGCACCTACGCCGGCGTCGCGCACCCGGCGGTCATCGAGCACCTCAAGCGCCTCGGTGTCACGACGCTCGAGCTCATGCCCGTGCACCAGTTCGTCAACGACTCCACGCTGCAGGAGAAGGGGCTGTCGAACTACTGGGGCTACAACACCATCGGGTTCTTCGCGCCGCACTCGCACTACTCGTCCTCCGGGGACCGCGGGCAGCAGGTGCAGGAGTTCAAGGCGATGGTCCGCGAGCTCCACCGCGCCGGCATCGAGGTCGTCCTCGACGTCGTCTACAACCACACGGCCGAGGGCAACCACCTCGGGCCGACCCTGTCCTTCCGCGGCATCGACAACGCCGCCTACTACCGCCTGGTCGACGACGACAAGCGGTACTACATGGACACCACCGGCACCGGCAACTCGCTCAACGTCGGACACCCGCACTCGCTGCAGCTCATCATGGACTCGCTCCGCTACTGGGTGACCGAGATGCACGTGGACGGCTTCCGCTTCGACCTGGCCGCCGCGCTGGCCCGCGAGTTCTACGAGGTCGACCGGCTGTCGGCGTTCTTCGAGCTCGTCCAGCAGGACCCGATCGTGTCGCAGGTGAAGCTCATCGCCGAGCCGTGGGACGTCGGCCCCGGCGGCTACCAGGTCGGCAACTTCCCGCCGCAGTGGTCGGAGTGGAACGGCAAGTACCGCGACACCGTCCGTGACTTCTGGCGCGGTGAGTCCTCGACGCTCGGCGAGTTCGCCTCCCGGATCTCCGGCTCGGCCGACCTCTACGAGCACGACGGCCGCACGCCCAAGGCGAGCATCAACTTCATCACCGCGCACGACGGCTTCACGCTGTACGACCTCGTCGCCTACAACGAGAAGCACAACGAGGCCAACGGCGAGGACAACAACGACGGCGAGAGCCACAACCGGTCCTGGAACTCCGGCGTCGAGGGCCCGACCGACGACGAGTCCGTGAACGCACTCCGTCTCCAGCGGCGACGGAACTTCCTGGCGACGCTGCTGCTCAGCCAGGGCGTGCCGATGATCGCGCACGGCGACGAGCTGGGGCGCACGCAGTCGGGCAACAACAACGTGTACGCGCAGGACTCCGCGATCAGCTGGATCGACTGGGACGCCGCCGACGACGAACTCATCCAGTTCACCGCCGACCTCGTGAAGCTCCGGCACGACCACCCGACGTTCCGACGCACCCGGTACTTCAACGGGCGGCCGGTCCGCCGCGGGCAGGACGAGCCGCTGCCGGACGTGGTGTGGCTCACGCCGTCCGGCGACGCGATGGAGCCCGAGGACTGGGACTCCGGGTTCGGCAAGAGCGTCGGCATGTACCTCAACGGCAACGGCATCCGCGGCCGCGACGCCCGAGGCGAGCGGGTCACCGACGTCGCGTTCATCACCTACTTCAACGCGCACGACGACACCGTCACCTTCACCCTGCCGCCCGAGGAGTACTCCCCCGGGTGGACCGTCCGGATCGACACTGCCGAGCCGGGAGCCCGCGACGCCGTGCTCGACGCCGGGACCCCGCTCGACGTCCCCGCGCGGTCGATGATCGTGCTCCGCGCCGAGCCCGACCACGAGGTCACCACCACCCCGGTCGAGACCGACGCACCGGTGGACCCCGCCCACCCGCAGGATGCCGTGACCCCCACCAACCCCGCCGGTGCCACCGCGCCGTCCGACACCGCAGAGAACGAGTGATGAGCACGAAGCGCATCCCCACGTCGACGTACCGCCTGCAGGTCACGTCCGACTTCGACCTGACCGCCGCGAAGGACGTCGTCGACTACGTCCGCGACCTCGGCGCGGACTGGCTGTACCTGTCGCCCGTGCTGCAGGCCGAGCCCGGCTCCCAGCACGGCTACGACGTCGTCGACCACACGCACGTCGACACCGACCGCGGCGGCGACGAAGGCCTCCGTGCCCTCGCCGAGGCGGCACACGCCGCAGGTCTCGGCGTGCTCGTCGACGTCGTGCCGAACCACGTGGGCGTCGCCACCCCCGAAGCGAACCCCTGGTGGTGGTCGCTGCTCGAGCACGGGCAGGGTTCCCCCGTCGCGTGGGCGTTCGACGTCGACTGGGAGGCCGGCGACGGCAGGATCCGCGTGCCCGTGCTCGACGACCGGCTGCTCGACGCCGTCGAACTGCGGGACGGCCGGCTGTTCGTCGGCGAGACCGCCTACCCGACCGCACCCGACACGGTGCACGACGGCGACTCGGTCGAGACGGTCCACGCACGGCAGCACTACGAGTTCGTGCACTGGAAGCGTGCGGACCACGAGCTGAACTACCGCCGGTTCTTCGCGGTGAACACCCTCGCCGCCATCCGCGTCGAGGAGCCCGAGGTCTTCGCGGCCTCCCACGCCACGATCGGTGGCTGGTTCCGCGACGGCCTCGTGGACGGACTCCGCATCGACCACCCGGACGGCCTGTACGACCCCGCCGGCTACCTGCAGGACCTCGCCGGGCTCACCGGCGGCGCGTACACCCTCGTCGAGAAGATCCTCGAGCCGGGCGAGGAACTGCCCTCGAGCTGGCCCGTCGACGGCACCACCGGGTACGACGCCCTCGGGTTGCTCGACCGGGTGTTCGTCGACCCCGCCGGCGAGGACACGCTGACGGCCGCGTCCGGAGCCGAGCCGACCGACTGGAAGCAGCTCACCCACGACACCCGCCGCGGCATCGCCGACGGGATCCTCGGCAGCGAGGTCCAGCGGCTCGCGCGACTGCTCCGCCCGGTCGCCGACGGCCTGCCGCACGAGCGGGTCGTCGACGCGGTGGCCGAGATCGTCGCCTCGTTCGACGTCTACCGGACGTACCTGCCCGAGGGCGCCCACGACCTCATCGCCGCCCTCGAGGGCGCTGCCGCGGCCCGCCCGGACCTCGACGACGTGATCGACCGGATCGCCCCGGCACTCGTCGACCCGTCGTCCGCCGCGGCGGTCCGCCTGCAGCAGACGAGCGGCATGGTGATGGCGAAGGGCGTCGAGGACACCGCGTTCTACCGGACCTCCAGGCTCACGAACCTCAGCGAGGTCGGTGGCGACCCCAGCATCTTCGCCGTGTCGGTGGGCGACTTCCACCAGGCACAGCGCGACCGGCTCGGCAGCTGGCCGCACACGATGACGACGCTGACGACGCACGACACGAAGCGCAGCGAGGACACCCGCGCCCGGATCGCCGTGCTCGCCGAGACCGGCCACGAGTGGTCGTCGGCGCTCGAGCGGCTGCAGTCGCTGGTCCCGCTCGAGGACGCGGTGCTCGCCGACCTCCTGTGGCAGGCGATCGTCGGCGCACGCCCGGCCAGCCGCGAACGCCTGCACGCCTACGCCGAGAAGGCCTCGCGCGAAGCCGGGAACAGCACGACGTGGACAGAACCCGACGAGGACTTCGAGCGCCGCATGCACGCGCTCGTCGACGCCGCCTTCGACGAGCCCGCCGTGGTCGCCGTCCTGGACGCCCTCGACGAGCGCATCGACGCCGCGGGATGGTCGAACGGTCTCGCGCAGAAGCTCGTGCAGCTCACGGCCCCCGGCGTGCCCGACGTCTACCAGGGCACCGAGTTCTGGGACCGTTCCCTGGTCGACCCGGACAACCGCCGACCGGTGGACTACACCGAGCGCCGGCACGTCCTCGCCGAACTCGACGGCCCCGACGACGACGGACCGGAGCAGTTGCCCGCCGTCGGGCTCGACGGCGCCGCCAAGCTCCTCGTGACGAGTCGCGCCCTCCGCGTCCGCCGCGACCACCCGGAGCTCTTCACCCGGTACCTCGCACTCGAGGCCACCGGCAGCGCCGCGGACCACGTCCTGGCGTTCGACCGCGGCGGCGCCGTGACCGTCGCGACCCGACTGCCGATCGGCCTGCGCCGGGTCGGTGGATGGGGTGACACCCTGGTGCACCCCGTCCCGCTCGACCGGGTCGACCTGCTCACCGGTCGGCGGTTCACCGCCGCCCGCGGCATCCCGCTGTCCGAGCTCCTCGCGGACTACCCGGTGGCCCTGCTCGTGCCGGCGCACGTCGTCGAACCGACCGACCACGGGACCGCAGCCGTCGACGACGCCCGCACCACCCCTGCCGACCCCGCCACGGGGTCCGACGCCACCGAGACCGACGCGCAAGCCGAGATCGACATCCTGGAGGGTCACGCATGACCGTTCCCGACCGCTACGGCGTCTGGGCGCCCGCTCCCGAGCGGGTCCGTCTCGTCGTCGACGGCACCGAGTACCCGCTGACCCGCGGTGACGACGACTGGTGGACGACCGACGCGGTCCTCCCCCACGTCGGCGCCCGGTACGGCTTCCGCATCGACGACGACGACGCCGTGCGGCCCGACCCGCGCAGCCGCTACCAGCCGGAGGGCGTGCACGGCCCGTCCGAGGTGGTCGACCCGGCCCGGTTCTCGTGGACCGACGACGCCTGGACCGGACGCCCGGCCCGCGGCGGCGTGATCTACGAGATGCACGTCGGCACCTACACGCCCGAGGGCACGCTCGACGCGGCGGCCGCGAAGCTCGAGCACCTCGTCGAACTGGGCGTGGAGTTCGTGGAGCTCCTGCCCGTCAACGGGGTGAACGGCGAGTGGAACTGGGGCTACGACGGCGTCGCGTGGTACGCGGTGCACGCCCCGTACGGCGGCCCGGACGCCTACGACCGGTTCGTCGACCGGGCGCACGCGCTCGGACTCGGCGTCATCCAGGACGTCGTCTACAACCACCTCGGTCCGAGCGGCAACTACCTCCCGCTGTACGGGCCGTACCTCGTGCAGGGCCTGGCGAACACGTGGGGCGACTCGGTCAACGTCGAGGAGCCGGAAGTCCGTCGCTACGTCCTGGACAACGTCCGGATGTGGTTCCGGGACCACCACGTGGACGGGCTCCGCCTCGACGCCGTGCACGCGATCCGCGACACCTCGCGGCCGCACGTGCTGCAGGACATGGCGTCGGAGACCGACGCGTTCTCGGCGTTCGTCGGACGTCCGCTGTCGCTCGTCGCCGAGTCCGACCTGAACGACCCGGTCATGTTCCGTCCGCAGGAGGCCTCCGGCTACGGGCTCGCCGGACAGTGGTCGGACGACTTCCACCACGCCGTGCACGTCGCCGTCACGGGCGAGACGAACGGGTACTACGCCGACTTCGAACCGCTGTCGGCGTTGGCCAAGGTCCTCGAGCGCGGGTTCTTCCACGACGGCACGTGGTCGTCGTTCCGCCGCAAGCGGCACGGACGGCCCATCGATCGTGGGACCTCACCCGCGACCGCCCTCGTGGTCGCGAACCAGAACCACGACCAGATCGGCAACCGCGCGGCCGGCGACCGCCTCGCCGCGACCGTGTCCGACGAGGGCCTCGTCATCGCCGCGGCCCTGACGCTCCTCGGCCCGTTCACGCCGATGCTCTTCATGGGCGAGGAGTTCGCCGCGACCACGCCGTGGCAGTTCTTCACCTCGCACCCCGAACCGGAACTCGGCAAGGTCACCGCCGAGGGCCGGATCAAGGAGTTCGCCGAGCACGGCTGGGACGAGTCCACCGTGCCGGACCCGCAGGACCCGTCGACGTTCACGAACTCGAAGCTCGACTGGTCCGACGTGGAGTCCGACCGCGGCGCACGGATCCTGCGCGCCTACCGGGTGCTCGTGGCCCTCCGGCGCACCGATCAGGCCTTCGTCGACCCGCGCTACGAGGCGAACGCGGTCCGGTTCGACGAGGACCAGCGCTGGCTGGTCCTGACCCGCGGTCTGCTCGGGCCGGACACCGCCCCGGTGCACGTCGTGGTGAACCTCCGCGACGACGCCGTCGAGGTCCCCGTCCCCGGCGCGACCGGCGAGGAGCTCTACCGCTTCGGTGAGGCCGAGGTCACCGACGAGGCCGTGCGCTTCTCCGGCCGCGGCGTCGTCGTCCTGCGCTGACCGACGGCTCCGACCCGGAACGGACAGGAGGCACGTGGCGGACCCGCCACGTGCCTCCTGTCCGTCCGGGGGTCCGTCGTCAGACGGCGTGGTCGCCGACCGCGTGCGCGTTCGCGCGCACCGACGGCAGGCGACGGTGGTCCTTCACGAGGGAACGGGCCTCGCGGATGCGGCGGTCGATGCCCCACTTCGTGACGAGCGTCAGGCTCTCGCGGACGATGTTCCCGCTCATCTTCGAGACGCCGAACTCCCGCTCGGTGAAGGTGATCGGGGTCTCGACCACGCGGAGGCCGGCCTCGAGGGCGCGCCAACAGAGGTCCACCTGGAAGCAGTACCCCTTCGATGCGACGCCGGCGAGGTCGATCCGCTCGAACGCCCGCGACGTGAAGACGCGGAAGCCGCCCGTCGCGTCACGCACGGCGATGCCGAGGGCGAGCCGCGTGTAGAGGTTGCCTCCGCGCGAGAGCGCCTCGCGGTACCAGGGCCAGTTCTCCACCTCGCCGCCCTTGATCCAGCGGGAACCGAGGACGAGGTCGTTGGTGTCCGCCAGCTCGAGCATCCACGGGAGGTACTCCGGGTGGTGCGAGCCGTCCGCGTCCATCTCGACGAGCTTGTCGTAGCCGTGCTCGAGGCCCCAGGCGAACCCGGCGAGGTACGCCCCGCCCAGGCCGTCCTTCACCGTGCGGTGCATGACGTGCACCCGGTCGGTCTCACGGGCGATGGCGTCGGCGATGTCGCCGGTGCCGTCCGGGGAGTTGTCGTCGACCACGAGCACGTGCACGGAGTCGTCGGTGGCGGCGAGCGTGCGCTCGACGATCGGACGGACGTTCTCCGCCTCGTCGTAGGTCGGGATGATGACCAGGGTCGTGCTCATGGTGCTCCTTGCGCTTGACATCGAAGATATCGGTCAGCAGCTGCGTCACTCCGCGGAGAGGTCTGCGAAGACGATCAGATTGTCCGTGTAGTGCCCGGTGGCGGTGTCGAACGTGCCGTCGCAGGTGATCAGACGCAGTTGCGGTGTGGGTGCGGTGCCGTAGACGTCGCTCGTGGGGAACGCCGACTTCGCGGCCCGCTCCGAGCGGTCCACCGTGAAGGTGCGGGTGGTGCCGTCGGACATGGCGACGTGGATCTGGTCGCCGGGCACGAGCTCGTCGAGCTTGAAGAAGACGGCGGCGCTCGTCGGGCTGTCGACGTGTCCGGCGATGACGGCCGGACCGACCTCGCCGGGGACGATCCCGTCACTGAACCAGCCCGCGTCGTCCCACCCCTTCGGCGGGTCGAGCTCGCCGGCGGATCCGCGGTGCAGGTCCTCGAGGGAGGCGTCGACGCCGATCGCGGGGATGCGCACGCGGGTCGGTGTGGCGTCGGACGCCCGGGCCGGCGCGGCGGGGTCCTGGAAGCCCGCGATGTCCCGGTCGGACCCGGACGCCGCGGACGAGGACCCGTCGGTACTCCTCGACGCCGGCGCGCTGGACGCCGTCGACGGGCGTGGGCCGCCGTCACCGTCACCGGCCGCGACCGCGACGCCCGCGACGGTCCCGCCGGCGACCACCACGGCCGCCGCCGCGGCGACCACGACCCACCGCCGGCGCAGCCGCTCGGCGAGGGAGCTCCCGGTCGCCGTACGCTCGGCGCGTCGCCGCCCGCCGGTCACGACTGCCCTCCCGCCGCGGTCGCACAGCCGCCGAGCACGTCGGAGGTCAGCATCGTCGTGCCGAGCGCCGCCCAGGCGTCGCCGTAGTAGGTCGGCGTCGTCGCAGCGGTCCGGTCGGCGCGGCGGAGGTCCTCCCCCGCGGCGCGTGACGACCCGGCGGCCTGCTCCGCAGCGGCACGTGCGGTGTAGGCCAGCGCGCTGCGGTCACCCGTCACGGCGGTCCCGCCGAGGTCGAGCTGCGCGGCGAGCTGGGTCGTCCGGCGCAGGGTCGGAGCGATCGAGGCCGCGAGCGCGCGGTCGGGGGCGCTGCACGCCTCGGCGTACCGGAGCGGCATCCGCATGGCGTCGTACCCGTAGAGCACCCGCGCGTCACTGCCGGAGGCGGGCATCGGGTCGACGCTGCCGTCGGCGTGCACCTGCGACCAGTCGCTCGGCAGGTCCGTCTTGTCGAGCACCGCGGCGGTCACGGCGCTGGAACCCGCCTCGAGTTCCTTCCAGCGGTCGTCGCCCGTCGCACGGGCGAGCACGCGGTAGGCGGCGGGCGACGCGTACGACGCGTCGTACCGGTACGGCTCCGAGTCCGCCCACGGGCCGGGCAGCAGGATCCGCCCGAGGTCGGTCGTCGCGGTCTCGTGGTCGAGCACCGCCCCGGCCATGGTCTTGCCGGCCGTGGTGTACCGGTCGTCGTCCCACTCCGCGCCGGCGAGCACGAGCGCTCGTGCGGCGTCGAGGTCGGCGTCGCTCGCGGACTGCTCGTCCGCCACGCCGTCCTCCTTCGTCCACCGCCATGCGAGGAGCGAGTCGTCCGTCAGGAGGTGCCGCTTCGTCCACGTCCAGATCTCGCCGAAGCGTTCGCGGTCACCGGCCGCGTAGGCGATGAGCAGCCCGTAGGCCTGCCCCTCGCTGACGGTGTCACCGCCCTGGTCGGTGCGGACGACACGGCCGTCCCGGACGTAGCGGTCGAGGAAGTCGGTGCGCAACTGGGCGGCGGAGCGCGTCCCGCTCGGCGCGGTGGTCGAGGTCGGGGTCGCGACGCCTCCGGCGTCCGGCTCGGCGGCCGACCACGGGTGCACGGCGGCGACGGCGATGCCTCCGGCCACCAGCACGGCGGCGACCGCTGCTGCGGTGATGGGGATCCAGTTCCTGCGGGTCATACGGCCTGCTTCCTGCTGGGGGGGCGGTGGACGGGAGGCCCGGATCGCGTCCGCGGATCGGCGGACGTGCGCCGGGCCTCCCGTCTGATCAGGAGAAGAGTGCGCGGATCGCCCGGATGGCCGCGTGGTACGCGTCCGTGGCGGGGCGGTCGGCGGCGGTGCCACCGCCACCCGTCTGCACGCCGCCCTTCGGGGTGGCTGCCGTGGCGGCCGCGTCCGTGACCGGCACGACCGTCAGGTCGCCCTTGCTGTCGTCGAGGACGAACAGCGTCGACACCGTGTTGCCGGCGAGGTCGACGTCCGCGGTGCCGCGCTGGCCGCCACCGGACAGGTCGAGGTCCCACTTGCCGGCGTCGACGGTGGCGTACTTGGTCGCCGTGCCGAAGGCTGCGTCGGAGGCGATCGCGGTGCCGTCCGAGGTGGCGACGTCCACCTTCTTCGCCGTGGTCGCGGCCTGGACGAGGCGGAGCTTGGCCTTGCCGTCGCCCGGCTGCTGCAGGTCGTCGCTGAACGCCGCCGTCTTGAGGCCCGAGTTCTTGCCGTAGGCGACGACGGTGCTGGCGTTGCCACCCCGGACCGTGACGTCGGTGGAGATCACGGGCGTCGAGTCCGGGGCGTCGGCCGCGCGCATCGACAGGACGTACGTGCCGGCTGCGAGCTCGGTGTACTTGCTCACCTGGCCGTACGTCACGTCGTCGAGCTCGAAGACCTTCTTGCCGCCGGAGAGGCTCGACAGCTCGACGTCGACGCCCTTCGTGTCCGGGGACAGGTGGCCGACGCGGAGCCAGCCGTCGTCGGTGGCGGCGCTCGCGGACTGCGGTGCGGCGAGGCCGACGGTCGCGGCGACGAGTGCTGCGCCGAGGGCGCCGACGGCGGCGACGCGGCGTCGGGAGGTGCGTGCTGGTGCGGTCATGGTGCTGCTCCTTCGGGTCGGTGCGGTGCTGGTGGTGCCGGTGCTGGTGCTGGTGCTCGGGCTGGGTCCGGGGCTCGGGCGGGTGCTCGTCTCGGCGAGCGGGCGGTTCCGCGCGGTGCCGTCGGCGGCGACCCCACGTTTCCGCCCGCTCGCGCCGGGGCGGGTGGCCCCTCCCGAGCTGGTGTCGGTGTGCGCCTGGGCGAGCGGGCGGTTCCGCGCGGTGCTGTCGGCGGCGACCCCGCGTTTCCGCCCGCTCGCGCCGGGCGGGACCACCCCGTGGTCCCGCCCCGGGGACGTCACGAGGTGACCGCAGCGCTCGTCGGGTCACTCGTCGGGAAGACCGCCGTCAGCCTGCTGCCGTCCCGCTCGACCGAAGCCGGCCGGAACGTGCTCGACACGGCGTCCAGCGTCGCCTCGATGCGCTTCGCGTCCGCGGCGCTCGCCGCGTGCATGACCACGCGTCGGAAGGTCTGGCCGTCCTCGCCACTGAGCGGGGTGAACCGGTCGACGCGGATCGAACGGTCGGCCAGGACCTGCCCGAGGGCGATCATCGCCCGCGAGTCCACCTGGCCCGCACGGAACTGCGACCGCGTCCCGGAGTCGGCGCCCAGTGCCGGGTTGTCCGCCAGCTGCGTCCCGAGGGTCTTGCGCTGGTCGGCCGCACGGGTGATGGCCCGCTGCGCGGCGGCCTGGCCCTCCGAGTTGATCTGGCGGACGTCGACCTCCTGGTTGCCGGTACCGAACGACGCGACGCTCGTGGAGTTCGCGATCGCCTCACGGACGTCCGGCGACGAGTTCCCACCGGTGCGCATGGAGTCGGTCGTCACGACGTAGTCGGAGTCCTTCCACCCGTTCGGCGACTGACGCTCCACGGCTCCGTCGGTGTCGAGCTTGTAGTACCAGACCACGTTGTTCCGGGCGAAGCCGTCGTTGACGAGGTCGACCCACATGGCGTCGTCGACCAGCATCCGGGAGCTCTTGTCGACGTTGGCGCCGATCCAGTCCTCGGCCTGGGCCATCGGCTTGTCGAGGTCCGTGATGAGGAACCCGCGGAGCTGCGACCCCCAGAGCGGCACAGCGACCACCAGCGCGGCGGCCGTCACGAGCGCCCAGGCACCACCGAGCACCCGACGCGAGGCGCCGCGCACGCGGTCCCGCGGACGGAACGCGGTCCTGCCGGACACCGCGAGCACGGCACGCTCGGCCACGAAGGCGACGAGGAGCGCTGCGAACGGGACGAGCATGATGACGTACGGCACCGGCAGGTAGCCGTTCGGACGGAACATGAACGCGAGCAGGAAGACGAGCATCGCCGCGATCGGGCGGACCCGACGCAGGAAGAGTCCGACGACCGCGGCCGCCGAGCCGAGCACGATGAACACGGGGTCGAGCGCCCACCACTGCGATGCGGCCTCGTTCGCCAGGCTGCCGCCCGTGAAGAGCGACCCACTGGCCTGGCGGCTGCCGAGCTGGTAGGTGATGCCCTCGAGCAGGCTGACCTTGCCGGCGCTCGGCAGGAGCTCGCCCTTCACCGCTGCGAGCAGGATGTACCCGCCACCGATGACCGCGAGCACGGCACCGGCCACGCTCAACGTGTAGCGGCGAGTGCTCGGGTCCGCACGCCGCACCGCCATCCAGATGAGGAAGGGCAGCGCCAGCAGGTACGTCTCCTTGCTGAGCACGGCGATGCCGAGGCACGCGGCCGCGCCGACGAATCCGGCGAGCTGCTGGCGACGACTCAGGACGAGGACGAACGCGGCGAGGAGCCACGGTGTCGCGACGTTGTCGATGTAGACGGTGCGGTGGTACTGCAGCGCGAGCGGCGAGAGGCCGAACACGAGGACGGCGACGGCGCTGGCCGGACGGGACATCGCGAGCCGACGACCGAGCACGAACACCAGCACGGCGGAGACCGCGGCGAAGAACACCATCGCTTCTCGCGCCGCCTCGACGGCGAACGGGTAGCGGGCGAACGCGCCGGTCAGCGAGGTGTAGCCGGCGATCTGGATCCAACCGAGGGGCGGGTGGTCGTACCAGTACGTGTAGTGGGTGAGCTCACCGAGGTGCGTGATCGCCCACGCCTGTGCGGTGTAGGTGCCCTCGTCGTCGATGCGCTGCGGGGTCCCGCCCATGTTCCACGCCTGCACGAGGGCGGCGACGGCGACGACGGGGAGCACCCACGCGAGGCTCCTGGCGTGCACGGCGAACCATGCTCCGACCCCGCTCGAGGCCGTCGTGCCCCGGATCGGGATGCCGGTCGTGTTGGTCATGCTGGCGGTCATCGTTCACCTCCTGCGGATGCACCGGCGAAGGCCGGCTCGGGTTCGGTGACGGCGGACGGGAAGCCCACCACCTCGGGCTGCTGCTGGGCGTTGCGGTGCTGCCCGGTGTGTTCGGTCTTCTCCCACCCGTTCTGCTTCCGCGCGTGACGGATGACGGCTCGGACGGCCGCCGCGGCGAGGAACACCTGGTAGGGCACCAGACCGAGGACGAGCTTCACGTAGTCGCGGATCCGGACCTTCTCCTTGTAGAGGCGGCCGAACTCGCCGAGGCCGGCGATCTCCACCGCCAGCAGCATCAGGGTCGGGGCCAGCGGGATGAACGAGATCAGCGCGATGGCCGTCGGGACCTTCACGAACGCGATCATGATGACGCTGAGCGGGATGAGCAGACCGGTCGCTGCCTGGATGAACGGCATCGTCAGCAGGTACCGGGCGAAGAAGCGCTGCTTCAGCGTCGGCAGCTGCTTCCACTCCCCCTTGCCGAGCACCTGCAGGAACCCCTGGTTCCAGCGTGTGCGCTGCTTGAGCAGTGACGCGAACGTCGGCGGCGTCTCCTCACGGGTGACGGCCTCGGGGCTGTAGGCCACGACGACCTTCGCGCCGTCGGCGGAGAGTCGGACGCCGAGCTCGCAGTCCTCGGCGAGGCAGTGCGCGTCCCAACCGTTCGACCAGTCCAGACGCTCCTTCGTCACGAAGACGGTGTTGCCGCCGAGCGGGATGAACTTCGACTCGGCGTGGAAGTGCAGCCGCGAGCGGAACCAGAAGTAGTACTCGAGCACGTTGCGGAGCGACCACCAGCTGGACTTGAAGTTCATGAGCTGCACACCGCCCTGCACGACGTCCGCCCCGGTCTCCTGGAAGCGCGAGTCCACCAGGGTGAGCAGGTGCGGGTACACCTCGTCCTCGGCGTCGAACACGCCCACGACGTCGCCCGTTGCGTACTGCAGCGCCAGGTTCATCGCCTTCGGCTTGTTCTTGGGCAGCGTGTCGTCGACGACGACCTTGATGAGCCCGGGGTGCCGCGCGGCGGCCTCACGGACCACCCGGTCGGTGCCGGGGTCGTCCTCGCCGACGATCGCGATGATCTCGAAGTCGGGGTGGTCCTGCGTGGCGAGCATGTCCAGCGTCTGGCCCATCACGTCCTCCTCGTGCCGACCCGGCACCAGGAGGGTGAAGCGGTGCGCCGCGGGACGCGGCGTGGTGCTGAAGCTCGTCGCCTTGAGCGCGTCGCGCGAGCGCCAGGCGTGCAGCATCCACCAGAGGGTGGAGAGCGCGACCAGGGTGAGCAGCACGGAGATGGCGATGAGGGCGGAGTACCCGATCCACTCTCCCAACGACCAGACGGTCTGCGGTCCCTGCCCCGAGCCTCCTGTCGGGACGTCGGTGGTGCCCCGGTTCGGCACGTTCCCCGACGTGCCGGACGGGTCGTTCGGTTGCAACAGGGGTCCTGCCGCGACCGTCAACGTGGTCAAGATGGTCATGCTGCGAGCTCCTTCGTGCGACGAGCGTCGGTGGAACGGAAGACGAGGGCCTTGTACGCGGCGAACCGGAACGCGGTGCCGAGGACGAGACCCACCCCGTTGCCGGCGACGTTGTCGGCGAGGGTGGAGGTGAACCCGAGGAGGTAGTGCGAGACGTAGAGGCAGGCCGCGGCGATGCCGAGCCCGACGAGGTTGGTGGCGGCGAAGAGGAGACCCTCGCGCAGCGTCGCGCGGCCGCCGGTCCGACGTTCCGAGCGGAACGTGATGAACCGGTTCCCGATCCACGCGATGGCGGTCGACACGAGGGCGGAGACGATCTTGGCCGCGATGGGCCCGTCCGGCATCACCGTGGCGCGCAGGAGGTTGTAGACCCCCAGGTCGATGACGAAGCAGACGGCGCCGATCGTGCCGAAGGTCGCGAGCTGACGTGCCAGGTTCAGCAGACGCGGGAACGCACCGGGGCGCACGGATGGCACCGAGCCGGTGGCTGACACCACAACGGGGGTATCGGTCGAGGTCATGCCCCCGATTCGGGGGACTTCCGGAGGTGGTTTGGGAGGGGTACACGGGTTGCCAGGGACCTGCCAGATGCGCGACACATGCCGTTCATCTTGACGATCCGTCAGGTGAGAGGCGCGACGTGCGCCCGGCACGGCTGGCGGCGAACCGCGGGGCGTGTGCGCCCCGCAGCCGGACGCACCGGAGGCGCGGTGCCAGCTGGCACCGCGCCTCCGGGTTGGGAAGGGACGCGCGTCTACGCGGGGCGCGACGCCGGGCTGACGTTCTTCGACGCGTCGCGCTCGGGGATGTCCCCCAGCGCCTGGTCGATGGCGGCGAGCGCATCGGCGTCGAGCGTGACGCCCGCCGCCTTCACGTTGTCCGTGACCTGCTCAGGACGCGACGCGCCGACGATCGCACTCGCGACGTTCTCGTTCTGCAGGGTCCACGCGATCGCGAGCTGCGCGAGGGTGAGACCGGCCTGGTCGGCCACGGGCTGCAGGCGTTGCACGGCCTCGAGGACCTCGTCGCGCATGAACCGCTTGATCATGTCCGCGCCGCCCTTCTCGTCCGTGGCGCGCGAGCCCTCGGGCAGCGGCTGACCCGGCTTGTACTTGCCCGTGAGGACACCCTGCGCGATCGGCGACCAGACGATCTGCGAGAGGCCGAGCTGCTTCGAGGCAGGGACGACCTCGCCCTCGATGACCCGCCACAGCATCGAGTACTGCGGCTGGTTCGAGATGAGCTGGAAGCCGAGCTCCTTCGCGAGGGCAGCGCCCGCACGGATCTGCTCGGCGTTCCACTCGCTGACGCCGATGTACAGCGCCTTGCCCTGACGGACGACGTCCGCGAAGGCCTGCATCGTCTCTTCGAGAGGGGTCTCGTAGTCGTAGCGGTGCGCCTGGTAGAGGTCGACGTAGTCGGTCTGCAGACGCTCGAGCGAGCCGTTGATCGACTCCATGATGTGCTTGCGGCTGAGGCCGACGTCGTTGTGCCCCTTCGGCCCGGTCGGCCAGTAGACCTTCGTGAAGATCTCCAGCGACTGACGCCGCTCGCCCTTGAGCGCCTCGCCGAGGACGGTCTCGGCGGCGGTGTTGGCGTACGTGTCCGCGGTGTCGAACGTGGTGATGCCGGCGTCGAGCGCTGCCCGCACGCACTGGGTGGCGACGTCGTTCTCGACCTGCGAGCCGTGCGTCAGCCAGTTGCCGTAGGTGATCTCGGAGATCTTGAGTCCGGAGTTGCCCAGGTACCTGAATTCCATGGTGTCGACGCTACCGGGCTTCCGACCGCCGTGAGGGGCCGCGCGAGTACCTGTGGAGAACGCGCGCCGGCCGCGCAGCGGCGGCGGCGCCCGGACGGCCGCCTGCTCCGCCGCTCTGTCGGCGCCCTGTCGTCCGTCGCCCCGTCGGCGGCCCTGCCCCGCCCTTTCCGGCGCCCGGTTCGCCCGCCCTGACCGGCGTTCAGACCGTCGCCATGTCCGTCGCCCTGCTGGCGCTCTGTCCGCCGCCTTGCTGGCGCCCTGCTCCTCGCCTTCCCGGCGCCCGGACCGCCGGTCTGCCGGCGCCCTGACCGCCGAGCGGGCGGGAACGGTGCGTCGCCGAAGCGGGACACGGCTCGTTCCCGCCCACTCGACCGGGCGCGCTCTCCTCCACAGACAAGCCGCGCCTCCCGTCATCCACACTGGAGGCGCGACGCGCCTCCGACAGGTCCGCGCCGCTGGAGCATGTGGCGATGACCGCCAGACGTCGACTCCCGCTGGTCCTGCGGGACTGCTCCTTCCGGGTCCGCGACGCCCTCCGCCGCGGGGTGTCCCGCGGCCGGCTGGACGCCCGCGACCTCTTCCGACCGTTCCACGGCATCCGCTCGGCGAACGACCCGCGCACCGTCGAGGAACGCGCGCGAGCCCTGGCTCCGCGGCTGCGTGCGGACCAGGCGTTCAGTCACGTCACCGCAGCTGCGATCCTGGGCGTCCCGCTCCCCCGGCGGGTCGAGCGCGACCTCCGTCTGCACGTCACGACCATCGGCACGGACCAGGCGCTCCGTGTGGACGGATCGGTGGGGCACCGCGCGAAGTACGGGAGCGTGCGGATGACCGTGTCCCGTGGCGTTCCGATCACGGACCCTGCGAGCACCTTCGTCGCGCTCGGGACCGTCCTGTCGCTCGACGAGCTCGTCATCGCCGGGGACGCCCTGGTCGGCACGCTCGGCTGGGTCAGCCTCGACGAGCTCGTCGTGGCCGTCCGTCGGCGTCGTGGGTGTCGTGGCGTCGTGAAGCTCCGAGCCGCCCTCGAGGAGATCCGCACCGGCTCGCGCTCCCCCGGCGAGACCAGGACGCGTCTGGCGCTCGTCCGCGGCGGCCTCCCCGAGCCGGAGCTGAACCACGACGTCGTCGTCGACGGGCGCTGGATCGCCTGCGTCGACCTCGCGTACCCCGAGTCCCGGGTGGCCATCGAGTACGAGAGCGATCTCCACCGCACCGACCCGGCGACGTTCAAGAAGGACCTCACCCGGGGCGAGCTCCTGAAGGACGTCGACTGGTGGCTCGTCCGGGTCACCGCGGACGACGTGGGCCGCGACCCGGGCCAGTTCCTCCGGCGGGTCCGACGGCTGTTGGAGGTCGGTGTCGAGAGACGACACGACACGCGCGTGACGACGCTCCGGTGAACAATGGTTGACGCTTCAACCAAAAGGGTGCACACTGGCGTAGCATCAACTTCGATGCGGGCGCATGGATCGGGGCTCCGGTTCGTCCGCGTCGCACAAGACTCCCGTTCGGAAGAAGGACATCATGACGCTCACCGCCTCCGCCATCCCCGGCTACCAGACCGGCACCTGGAAGCTCGACCCGACCCACTCCGAGGTCAGCTTCTCGGTCCGCCACCTCGCGATCAGCAAGGTCAAGGGCAAGTTCGAGCAGTTCGACGCCACGCTCGTGACCGCTGAGAACCCGCTCGACACCACCCTCGAGGCCTCGATCGACGTCTCCAGCATCAACACCAACCAGCCGCAGCGCGACCAGCACCTCGCGACCGGTGACTTCTTCCTCACCGAGGAGCACCCGCACATGACGTTCCGCTCGACGGGCATCCGCGAGGACGGCGACGACATGCTCATCGACGGCGAGCTCTCGCTCCGCGGTGTCACCAAGAACGTCACCCTGAAGACCGAGTTCGGCGGCGTCACCACCGACGGCTACGGCCAGGTCAAGCTCGGCGCCGAGGCGACGACCAAGATCGACCGCACCGAGTTCGGCGTGAACTGGAACGCGGCGCTCGAGGCCGGTGGCTTCACCCTGGGCAACGACGTCACGATCAACCTCGACGTCCAGTTCGTCCTCCAGGCGGCCTGAGTCCCCACGGACTCGTCGCCCTGCTGAGGGCACCGAACAGCACGACCCGAACACGAGACGAACGCCCCGACTCCTCCCCCTGGAGCCGGGGCGTTCGTCGTTCCCGGCGAGGGCGATGACGCCCGCACGTGCGGACCCGTCCGGTCGCCGGTGCCATCAGGTCCAGTGCGGACGGTGGCGCGGTCGCGGTTGGAGGCTGCGTCTCGACCGGTCGCTGCGTCGCGGTCGTCGGCAGGGCCGCGGTCGGCGGCTGCCTCGCGGTCCGTGGGTGTGTCGCGGCCTGTGGTGGCACCGCGGTCGCCGCGCGTCTCACCACGTCACGGTGAGCGGGCGGAGATGCGCGGTCGATCTCCGAACGCACGGTGGCGATCCGCCCGCTCACGGACGCACACACACCCGCTGCCCCGGGCGGTCACGGCGGCGGTCACTCCGGCCCGCGCGAACGGGCGAAAGACTGCGGGCGTTCGCCAGTTCACCGCGCGATTCCGCCCGCTCGATCGACCGGGCGAAAATGCGCCGTCACCCGCCGAGTGCACCACGCGGTTCCGCCCGCTCGGCCCACGGGGCGAAAACGCGCCGTGGTGCGCCCTCGAACGACCACGCGCTTCCGCCCGCTCGCCGTGAGCGGGTGAAAAGGCGCGGCCGGTCCAGGGCGCACCACGTGCTTGCGCCCGCTCGCCGCTCGCCGCTCGCCGCTCGCCGCTCGCCGCTCGCGGCACCTGGGCGGGCGTAGCGTTGCCGACGGACGACCAACGCCCCGCCCACCAGCACCCCCGGCCACCCCGCCCACCACGCTCACCGCCACCCCGCCCGCGCCGACCGCAGCCCCACCCCACGGGAATCCGCACGCAACCCTCCCGGTTGCAGGCGAGCACGACCCCAACGACCCCCACGACCCCGCACGCCGACCCCACACCCCGACCCCCACCACCCCCACCCGCCGACCCCGACGAAGAGGAGCACCACCATGGCCACCGACTGGATCGCGCTGCAGGCCCTCGCCGCAGCCGAGTTCGGCCGCCGCGTCGCCGCCGTGACGGACTGGGACGCCTCCACCCCGGACTCCGAGTGGACGACCCGCGACCTCGTCCGCCACGTGGTCGACGAGCAACGCTGGATCCCGAAGCTGCTGACCGGGTGCGAGTACGCCCAGGCGGAGGCGGACCTCGAGGAGATCGGCGACGACCTCCCGGCCGAGTGGGCGAAGTTCGCGGGAGCGGCGACCGTGGCGTGGCGGAACGCGCCCGCCGACACGCCCGTGCACCTCGCCACGGACGTCGTCCCTGCCGCGCAGTACCTCACCGAGCAGACCAGCGACATCACGATCCACACGTGGGACCTCGCCCGGGCGACCGGCACCGACGAGACGCTGCCCGACGAGCTCGTCCAGGCCGTGTGGGAGTACTTCGAGCCGCAGATCGAGGACCTCGCGACCACCGGGCTGTACGCCGCGCCCGTCGACGTGGGCGGTGATGCCCCGCTCCAGGTCCGCCTGCTCGCCGTCACAGGCCGCGATGCCACAGTGGCAGCATGAGCGAGCACGAGAAGACCCCCCTGAGCGGGACCACCCGACTCGGCGCCACCGGCCTCGAGATCAGCGACGTCGTCCTCGGGATGATGTCCTACGGCGAACCGGAGCGCGGCTCGCAGAGCTGGAGCGTCGGCATCGACGACGCTCGTCCGATCGTGCGGCGTGCCCACGAGGCCGGCATCACCACGTTCGACACCGCCAACGTGTACTCGGACGGTAGCTCGGAGGAGATCACCGGCACACTCCTGAAGGAGCTCGCCCCGCGCGAGGACGTGCAGGTCTTCACGAAGGTCTTCAACCGGATGCGCCCGGGCCGCAACGGCGCCGGGCTGTCCCGCGCGGCGATCATGCACGAGATCGACGCCTCGCTGACCCGGCTCGGCACGGACTACGTCGACCTGTACCAGATCCACCGCTTCGACCCGCACACCCCCGTCGAGGAGACGATGGAGGCCCTGCACGACGTGGTCAAGTCCGGCAAGGCCCGGTACATCGGCGCGAGCAGCATGTGGGCGTGGCAGTTCGCCGAGATGCAGCACGTCGCCGAGCTGCACGGCTGGACCCGGTTCGTCAGCATGCAGGACCAGTACAACCTGCTCGAACGCGAGGAGGAGCGCGAGATGCACCCCTTCTGTGCCCACACCGGCGTCGGGGTGATCCCGTGGAGCCCCCTCGCCCGCGGCAAGCTGACCCGTCCGTGGGACGCGAGCGGCTCCGGCCCGCGATCGGACGCGGACGCGTTCGGCAAGACCCTCTACCGCCAGGACGAGGACGCGAACCGCACGATCGTCGAGACGGTGCAGCAGGTCGCCGAGACCCACGGCGTGAGCATGGCGCAGGTCGCCCTCGCCTGGGTCATGGCGAAGGACGCGGTGAGCGCGCCCATCATCGGCGCGACGAAGGCGCACCACGTCGACGACGCGGTGGCCGCCGCTTCGCTGACGCTCTCGGACGACGAGGTCGCCTCGCTCGAGTCCGCGTACACGCCGCGGACGCCGTCCGGCTTCTGAGACGGCGGGTGGTCGCGGCGCGCATCCCGTCGACGCGGCCACCCGCGATCTGGTCGCGGCGCGACCCGACGCGGCCACCCGCGGTCTGAAGGCGCGGCGCGTCCCGCCGACCCCGGCCACCCACGGCCTGGAGGCGTCAGACGGTCGCGTCCACCCCGTCGCTCGCGTCGACCCCGCCGGTCGCGTCCACCCCGGCGGCTGCGTCCGCCTCGTCCTGCTCGCGCCGGAGCCGCGCGATGCGCACGAGCGCCGCGCGCTCGGTCCCGGTCTGGTGGCCGAGCACGGCACCGATGCCGTCGAGCACGACGCCCGCGGTCCGGCGCACCGGGAACTCCACCGGGCCGACGGCCGGCGTCCGCAACCCGAGCATGGACCGGTGCCGCTGGTCGAGGGACGCGACCGCGCCGTCGAACAGCGCCCGGTACCCGGGTCGGAGCAGCCGGGCGAGGGGCGGGTCCTTGATGAAGCGCACGACCTCGTGGGTACGGGCGTTCGCGACGAGCTCGCCGCGGTCGAGGTACCCGTTCATCTGCGCCCGGAGCTCGGCGTCGGACTCCGGTGCGTCCTCGACGCCCATGAGCCGGCCGGCGATCGCCCACTCGCGCACGTAGGCGTCGGGGCCGCCCGGGATGGGCTCGCCCCAGAGCTGGGCACTCCGCAGGAACGCGTCGGTGAACGCGAGGTGCACCCACCGTGCGAGGTCGGGGTCGTTCGCCGCGTACGGCCGGGTGACGCCGTGCCCGTCGACGTACTCGCCACGGACCCGCTCGTGGAGCCGTCGCACCCAGTTGCTCGCGTTCGTCGCGGCGGCGGTGTCACCGTGGGACACCGTGTAGATCCAGCGGATCGTGCCGGCCAGACGGCCGAAGGGGTCGTCGCGGTAGCGGGAGTGGTCGGCGACACCGGCGAGCGCCCCCGGGTGCAGGGCCTGGACGAGCAGTGCGCGGACGCCGGCGAGGATCGTCTGCTTGCCGCCGTGCACGGACCAGGTCGCGGAGCCGGGACCGAAGAACCCGGCGTCGCTGCCCTGCTCGAGCTCGTCGATCCAGGCCGGCCGCTCCGTGGCACCACCGGTGAACGTGTCGTTGAGGCGGGAACGGAAGGCGTCGGCGACGGAGGGCATGCGGCCATCGTCCGTCGCGCCCCTGACAGTGGGCCGGGCGGACCGCGCGCACGGGACGTCCGCGCGGAGCGCGCGCAGGTGCCGGCCGCGCGCACCGCGCGCACCTCCCAGGCGCTCCGGGGCCGGCCCGCTAGGTTGGACCGCGTGAGCATCGACACGCCTCGTCCCTGGCTTGCCTCGTACGCCCCGGGGGTCCCGCACGACATCGAGGAGCCCACCGGCTCCCTCGCCGACATCGTGGAGGAGTCCGCGCGGCGCTTCCCGAAGCAGGTCGCCCTCGAGTTCTTCGGGCGGACCACCACCTACGCCGAACTCCAGGAGCAGATCGACCGTGCGGCGAACGGGCTGCGCAAGCTCGGCGTCACCGCCGGGGACCGGGTGGCCATCGTCCTGCCGAACTGCCCCCAGCACGTGGTGGCCTTCTACGCGGTGCTCCGGCTCGGTGCGATCGTGGTCGAGCACAACCCGCTGTACACGCCGCGCGAGCTCCGCCACCAGTTCGAGGACCACGGCGCACGGGTCGCCGTCGTCTGGGACAAGTCCGTCGCGACGCTGCAGGACTTCCCCGCCGACGTGAAGCTCGACGCGATCGTGTCCGTCGACCTCACCCGGGCCATGCCCCGTGCCACCCGCGTCGCCCTCGCACTGCCGGTCGCGAAGGCCCGCGAGTCCCGCGCGAAGCTGACGACGAAGGTCCGTGGCACGACGAAGTGGGACGACCTGGCGTCGAGCCGGAAGCTCTCGAAGCGGCACCCGCGCCCGGGGACCGACGACGTCGCCCTGATCCAGTACACCTCGGGCACGACCGGTGTCCCGAAGGGTGCCGTGCTGAGCCACCGCAACCTGCTGGCGAACGCGACCCAGGCCCGGCTGTGGGTGCCGCAGATCCGCCGTGGCGACAACGTCGTCTACGCGGTCCTGCCGATGTTCCACGCGTACGGCCTCACGCTCTGCCTGACCTTCGCGATGAGCATGGCGTCCCGCCTCGTGCTCTTCCCGGCGTTCGACCCGGCGCTCGTCCTCCGGGCGATGAAGAAGCACCCGCCGACGTTCCTCCCGGCCGTCCCGCCGATCTACACCCGGTTGCAGCACGCCGCGGACTCGGCGAAGGTCTCCCTCGAGGGCATCGAGATCGGCATCTCCGGCGCCATGCCGCTGTCGCAGGACGTCGTCGAGCCGTGGGAGGCCCGGACCGGCGGCTACCTGGTCGAGGGCTACGGGCTGTCCGAGTGCTCCCCCGTGCTGATGGCGAACCCGGTCTCCCCGGCCCGTCGGCTCGGCGCGATCGGCCTGCCGCTGTCCTCGACCGAGGCGCGGGTCGTCGACCCGGACGACTCGTCGAAGGTGCTCGGCACCGACGAGGCCGGTGAGCTGCAGGTCCGCGGCCCCCAGGTCTTCCGCGGCTACTGGGGCAAGGCCGAGGCGACCGACGAGGTGTTCACCCCGGACGGGTGGTTCCGCACCGGCGACATCGTCTCGATCGACGCCGACGGGTACGTCAAGATCGTCGACCGGCTCAAGGAGCTCATCATCACGGGCGGCTTCAACGTGTCGCCGTCCGAGGTCGAGGACGCCCTCCTGAAGCACCCCAGCGTCCGCGAGGTCGCCGTCGTCGGCATCACCCAGGCCGGGAACGAGCAGGTCGTCGCCGCGGTCGTGCCGAAGGATCCGAAGACCTTCGACGGCGACGCGCTCCGGACGTGGTCGCGCGACCACCTGGCCGCCTACAAGGTGCCGCGGCGGATCGTCGTCGTCGAGGACCTGCCGCGCTCGATGATCGGCAAGGTGCTGCGCCGCAAGGTGCGCGACCAGATCCTCGGCGAGTAGCCCTGCGCCGCCCGGCACACGACCGGTCCTCCGCGGCCGCGCGCAGCCGTCCGGTGCGCGACCGGGTCCTCGACGAGGCCTCTCGCGCCGCACGGCGCGCGACCGGGTCCTCGGCGAGGCCCCCGCGCACCCGCGCTCAGCGGCCCCGGCCGGACGCTCCGTGTGTCGGCAGTGCAGGCAGGGGCGGCAGTGCCAGCAGGGCGAGCCCGAGCACCACGAGCGCGATCCCGGTCCACCCCCACGTGCCGAGGTGCTCACCGACGACGAGCACGGCGAGCACCGCCGCCACGACAGGCTCGAGCAGGGACAGGAGCGTCGCCACCGAGGCGCTGACGCTCCGCAGTCCGACCGCGTACAGGGAGTGCCCGAGCACCGTCGGCACGAGCGCGAGGTACAGGAACACCGGCCAGTGCGCGACCACGCCGAGGTGGTCGTGACCGCCGACGACGGCGAGGACGACGAGCGGGACCGCGGCCGTCCCGAACACCGCGCCCACCAGTCCACGGCCCGTCGACCGAGTCCGCGTGGCGATCGCCGCGGACGGTCCGCCGGGGAACGCGACGGCGCCGGACACCGCCCGCATCCCCCGCGCCACCGCCCACGAGTAGACGGCGTAGGTGCACCCCGCCAGCAGTGCGGCACCGAGCCCGAGCAGCAGGGAGCCGTCGGCGTCACCGGACCCGCGGGGGCGTGCGGCCGCCACGACGACCATGCCGGACACGCTCACCACGGTGGCGGCGACCCACCGACGCGTGACGCGTCTGGCGTCGGCGACCCACTCGACGAGACCGGCGACGAGCGGCGACGACCCGATCGCGATCGTCGTGCCCACCGCGACGCCCGCTCCCGCGAGGGCTGCGTAGAACGCGACCGCGTAGACGACGAGCGCCGAGGCGCCGAGCACGACCCAGCCGCGCGTGGTCCGCCCGGTGAGGGCACGGAGCGTCGAGCCGCCGGCCGCGACGGCGAGGACGAGGCCGCCCAGTCCGAACGTGACGGCGCCGAGGACGAACGCGGGCACACCGGGCGCGAAGTGCGTCGCGGTGCCCGTGGTGCCCCAGACCGCGGCGGCGACCACGACCGCGGCGATGCCTCCGGCGGGCCGGGAGGCGCGACGCACGTCCGCCCCGGAGGTCACGACACGTGGACGCTCGGTCGCCGGTTCACGTCCGGCTCCGCCTCGCGGAGGACCTCGCGCGTGACCGGCGCGACGTCGCCGGCGCCGGTGAAGACGAACCGCAGGGCGTTCCGGATCGGACTGCCCTCGTTCCACTCGAAGTAGATGCTCGGCACGACGCCGGCGATGTCGCGGATCGCCAGCAGTGTCGACGCGATCGTGTTCGGCACGTTGCCGGACCGCACCTTGAGCACGCGGAAGCCGTGGATCACGTGACCCTCGACGACGAGGTCTTCCTCGAAGTCGGACGAGTCGGCGGGCAGGACCTCGAGGAACATCGTCGGCACCCGGGCCGGGATGCCGGAGTCCCGGCGCTCCTCACGGCCCTTGGCGCGGTAGGCGGCAGCGGTGCCCGCCCCGGGCTCGTTCGCGATGATGCAGACCGAGCTGAACTGGTCGGCGTCGGCCTCGACGAACTGCCGGGCGGTCGCGTCCAGCTCGATCGACGACGCGCGCAGCTCGAACGACCGTCGGACGCGCGAGACCAACGACACCACGACGATCGCGATGATGAAGACGGCCGCGATCCGCACGCCGTCCGGTCGCTCGATGACGTTCGCCACGGTCGTGTACACGAACACGACCGCGATGACCCCGAACGCGATCGTGCGCTTCTTCTGCTGCTTCCGACGGGCCGAGAGCGTCACCGCGACCGCGGCGCTCGTGATCAGCACGAGCACGCCGGTGGCGTACGCCCCGCCCTGCGCGTCGACGTTCGCGTCGAAGATGATCGTGATCACGAAGGCGATGAGCGTGAAGATGATGACGAGCGGCCGCGTCGCCCGGGCCCACTGCGGCGCCATGCCGTAGCGCGGCAGGAACCGCGGCACGAGGTTGAGCAGCCCGGCCATCGCACTCGCACCCGCGAACCACAGGATCGCCACGGTGGAGAAGTCGTAGACGGAGCCGAAGACGCCGCCGAGGTACTCGTGAGCCAGGTAGGCCAGCGCCCGGCCGTTCGCTCCCCCGCCCTGCTGGAACTCGCGCTGCGGGATGAGGAACGTCGTGACGATCGAGGACGTGATGAGGAACGTGCTCATGATGATCGCCGCGACCGTGAGCAGGCGCTTCGTCCCGCGGATGCGCCCCTCGGGGCGGGCGCTCGTGTCGTCGGCGGCGTCACCCCGCACCTGGGGCATGACCGCGACGCCGGTCTCGAAGCCGGACAGCCCGAGCGCGAGCTTCGGGAAGACGAGGAGGGCGATGCCGACCATCACGAGCGGGTTGCTGTGCTGCGCCGTGAGGCCGCTCCACCAGTCGCTCGCGACCGTCGGGTGCTCGAAGACGTGCCAGAAGGCCACCGCGATCACGATCGCGTTGAGCACGAGGAACACGCCGACGAGGACGACCGCGATGCCGATCGCCTCCTTGAAGCCGCGGAGGAAGACGACGCCGAGCAGGAGGAGGAGCGCGAGGGTGAGCGGGACCGGGATCTCGGTGAACCAGTGCGGCGTGTACGGGTTCTCGGCGATGTGCGCGGTGGCGTCGGCGGCGGAGAGCGTCATGGTGATCATGAAGTCCGTCACGGCGAACCCGAGCAGGACGAGCACGAAGAGCTTGCCCGCCCACCACGGCAGCAGCTTCTCGAGCATCATGATCGACCCGGCGCCGCGGAAGCTGTCCTGCGCGACCCGGCGGTAGACCGGCAGGGCACCGAACAGCGTGACGAGCACCAGGACGATCGTGGCGATCGGCGACAGCAGCCCGGCTGCCAGGGCCGCGATGGCCGGCTGGTAGCCGAGGGTCGAGAAGTAGTCGACGCCGGTCAGGCACATGACCCGCCACCACGAGTGGGTCTTCTCGACCTCGACCTGGTGCGGGCCCTGGTGCGTGGCTCCCTGGTCGGCTCCGTGGAGCATCCATCGGCGCACACGGGTGCTGCGGTCGAGGGTCGGCTCGGTCGCGTCGCGTTCCGCGGCCCGCTCGGCGTCTGTCGCGGTCACGGAGTCGATCGTAGGTGGTCCGGGTGCCGCTGTCGTGCACCCGGACCCCGCTGTGGACACAGCGGCACGACGCCGCCGTGCTGCCGCTACTTCGCGCTGATCCTCGTGTACTTGCTGACCGCCCACGGCACGAACACGACGAGCATGACCGCGATGCCGACGAGGACCGTCGTCACCGGGTGCTGCATGGTCCAGATGTCCGGCACCGGAGCCGAGCCGACGTTGCCGAAGAGCTGCCGGGCGGCCTGCACGAGCGACGACACGGGGTTCCACTCCGCGAACACCCGCAGCACCAGCGGCAGGGTGTCGCTCGGCACGAACGCGTTCGAGACGAACGTCAGCGGGAACAGGATCATGAACGACGCGTTGTTGATCACCTCGGGGGTCTTCACGCTCATGCCGAGGAGCGCCATCACCCAGCTGAACGCGTAGCTGAACAACAGCAGCAGGCCGATCCCGGCCAGGAACTCCGGCGGCGACGAGTTCACCCGCCAGCCCACGGCGAGCCCGGTCAGCATCATGATGACCATCGAGATGCCGTTCAGCACGAGGTCGGAGTTCGTGCGCCCGACGAGCACCGCCGACGACGCCATCGGCAGCGTGCGGAAGCGGTCGATCAGCCCCTCCTTCAGGTCCTGCGCCATCGCCGACCCGGAGAACGTCGCACCGAAGACGACGGTCTGGGCGAAGATGCCGGCCATCAGGAACTGCGTGTAGTCCGTCCCCTCGACCGCGATCGCCCCGCCGTACACCTGGCTGAACAGCAGCACGAACATGATCGGCTGCAGCACGGCGAAGACGAGCATGTCGGGCGACCGCTTGATCTTGATGAGGTTCCGCTTGGTGACCGTCCAGCCGTCCTCGAACCAGATCGCGACGGGCGAGGTGACGACGACGGGCAGCTGCCGCCCGAGGGCCTGGGTGGTGGCGGTCATCGTGCCGGCTCCTTGTGCTCGACCGTGGCGTCGTCGTCCGCCGTCGCCGCGTGCCCGGTGAGCCGGAGGAACACGTCGTCGAGCGTCGGACGGCGCATGCCCGCGTCGTGCAGCTCGATGCCCGCGTCGCCGAGGTCGGCCAGCACCCGCTGCAGCGCGCTCGGCCCCGCGTCCACGGCGACACCGAGTGTCCGACCGTCACCCGAGGCCTCGACGTCGCCGACGCCGTACCGCCGCAGCACGGTGGTCACCGCGTCGCGGTCGGCCTCGTCGACCAGGGTCACGACGACGCGGTGTCCGCCGACCTGCGCCTTCAGTTCGTCCGCCGTGCCCTCGGCGATGACCCGGCCGTCGTCGATCACGGCGATGTCGTCGGCCAGCCGGTCGGCCTCCTCGAGGTACTGGGTGGTGAGCAGGACCGTCGCGCCCTCCGCCACCAGGTCCTCGATGATGCCCCACAGCGCGAGACGACTGCGCGGGTCGAGTCCGGTGGTCGGCTCGTCGAGGAACAGCACGCGGGGGTTCATCACGAGGGCGCCCGCGAGGTCGATGCGTCGCCGCATGCCGCCGGAGAAGCCCTTCACGGGACGGTCGCCCGCCTCGGACAGGTCGAACACGTCGATGAGCTCCCGTGCGCGCTCGCGCGCCGTACGACGACCGAGGTGGTAGAGCCGCCCGATCATCTCGAGGTTCTCGGACCCGGTCAGGTTCTCGTCGACGGCCGCGTACTGCCCCGAGACGCCGATCGACCGCCGGGTGGCCTGTGGGTCGGCGACGACGTCGATCCCGTCGATCGTCGCCGACCCCGCGTCCGGCGTGGTGAGGGTCGTGAGGACCTTGACCGTGGTGGTCTTCCCCGCACCGTTCGGCCCGAGCAACGCCGTGACCGTGCCCTGCGGGACGGACAGGTCGAGCCCGGACAGGGCGTGGACCGGACCGGACTTCGACCGGTACGTCTTGGTCAGCCCGAAGGCTTCGATGATGGCCATGCGACTCCCTCGTCGACCACGGAGCACTACAGGGGGTCGGTGGGGAGCGTCGACGCGCTACACGTCGAAGTCACCACCGAAGTCGCCGAAGCCTCCGCCGAAGTCCGATCCGCCGTCGCCCCAGCCCGCACTCTCGACCCCGCCGCCGTCGCCCGCGCCGGCGTCCGACGCGCCGCCGTCAGCGGAGTCAGCACCAGTGTCCTCCGAACCGCCGTCGCCCGCAGCGTCGGTACCGCCATCGAACGATCCGGCGTCCGGCAGGAAGGCGCTCATGACGGCGGAACCGATCACGTAGCCGGCCACCGTGCCGAGGATCGACGCGCCGATCATGCTGCCGAAGGACGGGCCCGACCGCTGCCCACCGCCGAAGCCGCCGAAGCCGCCGCCGGGCCCCCGGCCACCGCCGACGCCCCCGAGCGAGCGCTCCATGAAGCCGGGCTGCCGGATCTCGGAGCGGGTCGCCGCCTGCGCGAGGGAACGCGGGTCGTCGCCGCGCGGCGCCTCGCCGGCGGGAGCCGTCCGGGTGAACTCGTCGTAGACCATCCGCCGCTGCTCGGGCGTCAGGGTCGCGAAGGCCTCGGCGTGGACCTCCTCGATGCGCTCCGGCGGGGCCGTGCGGAGGAGGTAGCGGTAGCGCTCGACGGCACGCTCGTCGTCGGTCGCGCCCTGACCGGCCGGCGCCCCTGCGGTCGGCGCGCCACCGCCCCACTGCGGCACGCCGTAGCCGCCGGCCGGAGCTCCGGGGTCGGAGGACTGCGCCGGCTGCTGGTAGGACTGCTGGCCGTAGCGGTAGCCCTGCTGCTGCGGCTGCTGGGGCTGCCCCCACTGGTTCGGCGCCGAGCGGTCCTGGTCGCGGTCCGGGCGGCCGAGCAGGCGGTCGAGGAATCCCATGGTCGATGCTCCTTCGGGTGCGGCCGGTCCGGTCCGGACCCGCCGTGGACTGCCACACTAGGGAGCGGCGTCGACCGGTGTCTGAGTGCCCGCACAGAGTCCCCCGAGAGGCGGCACCGGGAACCCCGTCACCCCGCGTCGAGCGCCGCCGTCCAGACGGCGTGCAGCTCGTCCGCGGCGCCCGGGTGGGCGACGAGGAACGGCTCGCCCACCGGCGGGAGACCGTCGACGGGCCCCTTCCGGGTGAGCACGACGCCGCCGGCCTCGTGGACGAGCAGCACGGCGGCGGCGTGGTCGATCGGGTCGAACGCCGACACGCAGCCGCCGATCCCCCGCCCCGCGGCGACCTGCGCGATCGTCAGCGTGCCGGAGCCCTGGACCCGCAGCGTGCAGGCCCGGTCGGCGAGCGCGTCGAGGAACGCACCGAACCCGGCCCAGGGCCGGTGCCCGTCGAGCTCCGTGCCCACCACCGCCCCGGCGAGCGCCCGCGGTGCGTCGTCCAGGCGGAGGGGTCGGTCGCGCAGCACGGCGCCGCGGCCCCGACGCGCCTCGAGCACCTCGCCGCGCCACGGGTCCGCCACGACCCCGACGAGCGGTCGGCCGCCGCGGGTGAGGCAGAGCGACATCGAGGTCCAGGGGACACCGTTCGCCAGGTTGGTCGTGCCGTCGACGGGGTCGAGGTACCAGCGGTGCCGGTCGCCGGGGGCGTCGCCGTACTCCTCGCCGCTGAAGCCGTGCGTCGGGAAGGCGGTCCGGACACGCGATCGGACGTGCTGCTCCACGAGCCGGTCGACGTCGGTGACGAGGTCGGCGGGGTGGGCCTTCGTCGACACCTCGCCGACCGGGTGCTCGCGGGTGAAGGCGATGACCTCGTGTGCGATGCGGTGCGCCAGTGCCCCGGCGCGCGTGGCGACCTCGGTCTCCGTGGGTTCCCGGTCCGCGTCGGGCCACCCGTCCCGCTCGGCGGCGGCGAGGGTGGCACGGACCGAGGCGACGTCGTTCGTCGTGATCGAGTCGACGCCGAGGCGGGCTGCCCACCGTGCCGGCTCGGCGTCGTCGACCGTGCGCACCGCGACCCGGAGCCCGAGCGCGTGCGCCGCCTCGATGGTCCGCGGGGTGAGGAACGCGACGTCGAGGTCGAGCGTCGACGGCCGGACCGCCTCGACGTGTGCGGCGGTCGGCGGCTCGAGGGACTCCCACGCGAGCCAGACCTCCGCGTCCGGCAGTTCGTCGCGGACGACCGCCATCGCGGTCGGCGCCCCGCACCAGGCGACGCCCGTGGTCCCACGGTGTCCGGCGACGGTGCGGGCGGCGACGACCGCGTCGGCTGGGTCGGCGCAGCCGACGAGCAGGGTCGAGCGGCAGCCGTCGAGCCGTTCGAGCACGGCGTCGAGGCGCGGGATGCGGTCGAGGCCGTTCCCGAGGCGGGCGACGTCGCACCACTCCACCTCGGACACCCGCCGCGGGTCGCCCCACATCCGGCCGAGGGTCGCGTCGTGGAGCAGCACGGCGACGCCGTCGGCGGTGCGTCGGACGTCGACCGCGATGGTCTCCGCACCGAGCGCGTCGGCGACGGCGACGGCGGGCAGCGTGTTCTCGCGACGGACCCTCGGCGCCCCGCGGAGCGCGACCAGGTGCGGTGGACGCACCCCGTGCGAACCGGTCGGACGGGGCGGACGGGTGCCGCGCCTCCCGGTCGGCTCGTCGACCGACTGCGTGACCGGGGCGTGCGTCGTCGTCATCCGCGCATGCTCGCCGACGCGGGCGAACCGGAGGTGACCCGGGCGTGAACACGGGCTGCGAGAATGGCCGGGTGACCCAACGCACCTGGGGCTGGCTGGCAGCCGTGATCGACGTCGTGCTCATCGTCCTGTTCGCGCTCATCGGACGGTCGTCGCACGGTGAGTCGGAGTCCGCCCTCGGGCTCTGGACCACGGCGTACCCGTTCCTGGCGGGCTGGGCCATCGCCTACGTCACCAGCGGCGCGTGGGCCCGTCCACTCCGCTTCTGGCCGACCGGGATCGTGGTCTGGGTGCTCACGGTGTTCGTCGGACTCGCGATCCGGGTGGCCACGGGCCAGGGCGACGTCGGCGGCGACCCACTGCCGATCTCGTTCGTCATCGTCGCGACGATCGTGCTCGGGGTGTTCCTGCTCGGGTGGCGGGGCATCGCGCGGCTGGCGCTCCGACGGTCGACGCGGCGCGGACGCGACTCGGCGGGCCGGGCGGCCTGACGCAGGACCCGGATGCGCGACGGCCCGGCGGCCCGACACGGGACCCGCATCCGCGACGGCCCGGCGGCCCGACGCACGACCCGCATCCGCGACGGCCGCGCGGCTCAGAACAGCGCGTCTCAGAACAACCCGGAGCGCGGATCCCCCTCGGGACCGTCGAACCCGCGGAACATGTCCGACACGAGCGCGGCGATCTGCGGTTCGACGAGACGCTCGACCGCCTCGGCGATCCGCGGCCGGTGCTCCACCAGCGCCAGGCACACGGCGGTGCCCGTCGACCGGGCGCACTCGTCGGACAGTGCGATCTCGTGCCGCAGCGCGGCCTTGGCCTCGTCCGAGAGCGGCTCACGCGGCGCGGGTTCCGCCGCGCCCGTGCCGGTCAGCTCCCCGAGGGTGAACAGGAAGGGCTCGCCGGGCGAGGGCTCCGGGTCGACGTCGAGGCCCTGGAACTCCGGCGAGAGCCCCTCAGCCGGCTGGTACCCGGCGTGGCGCTTCCGCGCGTCCGCTCGTGCGAGCTCCCGGTGCAGCAGCGGCAGGTTCTTCGCGGTGTAGTCGTCGACGGCGTCGTCCACGATCGTCGAGATCCGCCCGATCAGTGCGTGCTGGACGGCGTGCGGGACGTCCGGCCCGAACCCGGCCGCCGCGGCGATCGGCGACCCGGTGCACTTCCGGCAGATCCGGGTGCGCGGACGCGCCGTCCCGATCTGCCACCGCGGCAGCCAGCGCAGCCAGACATCGACCGCGCCGCGTACGCGCCCCTCGATGCCGTCCATCCCTCAACGATACGGACGGGAGGCGCGGATCACCCGGTCATCCGGCGCGCGGGGGCGAATCGGCCGGCTCCTCAGGCCGTCGGTTCCGTCACGAAGTCGCGCGCGCTCCGCTGGTGCGACGCGCCCGGGTGCGCGGCGCCAGCGCCGACCGAGCCTGCGACGGCGGTGGGTCAGGCTGCTTCGGTCACGAAGTCGATCAACTCCTCGACCCGGCCGAGCAACTGCGGCTCGAGGTCGGCGAAGGTGCGGACCTGGCCGAGGATCCGCTGCCACGCCCGGGCGATGTCGGCCTGCTCCTCCGCCGGCCAGCCGAGGTGCTGGCAGATGCCCTTCTTCCACTCGATCGACCGCGGGATCGTCGGCCATGCCTGCAGTCCGAGCCGTGCGGGCTTCACCGACTGCCAGACGTCGACGAACGGGTGGCCGACGACGAGGACGTGCGCGCCCCACCTGCCGCGCATGACCGCGTCCGCGAAGCGGGACTCCTTGGAGCCGGGCACGAGGTGGTCGACGAGCACGCCGACGCGACGGTCGCGGGTCGGCCGGAACTCCTCGAGGACGTCGGCGAGGTTGTCGACGCCGGAGAGCTCCTCGACCACGACGCCCTCGACCCGGAGGTCCGCTCCCCAGACCTTCTCGACGAGCTCCGCGTCGTGCTTGCCCTCCACCATGATCCGGCTCGGGAGCGCCACCCGTGCGCGCTGCGACTCGACCGCGAACGATCCGGACGCGGTCCGGAGGCGACCGCCGTCGGACGCGTGCCGGACGGCGGGCGCGGCCCCGGGCCTCCCGGCTGCGGACCCCTGCGGACCGGACGCGGCGCGCCCTGGAGCGGCAGACCGGCCCACCGGTGCCTGCGGGCGACCGAGCGTGACGAGTTCGCCCTCGAGCAGGAACTGGCCGCCGAACGGGAAGGAACGCGTCCGGCCCTTCCAGTCCTCGAGCTCCACGTTGCCCGCCTCGAGGCGCACCACGGCACCGGCCCAGCCGGTCGCCGGGTCCTCGAGCACCATGTCGCGTTCGAGCGGCACCTGCCGCACCTTCTTCACCCCGCGCGAGCGCCAGTCCCCCGAGAGCACATCGCCGCCGTACCGGTCGTCGTCCACCCGCACGAGGGTACTGTCGAGTCGGCTCCGGACGACGTCGACCGGCCGATCCCCCACCATCTCGACGGAAGGCCTCCCTCGTGCGCGCAGCGATCATCCACGCCCCGAACGACATCCGCGTCGAAGACCGTGACCGGCCCGACCTGATCACGCCGACGGACGTCGTCGTCAAGGTCGTCGCGGCGTGCGTCTGCGGCTCGGACCTGTGGCCGTACCGCGGCGTGACCGGGACCGCGCAGCCGCGGCCGATCGGGCACGAGCTCGTCGGCGAGGTCGTCTCCGTCGGGGACGACGTCACCGACCTGCACGTCGGCGACTTCGTCATCTCGCCGTTCACCATGAACGAGGGCACCTGCCAGGCGTGCCGCCACGGCATGACCTCCGGGTGCGAGCACCGGTCCGGGTTCGGCGGGGAGGACGCCTACGGCGACCCGGTCGGCGGCGCCCAGGCCGAGTACGTCCGCATCCCGGACGCCCAGGCAACGCTCG
This sequence comes from Curtobacterium sp. L1-20, assembly GCF_048755855.1. Lineage (GTDB taxonomy): Bacteria > Actinomycetota > Actinomycetes > Actinomycetales > Microbacteriaceae > Curtobacterium. Next base: position 1,546,834 of record NZ_CP151473.1, on the reverse strand, counting down.
TCGCGGTGCCCGGCCCGGTCGACCCGGCGCTCGTCCCGTCGCTGCTCACCCTGTCCGACGTGTTCTCGACGGGGCACCACGCTGCGGTGTCCGCCGCCGTCGGCCCGGGGAAGACCGTCGTCGTGGTCGGCGACGGTGCCGTCGGCCTGTCGGCGGTCCTCGCGTCGAAGCGCCTCGGTGCCGAGCGCATCATCGCGATGAGCCGGCACGCCGACCGGCAGGCGTTGGCCCGCGAGTTCGGGGCGACGGACGTCGTGGCGGAGCGGGGTGAGGCCGGCGTCGCGGCGATCCGTGAGCTACTCGGCGGGGACCTCGCCGACTGCGCGGTCGAGGCCGTCGGGACCGAGGAGAGCATGGACCAGGCGCTGCACTCGGTCCGCCCCGGCGGCAACCTCGGCTTCGTGGGGGTCCCGCACGGGGTGCCGACCATCGGGACCCGCTACCTCTTCGACACGAACATCGCGATCGCGGGCGGCATGGCCCCGGCGCGGAAGTACATCCCCGAGCTGCTGCCGGACGTGCTGTCCGGGGCGATCGAGCCCGGCCGGGTGTTCGACCTCGAGCTGCCGCTCGACGAGACCGCCGAGGCCTACCGGGCGATGGACGAGCGCCGCGCGATCAAGGTGCTGCTGCGCCCGTAGGCGCGCGGAGGGGTCGCGCCCCGTTCCACGAAAGCGACAGTCTGCCGTCGAACATCGGCGGCATCCTGTCGCTTTCGCGTGGGCATCGCGGAGCGATTGCGCGAAGGTGTCGCTTTCGCGGAGCAACTCGCGACCGCCGTGTTTCGCGGAGCGGAACGCGTGTTTCGAATCGGTAAACAAACCTTTCAGTAAAGAAGGTTGTCCGTTACAGTCCTCGACATGACCACACGAGGACGCACCCCCGGGCAACCCGGGCTCCTGCGCGTCCTCAACGACCGGGCCGCCCTCGAACTCCTGCTCGACGACGGCCCGCTGACCCGCAACGAGATCGCCCAGCGCACCGGCCTGAGCAAGCCCACGGCGGCGGAGATCATCCGACGCCTCGTCGCCGCCGACCTCATCCACGAAGCCGGCACCGCCACCCAGACGGGTCGCCGGGGCCCGAGCGCCGTCGTGTACGCCGCGACGACCGACCGCGACCTCGCCGTCGCCGTCGACGTGCAACTCGTCGACGTCCGCTCCACGGTGGTCGACGCCACCGGCCGCGCGTACGCCGTCGCCGAGCACCGGATGGACGAGGACGAGATGCGCGCCGCCGGCGAGGACATCGTCGCCGCCGCGGTCAGCCGCGCCGCCGCGGCCGCGGGGATCGACCCCGAGCTCGTCACGGCCGTGGCCGTCGGCGTGCAGGCGAGCGTCGACCACGCCACGGACACCCTCATCTTCACCGACGGCCTGCCCGGTTGGCCCCGCGAACAGGTCGCCGAGACGCTCTCGCGAGCCCTCGGCGTCCGGATCGTCATCGAGAACGACGCCAACCTCGCCGCCATCGCCGAACGCAACATGGGGGCCGGCCGGTCCCCCGGGTCGTTCGCACTGTTCTGGATGGCGGAGGGCCTCGGCATGGCCCTCGACCTGCACGGTCACCTGCACACCGGCGCGTCCGGCGCGGCGGGCGAGATCGGCTACCTCAGCGTGCCTGCGGACGCACGCTCCATCGACCCGACGGCCACGGTCATCGCGGACCTCATCTCCGAGCCCGCGATCACCGCCCTCGCCGCCGAGCACGGGATCACGGCACCGGACGGCTCCGCAGCCGACTGGCGCCAGGTGCTCCCGCAGCTGCCCGGGCTCCCCGAGCAGCACCCCTTCACCACCGCCCTCGGCGAGCGCGTCGGGCACAACGTGCTCCCCGCCCTCGCCGTCGCCGATCCCGAGACGGTCGTGCTGCACGGCCCGACCGGCATCGCGGGCGGTCCCGCCCTGGCCGCCGCCGTGACCTCCTGGCTCCGGACCCGCACCCGCTGGTCCACCGCCGTCGTGGCACCCGGCGTCCCCGACACCCCCGTCCTCCACGGTGCGCGGCACGTCCTCATCGACGTCGTCCGCACCGCGCTCGCGGACCGGCTCGAACGCATCAGCGACGATGCGCCCGCGCCGGACCCCGCCGAGCGCACCTGAGCCGCTCCGCCCAGCGGAGTCCCACCCGCACCACTCGAGGCACCACCCCCGGCCCTGTCCCAGGGCTCTTCGTCGCGCCCGGGAACGGCGTCGCACGTCCGGACCCCGTCCGCTCGTGCGGTTCCGCGATCCGCAGCACGACGGAGCGAGACCAGAGAGCGAGTACTGATGCACCCCTCCAAGCGATCCGCCGTGCGGATCCTCACCGTCACGGCGATGGCCGCTGCCGGCGCCCTCGTCGTCGCCGGCTGCAGCTCCGGCAGCAGCGCCGCCGACGTCGCCGACAAGGCCCCGAAGGACCTCAAGGGCACCGTGTCCCTGTGGCACTTCTTCACCGGGCGCGAGGCCGGCGTCGTGAAGAACGCCGTCGCCGGGTTCGAGAAGGCGAACCCCGGCGTGACGGTCGACATCCACGCCGGACAGGACGACGAGAAGCTCCAGAAGGCGATCTCGTCGGGGCAGAACATCGACGTGGGCCTGTCGTACTCGACCGCGATCGTCGGCAGCTTCTGCTCCTCGGGCGCCTTCCGCGACCTCTCCCCCTACATCAAGCGCGACAAGGTCGACCTGTCGGACATCCCGAAGGCCGTGCGGTCGTACACGCAGTACAAGGGCACGCGCTGCACCCTGCCGGCCCTCGCCGACGTCAGCGCACTCATGTACAACAAGCCGCTCCTGGCGAAGGCGGGCATCACCTCGCCGCCGAAGACGCTCGACGAGCTGAAGTCCGACGCGCTCAAGCTCACGACCTACAACGCCGACGGGTCGATCAAGCAGCTCGGCTTCAACCCGCTCATCGACTTCTACGAGAACTCGCCCGAGCACTGGGCCCCGATGGTGGACGGCTCGTGGCTGGACAGCAAGGGCAACAGCGAGATCGGCACCTCGGCCGCGTGGAAGAAGCTGATCACCTGGCAGAAGGGCTTCGTCGACGAGATCGGCTACGACAAGCTCAAGGCCTTCACCTCGGGCCTCGGCCAGGAGTTCGCCGCCGACAACGCGTTCCAGACCGGCCAGGTCGCCATGCAGATCGACGGCGAGTACCGCACCGCGTTCATCAAGGACCAGAAGCCGGACCTCGACTACGGCACCGCGCCGACCCCGGTGATGGACGGGCTCGGCAACTACGGCTCGACGTACATCGCGGGCAACGTGGCTGGCATCGCGAAGGGCTCCAAGAACCCGGAGCTCTCCTGGGCACTGCTGAAGTACCTGTCCACGAACACCGACGCGCAGGTCATCATGGGCAACGGGCTGAAGAACATCCCGACGCTCACCTCGGCCCTGCAGTCGTCGAAGCTCGAGGTCGACGACAACTACAAGACCTTCGTCGACGTCGCCGGCGACGAGGACACGATGACCTCGCCCGGCACCGCGGACGGCGCCGCCTACATCGGCACGTTCACGAAGTTCTGGCAGGCGTACCAGCAGAACGGCGGCGACCTCGACGCCAAGCTGAAGAAGCTCGACTCCGACATCGACAACGCCAACCAGCTGGCTGGTCCGTGACCATGACGGACGTCACCACCCCAGAAACCGGCAGCCGGGAGGCGCGGCCCACCCGCGCCTCCCGGCCGTCGGCCCCGGCCGGGTCGCGTTCGACGACCCCCGCGAGCCGGCCACGTCGGCGACGCTCCGCCGAGTCCCGCCGCCGCCTGGTCGCGCTGACCATGCTGGCTCCGGCCCTGGCGGGCCTCGCGGTCTTCTTCGCCTACCCGCTCGTCGCGTCGATCTTCTACTCGTTCACGCGCTACAACCAGCTGCAGGAACCCCAGTTCGTCGGACTGCTCAACTACAAGTTCCTGTTCACGCAGGACCCGCAGATCGGCCCGGCGGTCGTCAACACGCTGTGGTTCGTCGTCATCCTCGTGCCGGTCCGGATCGTCTGCGGACTGCTCGTCGCCGGACTGCTCAGCCGGGCGAGGACCATGACGGGGTTCTGGCGGACACTGTTCTACCTGCCCGCCCTGGTGCCGCCGGTGGCGAGCGTCGTCGCCTTCGTGTTCCTGTTCAACCCGGGCACCGGCCCCGTCAACCAGATCCTCCGCGTGTTCGGCATCGACGGTCCGCTGTGGTTCAACGACCCGGCGTGGTCGAAGCCCTCGCTCGTGATCCTGGGCGTCTGGGTGATGGGCGACATCATGATCATCTTCCTGGCGTCGCTCCTCGACGTGCCGCGCGACCTGTACGAGGCCGCGTCGCTCGACGGCGCGAACGGCGTCCAGCAGGTGCGACACATCACGCTGCCGACGATCGCGCCCGTCATCGGCTTCGCTGCCGTCACCGGGGTGATCGCCGCGCTGCAGTACTTCACCGAGGCCGCGGTCGCGTCGGGGGTCGCCAGCGGCAAGGCGACGATCGGCGGTGGGACGGCGGCGCTGCTCGGCTACCCGGGCACCTCGCTGCTCACCTACACCGAGCTGCTCTACCAGCACGGGTTCGCGAACTTCCAGTTCGGTTACGCGTCCGCCATGGCCGTGGTGCTCTTCGTGGTCACCGCCGTGGTGCTCGTCTTCACGATGCGTCGGATCAGCGTGTTCCGGCCGGAGGAGTCCTGATGACCGCCGTCTCCCAGTCACCGCTCGCCCGGGCTCCCCGGGGTTCTGCTCCCCGCACCGGCAGGCCCCGCGGCCGGACCCTCGTCTGGATCGCCGAGCACGCCGCGCTCGTCGCGCTCGGCGTCCTGACCATCGCGCCGATCGTCTTCGTCGTCCTGACGTCGCTGATGTCGAGCAACCAGGCCCTCACGGCGTCGATCATCCCGAAGCCCTTCGACTTCGCGAACTACGGCCGGGTCTTCACCGAGCTGCCGCTCGTCCAGTGGTTCGGCAACTCGTCGATGTACGCCGTGCTCGCCACCGCGTTCATGCTCGTCAGCTCCGTGCCGGCGGCGTACGCCCTCGCCCAGATCAAGTTCCGGGGCGCGAACCTGATCTTCACGGTGATCATCGTCGCGATGCTCCTGCCCCCGCAGGTCACCGCGGTGCCGGTCTACGTGATGTGGTCGCACCTGCACCTGACCGGGACGCTCTGGCCGCTGATCCTGCCGAACCTGCTCGGCGACGCGTTCAGCATCTTCCTGCTCCGCCAGTTCTTCATGACGATCCCGAAGGAGTACGGGGACGCCGCGCGGATGGACGGCTGCAGCGAGTGGGGCGTGCTCTGGCGCGTGGTCGTGCCGATGGCACGTCCGGGCATCGCGTCGGCGGCGATCTTCATGTTCTTCCACTCGTGGAACGACTACTACGGTCCGCTCCTCTACGCGTCCGAGAACCAGGCCGCCTGGCCGGTCGCGTACGGGCTCGCGACGTTCCGCGGCCAGCACGGCACCGACTGGTCCATGACGATGGCGATGACCGTCGTCGTCATGGTCCCCGTCGTCATCATCTTCTTCTTCGCACAGAAGGCATTCGTCGAGGGCATCGCGCTCACCGGCGTGAAGGGATAGCACCACAGTGAAACTCGCAGTCATCGGTGGCGGATCCACCTACACCCCCGAGCTCGTGGACGGCTTCGCCCGGCTCCGCGACCAACTGCCCATCGACGAGCTCTGGCTCGTCGACCCCGACCCGGTCCGGCGCGAGCTGGTCGGCGGCGTCGCGAAGCGCATGTTCGCGCACGCCGGCCACCCCGGCACCGTGCACGTCACCGACGACGTGGTGGCCGGGGTGTCCGACGCCGACGCCGTCATGTTCCAACTCCGCATCGGCGGCCAGGCCGCACGGCAGCAGGACGAGACCTGGCCGCACGAGGCCTGCTGCATCGGGCAGGAGACCACCGGACCCGGCGGGTTCGCGAAGGCGCTCCGGACCGTGCCGGTCGTGCTCGAGTACGCGGAGCTCGTCCGCGAGCACGCCAAGCCGGACGCCTGGATCGTCGACTTCACCAACCCGGTCGGCATCGTCACGCGGGCACTGCTCGAAGCCGGTCACCGCGCCGTCGGGCTCTGCAACGTCGCCATCGGGTTCCAGCGCCGCTTCGCGAAGGAGTTCCAGGTCGCACCGTCGGCCGTCCGCCTGGACCACGTCGGCCTGAACCACCTGACGTGGGAGCGCGGCGTGCACGTCACCGGCGCCGACGGCAGCACGCGGGACGTGCTCGACGAGCTGCTCGCCCCCGGGGACGCCCTGACCCGGATGGCCGAGAGCGTGCACATGCACGAGGACCTCATCCGCCTGCAGCACGCGGTCCCGTCGTACTACCTGCGCTACTTCTACGCGCACGACCTGGTCCTCGAGGAACAGCTCCACGAGCCCACCCGCGCCGAAGCGGTCATGGCGACCGAGCGGGCGCTCCTGGCGAAGTACGCCGACGAGTCGGTCGTCACGAAGCCGGTCGAGCTCGAGCAGCGCGGCGGTGCGTACTACTCGGAGGCGGCGATCGACGTCCTGTCCTCGATCCTCGGCGACCGCGGGGACGTGCAGGTGCTGAACGTGCGCAACGACGGCACCTTCCCGTTCCTCCCCGACGACCACGTCATCGAGGTCCCGGCCCGCGTCACCCGGCAGGCGATCACCCCGCTGCCCGTCGCACCGCTCGCCGAGGACATGGTGGGGCTGGTGTCGCACGTGGCCGGCTACGAACGGCTCGCCCTCGAGGCCGCCGTCCACGGCGGCCGCGACCGGGTGCTCCGGGCGATGTGGGCGCACCCGCTCGTGGGTCAGGTCGACCGGGCCGAGAAGCTCACCGACCTGCTCCTGGCCGCGAACGCGGAGCACCTGCCGTGGGCGCGATCGGAGCAGGCGACGTGGGTGGGCTGAGCCGCACCGGCGAGGCGGGGACGACCCGCGCCTCCCGTCCGGCGACGCCGCCGCGGAGCGGGGCCGACGTGGCCCCGAGCGCGACCGACGTGGTGCTGGCCGTCGACGGCGGCGGCAGCAAGACCGACGTCGTCGCGATCGGCCTCGACGGCACACTGGTCGGACACGCCCGCGGACCCGGATCGAACCCGCAGACCCGCGGTTGGGACCTCGCCGGGCCGATCCTCGACGACGTGCGCGCCCGCGTGCTCGCCGACCTCGGCGACCGACGGATCCTGACCACCCACGTGTACCTCGCCGGGCTCGACCTGCCGGACGAACTCGTGGCGGCCAGGACGGCTCTCGCCCACTGGGCGGAGGACGGCGGCGCACCGGACGTGCTCGACAACGACCTGTTCGCGCTGTTGCGTGCCGGGACGCTCTCCCCCGATGCCGCGGCGGTGGTGTGCGGCACGGGCATCAACGCCCTCGCCGTGCGGGCGGACGGCGAGACCGCGCGGTTCCCGGCGATCGGCGATGTCTCCGGCGACTGGGGCGGCGGGGCGTACCTCGGCAACCGGGCGCTGTGGCACGCCGCACGCGCCGACGACGGACGCGGACCCGCGACGGCGCTCGTCGACGCGGTACCGGCCGCCCTCGGGCTCGGCACCGTGCGCGAGGTCACCGAGGCCGTCCACTTCGGGCGCCTCGACCAACGCGTCTTCAACCGGCTGTGCCCGGTGCTCTTCGAGGTCGCGGGAACCGGCGACGCCGTGGCCAGGAGCGTCGTGGACCGGCAGGCCGAGGAGATCGTGCTCCTGGCGTCGGTGGCGCTCGGGCGGCTCGGACTCGGCGGGTCGGCGGCGTCACCGGTGCCGGTCGTGCTCGGTGGCGGTGTGCTCGCCGCGCGGGACCCGTTGCTCGTGGACGGGGTCGTGTCGGGGCTCGCGGAGCGGGTGCCCGGAGCGGTCCCGACGTGGGTGACCGATCCCCCGGTGCTCGGTGCGGGGCTGGCGGCGCTCGAGTCGGTCGAGGTCGAGGGTGCCGCGCTCGACCGGTACCGCGAGGCCGTGCGCTCCCGGTCCTTCGCGTCCACGACGGCCGTCATCCGCTGACGCAGGGCGAGGCCGCCGTTCCGCGAAAGCGACAGTGTGCCGCCGGACATCGACGGCACACTGTCGCTTTCGCGGGACCACCGCGGCCCGTGTCCGGCACGCTGTCGCTTCCGCAGCACGGGCTGGACCGCATCGGCGCAGGGGCGCTCGGGTCCGCCCCGCCGGCCCGGCCCGCCAGCGCGCGGGTCGTCCGCCTCAGGCCCGGGCCAGCAGCCCCAGCGTGTCGACGACCCGGTTCGAGAAGCCCCACTCGTTGTCGTACCAGGCCACGACCTTCACGTGCCGCCCCTCGTCCACACGGGTGAGCAGCGAGTCGAAGACGCTCGACTCCGGCCGCCCGGTGATGTCCGTCGACACGAGCGGGTCCGCCGTGAAGGCCAGCACGCCCGCGAGCGGTCCGGCGGCAGCGGCACGGTAGGCCTCGTTGACCTCGTCGACGGTGACGTCACGCGAGACCACGGTGTTCAGCTCGACGATCGAGCCGACCGGCACCGGCACCCGGATCGCGTCCCCGGACAGCTTGCCCTCGAGCCGCGGCAGCACCAGCCCGATCGCCTTCGCGGCCCCCGTCGAGGTCGGGACGATGTTGACGCCGGCAGCCCGTGCGCGGCGGAGGTCGCGGTGCGGACCGTCCTGCAGGTTCTGCTCCTGCGTGTAGGCGTGGACGGTCGTCATGAACCCGTGCTCGATGCCCGCGAGGTCGTCGAGCACCGACGCGAGCGGCGCCAACGCGTTCGTCGTGCAGGAGGCGTTCGAGACGACGGTGTGCGCCTCCGGGTCGAACACGTCGGTGTTCACCCCGTAGGCGATGGTCGCGTCGGCACCTGAGGCGGGGGCGCTGATGAGGACGCGTCGCGCACCCGCGGTGAGGTGCCCGGCGGCGGCGTCCCGCGCGGTGAAGCGGCCGGTGGACTCGAGGACGACCTCGACGCCGAGGTCCGCCCACGGCAGCTCAGCCGGTTCTCGCGAAGCCAGCACGCGCACGCGTCGGCCGTCGATGACCAGCACGTCGCCGTCGACCTCGACGGTGCCGTCGAAGGGACCGAGCGCGGAGTCGTATCGGAAGAGGTGCGCGAGGGTGTCGGGGGCGGTCAGGTCGTTGACGGCGACGACCTCGAGGTCGTCGCCGCCGCGCGCGAGGAGGGCGCGGAGGGTGTTGCGGCCGATGCGGCCGAATCCGTTGATGGCGATGCGGGTCATGTGGACGTCCTTTCGTTCCGCGGTCCATGCTCATCGGCCTGGAGGCGCGGCTCCAGTGGCAGGGAAGCCATCGTCCGCAAGGATCCCGCCAATGCCCGCGGTGGGCGCGTCAGTCCTGGAAGGTGCGGCGGTACGCGGTCGGCGAGGTGCCGAGGATCCGCCGGAAGTGCGTGCGGAGGTTCGCGTCGGAACCGAGGCCCGCGCGCTCGGCGACCTGGTCGACGCCGAGGTCCGACCGTTCCAGGAGTTCCCGCGCGAGGTCGACGCGGGCCCGGAGCACCCACTGCATCGGCGTGTACCCGGTGTCCTCGACGAAGCGCCGCGAGAACGTGCGCGGGGACACCGTCGCGTTCCGCGCGAGGACCTCGAGCGTCAGCGGGTCGGCGAGGTGCCGGAGTGCCCACTCCCGCGTCTCGGCGAAGACGTCCCCGAGCGGCTCGGGCATGCTCCGCGGGACGAACTGCGCCTGACCGCCGCTCCGGTAGGGCGCACTGACGAGCCGGCGCGCCACGTGGTTGGACAGCGCGACCCCGTGGTCCTGCCGCACGATGTGGAGGCACAGGTCGATCCCGCTGGCCGCGCCGGCGCTCGTCAGGACCGATCCGGCGTCGACGAACAGGACGTCCTCGTCGACGTCCACGTCGGGGTAGCGGTCCCGCAGGACCCGGGTGTAGTGCCAGTGCGTCGTCGCACGTCGGCCGTCGAGCAGGCCGGCCGCCGCGAGTGCGAACGCACCGGTGGAGATCGCCGCGATGCGGACACCGGCCTGGTGTGCACGGGCGAGCGCGGCGACCACGTCCGCCGGTGGTGGCGTGTCCGCCGGGTACCGGTACCCCGGCACGAAGACGGTCTGCGCCCACGCGAGCGCGTCGAGCCCGTGGTCGACGGCGTAGGCGAGCCCGTCCCCACCGGCGATGCGTCCCGCACGCGGCCCGCAGACCCGCACCTCGTACGGCATGCTCGGCCGGTTGGAGAACACCTGCGCGGGGATCCCGACGTCGAGTGGCTTCGCGCCGTCCAGGACGAGGACCGCGACGCGGTGCAACGCTTCCTGGGCCATGGACCCGACGCTAGCCGACCCGGCCGACCCGGCCGACCTCGCCGTCCCGGCGCCGTCCGTCAGGCGTCGCGGACGGCGAGCACCCGGTGCGGGGCGGCCTGCTCGGCCCGCCACCCGGTCGGCAGCGCGTCCCGCAGTTCCGGCACGGTGAAGGACCGGCGGATCGAGCGGAGGCCGTCGACCCGGACGAAGGTGCCCGCCGCGACGAACGCGGACCCGAGGGCGTACGCACGGTAGGCGGCGGGCGACCGCCGGATGTCCGAGTGGAGGCTCCGGCTCGTGGCGAGCGTCGCCGAGTCGCCGAGGAACCCGTTCCGTTCCTCGTCGCCGAGGTGGTGGAGGACGTGGTTCGACACGACGAGGTCGAACCGCTCCCCCGCCGCCACCAGGTCACCGCTCGACTGCTCGCGGAAGGTGACGCCGCGCGTGGTCGAGCGGGTGGCCGCCTCGATCGCACGCGGATCCGGGTCGACGCCGACGACCTCGACGTCGAAGCCGTCCGCCGCGGCCCACCGCACGAGGGCACGCGCGAGGTCGCCGCCGCCGCAGCCGAGGTCGAGGACCCGCGCACGACCCTCGGTCGGCAGTGCCGGGGCGACGTGCGTCCGCCAGACGCCGCGCCATCCGCTGACCAGGGCGTTGACGAGGGCGAACCGCCGGAAGGTGCGCGCCAGGGCGTGCGGGTCGCAGTCCGGGTCGTCCATGAGCTCGGTGAGCGCGACGTCGCGCTCGGTCAGGTCGACCGGCAGGCGCGACCCGGCCCCGTCCGCGCGGCTCACGCGGTGCCCGCCGTCGCGACCGGAGCACGTCGCGGTTCGACGTCCGGGGAGGCCTCGGTGCGGACGGCCGTCAACCGGCCCGACTCCACCGTGAGCCCGGGGCCGAAGGCCAACGCCACGAGGGAGCTGCCGTCGGTGAGCCCGGCGTCGACGGCGTCCCGCAGGACGAAGAGGACCGTGGCGCTGGACATGTTGCCGTGCGCACGGAGGACCCGGCGACTCGACGCCATCGCGGTGTCGGGCAGTCCGAGGGCCTCCTGCGCACGGTCGAGGATCGCCCGCCCGCCCGGGTGGATCGCCCACACCGGGATGTCCGACGGGGTGCCGGAGCCGCCCACGAGCGGGGCGACGGCTGCCGGCACGTGAGCGCCGACGAGCTTCGGCACGGCAGTCGAGAGGACCATCTCGAAGCCCTCGTCGCCGATGTTCCACGCCATCTCGGACGCCCCCTCCGGGATGACCGTGGTGGCGAAGCCGTCGAGCCGGAGGCCCGCGCCGTCCGCGGCCACGACCACGGCGGCAGCGCCGTCCCCGAAGACGCTGTTCGCGACGATCTGGTCCGGGTCGTCGGAGGCCCGGACGTGGAGGGTGCAGAGTTCGGCGCAGACCACCAGCACGACGGCGTCCGGGTCGGCCTCGGCGAACGCGGCGGCGATGCGCAGCGCGGGGAACGCAGCGCAGCACCCCATGAAGCCGATGTGGTGGCGGAAGACGCCTGCGGGCAGGCCGAGCTGCTCGACGATGTCGATGTCGGGCCCCGGCTGGGTGAAGCCGGTGCACGACACCGTCACGAGGTGGGTGACCGAGGCGGGGTCGACCCCGGCCCGCTCGACGGCGTCCCGGGCGGCCGCGACGAAGAGCGGCGGCGCGAGTTCGCGGTACCGGTCGTTCCGCGAGCCCGTGCTCGGGGAGCGGAGCACACCGTCGTCGTCGCGGAACGCGCCTCCGGGTCGTGCGGCGTCGAGCTCGTCGAGCACGGTGTGCCGGTGGTCGACCTCGGACGCGTCGAACGCGGCCGGGACCAGCCTGCTGGCGAGCCTGCCGATGCCGGGCTGGGCGGAGAAGAGGTCGCGCACGCGGCCCTGGTCGAGCGTCGTCTCGGGGACGGCGGTACCGATGGCGCGGATCGTTGCGGTCACGACCCATCTTGTCACCGGGTCGCTGACGCGTCCCCAGGTTGTGCGGGGACGTGGGACGGACACAGCACCGCGGTCCCCCGCGGTGCTGTGTCCGGGTGTCGGTCCGGCAGCGCTACGACTGCTGTGCGCGCTCGAGGACGAGTTCGCGGACGCGGGCTGCGTCGGCCTGTCCCCGCATCGCCTTCATGACGGCACCGATGATCGCGCCGGCGGCCTGGACCTTGCCGTCCTTGATCTTCGCGAGCACGTCGGGCTGCGCGGCGAGGGCATCGTCGACCGCGGCGGTGAGCGCCGAGTCGTCGGACACGACCTTCAGCCCACGGGCCTCGACGACCTGCGCCGGCGACCCTTCTCCGGCGATGACGCCCTCGAGCACCTGCCGCGCCAGCCGGTCGGTGAGGTCACCGGACTCGACGAGCGCGATCGTCTCGGCGACGTGCTCCGGCGACACGAGGTCGCCGGGTGCGGCGTCCTGCGCGTTCGCGACGCGGCTGATCTCGCCGGTCCACCACTTGCGTGCGGCCTGCGGCGAGGCGCCGGCGGCGACGGTGCCCTCGACCTCGTCCAGCAGGCCGCCGTTGACGACGTCCTGGAACTCGAGGTCGGTGAAGCCCCAGTCGCCCTTGAGCCGGCGACGACGTGCCACCGGGGCCTCGGGCAGCGACGCCCGGAGCTCCTCGATGACGGCCGGGTCCGGCACGACGGGGAGCAGGTCGGGCTCCGGGAAGTAGCGGTAGTCGTCGGCGTCCGACTTGGGGCGACCGGCCGACGTGCGGCCGGTGTCCTCGTGCCAGTGCCGGGTCTCCTGCGTGATCGTCCCGCCGGCGGCCAGGATCGCCGCCTGCCGCTGGATCTCGTAGCGGATCGCCCGCTCGACGGCACGGAACGAGTTCACGTTCTTCGTCTCGGTGCGGGTGCCGAGCTTCTCCTGGCCGCGGGGACGCAGCGAGATGTTCGCGTCGCAGCGCAGGTTGCCCCGCTCCATGCGGGCCTCGGAGACGCCGAGCGCCCGGACGAGGTCGCGGATGACCTGCACGTAGGCGGCGCCGAGTTCGGGTGCGCGCTCCTCGGCACCGATGATCGGCTTGGTGACGATCTCGACGAGCGGGACACCGGCGCGGTTGTAGTCGACGAGGGAGTACTCGGCGCCCTGGATGCGACCGGTGGCACCGCCGACGTGCGTGAGCTTGCCGGCGTCCTCTTCCATGTGGGCACGCTCGATCGGCACCTGGAAGATCGTGCCGTCGGCGAGCTCGACCTCGACTTCGCCCTCGTACGCGATGGGCTCGTCGTACTGCGAGATCTGGTAGTTCTTCGGGTTGTCCGGGTAGTAGTAGTTCTTCCGCGCGAACCGGGACGACTCGGCGATGGAGCACCCGAGCGCGAGCCCGAGCTGGATCGAGTACCGCACGGCCTGTGCGTTCACGACCGGGAGCGACCCGGGCAGCCCGAGGTCGACCGGCGTCACGTTCGTGTTGGGCTCGCCGCCGAAGAAGTTCGGCGCGTCCGAGAACATCTTGGTCTTCGTCGCGAGTTCGACGTGGACCTCGAAGCCGAGGACCGGCTCGTACAGCCGGAGGGCCTCGTCGAAGTCCATCAGCGCGTCCTTCTGCGCCATCAGATCACACCTTCCTGCGCAGCGGACTGCTGACTCTGGTCGAGGTCCGGGATGCCGTCGATGAGCGGGTGTCCCCACTGCTGCTCGAGCAGGCGCTCGAGCGCGGCGCCGTAGCGGTACAGCCGGGCGTCCTCGCGCTGCGGGGCCATCAGCTGCACGCCGGTCGGCAGACCGTCCTCGGGGGCGAGGCCGTTCGGGATGCTCATGCCGGGGACGCCGGCGAGGTTCGCCGGGATCGTCGTGAGGTCGTTGAGGTACATCGACAACGGGTCGTCGATGCGCTCACCGATCGGGAACGCGGTGGTCGGGGCCGACGGGCTGACCAGCAGGTCGACCTGCTCGAACGCGGCCGTGAAGTCTCGCTGCACGAGCGTGCGGACCTTCTGCGCCGAGCCGTAGTAGGCGTCGTAGTACCCCGCGCTCAGGGCGTAGGTGCCGAGGATGATGCGGCGCTTGACCTCGGGACCGAACCCGGCCTCGCGCGTGGCGGCCATGACGTCCTCGACCGTGGCACCGTTCTCCGGCGTGACGCGGAGGCCGAAGCGGACCGAGTCGAACTTCGCCAGGTTCGACGACGCCTCGGCCGGGAGGATCAGGTAGTAGGCGCTGATCGCGTAGGCGAACGAGGGTGCGTCGATCTCGACGACCTGGGCACCCGCGGACTCGAGGATCGCCACGGTCTCCTGGAAGCGCTGCGTGACACCGGCCTGGAAGCCCTCGCCACCGGCGAGCTCCTTCACGACGCCGACACGGAGCCCCCGGAGCGTGTCCGCCTGCAGGCCCTCGCGCGCGGCGGCGGCCATCGACGGCCACGCGTCCGGGATCGAGGTGGAGTCCTTCGGGTCGTGCCCGCCGATGACGTCGTGCAGGAGCGCGGCGTCGAGCACTGTCCGGGACACCGGGCCGACCTGGTCGAGGCTCGACGCGAGGGCGATCGCCCCGTACCGGCTGACACCGCCGTAGGTGGGCTTGACGCCGACGGTACCGGTCACGGCACCCGGCTGGCGGATGGAGCCGCCGGTGTCCGAGCCGAGCGCGAGGGGCGCCTCGTGCGCGGCGACCGCGGCGGCCGAGCCACCACCGGAACCACCGGGGATGCGGTCGAGGTCCCACGGGTTGTGTGTCGGACCGTAGGCCGAGAACTCGGTCGTCGAACCCATGGCGAACTCGTCCATGTTGGTCTTGCCGAGCGGCACGAGGCCGGCTGCCCGGAGCTTCGCGACCGGGGTCGCGTCGTACGGGGGCACCCAGCCCTCGAGGATCTTCGAGCCGGAGGTCGTCGGCATGTCCTGCGTGCAGAGGACGTCCTTGACGGCGATCGGGACGCCGGCGAGCGGGCCGAGGTCGTCGCCCGCGGCGCGGCGCGAGTCGATCGCCTTCGCCGCGGCGAGCGCGTTCTGGTTGACGTGCAGGAACGCGTGGACGTCGCCGTCCACGGCCTGGATGCGGTCGAGGTGGGCCTGGGTCGCCTCGACGCTCGAGACGTCGCGCGCCACGAGGGCGTCGGCGAGCGCGGCGGCGCTGAGGCGGGTGAGGTCGCTGGTCACTGTTCTTCGCCCTACTGTTCTTCGCCGAGGATCGCGGTCACGCGGAAGCGCTCGCCGTCCGAGTCCGGCGCACCCGAGAGTGCCTGCTCCTGCGTCAGCGTCTGCCCGACCACGTCGGGCCGCGTGACGTTGCCGAGCGGCACCGGGTGGCTCGTCGCGGGGACGTCCGGGGTGGCGACCTCGGCGACGCGGGCGACGCTCTCGACGATGTGCGAGAGCTCCCCGGTCAGCTTGTCGATCTCGTCCGGCGTGAGTGCGATACGTGCGAGGTTCGCCAGGTGCGCGACCTGCTCGCTCGTGATGTCAGGCATGGTGCTCCGTCGATCGGTTCGTGGGATGCGCACCAGTCTATTGGTGCCCCGACGCACGCGACCCGCCTGTGGAGAACCGGGCCGGGCCGTCCGGGGTGCGGCGCCGGCCCCGCGGACCGGCACCGACCCTCCAGACCGTCAGCGTCCGGTCCCCGGCTTCGACGGCGCCCCGTGGGCGCCCTGTCGGGTCGGCTGCTGCTGGTCCTGCTGCTGCGGCGGCTGCGGCGGCTGCTGCTGGCCCTGCTGCTGTGGCTGCTGCTGCTGCTGCTGACCCTGCTGCTGCGACCCGTCCTGTCCCGACCCGGTCGACTGCGCGGCGGCCGAGGGTGCCGGCGCAACCTGCCCGACCAGCGCGGGGTCCGGCGCGGGCAAGGGGTCGCCGCCGACCGTCTGGTCGAGGTAGCTCATCAGCGCCTTGCCGACCCCGAACTTCGCGCTGTACCCGGTCGTGCCCTGCGGGAAGCCGACGTTCGCGAGTCCCACGTGCCCCTGGACGTTGCCGATCCACGTGGCGTTCGTGTACTTCGTCGTCGACGCGACCAGCCAGTTCTGCACGTCCCCGTCGGTCGTGCCGGTCTTGGCGAACTTCTCGACGGTGTCACCCGGGTTGGCCAGGACGGCCGTGCCCTTGCCGGTGAGCACGCCGCGGAGGGCGTAGTCGACCGTCGCGGCGACGTTCGCCGCGACCCCCTGCGTGCACGAGGAGGGCGTCGGGGTGATCTTCGCGCCCGTCGAGGTCGTCACCGAGTCGATCGCGGTCGGGGTGCAGACGACACCGCCGTGGGCGAAGCCGGCGTAGGCCTCGGCGAGGTCGATCGGCGAGAGGTCGTTCACCCCGAGGATCGACGACGGGGTCTGCGTGAGCGTCCCGCCGCTCGCCGGGTGGATCCCCATGGACTTCGCCAGCTCCGCGATCTTGCAGAGGTCGAGCTGCTTGCCCATCTGGGCGTAGGCGGTGTTGATCGACTCCGCCGTGGCCTGCTCCACGGTCAGGCTCGGGCCCACGTTCTCGGCGTTCGACACGTTCCACTCGCCGCCGCTGACGTCCTGGCAGGAGTTGGTGAACTCGGCGTTCTGGAAGGTGTGCTCCCCGGTCGACACGGACTGGGACAGCGTGTGTCCGGTGGCGAGCCACTCCGCGAGGGTGAACACCTTGTACGTCGAGCCGGTCTGGAACCCGCCCGAGTTCCCGTAGGCGCTGTCGGCGCTGTAGTTCACCGCCGTCGCACCCGCACCCGCGTTGTCGCTCTGCGTGTACGTCGTGTTCTGCACCAT